>JABDJE010000164.1 GCA_013002625.1 Saprospiraceae bacterium | reverse complement strand
ATCTATCAAGATGGTTTCTGTGTTTGATAATGAGGGAATGGTTTTAGTCTGGTAATTTTCTACAATATATGCATCCTTTATATATTCAGTAGCCACACCTATTGGACTCCAGGTATAGGCATAAAAGAATGGAGCTCTCGCATGTTTGGATAATGCCCCGACTTTCATGTTTATTTCATCGACTTTTTCTACACCATACGTTTTAGTGAATTTATTAAATAGATGCATGGCCAGGACATTGATATAACCTGGGGCAAGGCCTGTTTGCAAAATAAATCCAGTATCAGCTTGTTTGGCGATTTGTTCTACTTCACTTGTTTCTTTCACATATTCAGTCAGGTTGGCATAATGTAATTTATAGTCTTTTGCATATTGAGCAAGGCGAGGGGCCTGACTTCCGGGCAGGCAATCCAAAATAATATCACTTTCCTGAAGTGCTTTTTCCAGGGTTTCTGACATGCCATCAGAAGGCATTTGAATGGCACTGGCTAATGTAGTCGATGCGCCTTCGTTCACAAAATTTTGTGCTTGCTCTGCTGTGGATAGATATCTGTCGGCGAGTATAATTTCACAATCTAAATATTGAGAATCTGCAAGGATGAGACCTGCTGCCTGACCGATACCGCCGGCACCAGCAATTAATACCTTTTTTGACTTCATTCTGTGGGTTAATTTGCGAGCAAAAATAGTATTATTAAAACGAAATAAAAACACCTAATTTTACATATTACAATATTTTATAACGTGTTATCAACTGAAAAACAGTATAAAATAGATTATTATTTTTTGTAATATGAAAATTACGATTATATTCGCATTGTATTACTCATTACTGATTACCGATTTTAGCAATGGCAAGAAAGACTAGGAAGAAGTCTAAGAAGAAGGGTTCTTTTTTGACTCCCAGCGATGACAGATTTAGAAAAATTACGGGTATACTATGTATATTCTTATCTCTGTATTTATTTATCGCATTTATATCCTACCTATTTACCTGGCAATTTGATCAGGATAAGGTATTGCACCTTTCTTCAGCCATCTTATTCAATGGTGACGTGCATGTACAAAATTGGCTAGGTAGACTTGGTGCATATACTTCTCATCTATTTTACTATTGGGGTTTTGGAATAAGTTCCTTCTTTATAGTATATCTCACCGCTAAACTTGGTATCTCTCTTATAAGAAAATCATCTCTTGTGCTGTTTGTAAATGAAGTCATGCACAGTATTGTATTGATGTCATTTATCTCTGTTGTATTAGAATTTGTATTTAGAAATGCGCCATTTTCATGGGGTGGGCTTATGGGATATTCGATTTACGCATATCTGGGTTCATTTCTCGGTCAAATTGGTCTGGTGCTGTTCTTCATTCTTTTGATTGCAAGTGGTATCATTTGGATATTTAATCCTCAATTGAACCTAGAACCTATTAAACTTACAACAGGATTTGAAAACTTAACCCTTCCGAAATGGGATTTCAAAATTTCAACAGAAGGGCTAAAAGATAAATTTGTTGCGCCACAAACGGCCAGTAAACAAAGACCTAAATTGTTTGAAGACTTAGAGGGGGCCATTCCAAAAACTGATTCAAAAGATGAAGGGAGTCAATTCGATGCATCTCCGCAAAGTAGTATTGAATTGAACCTTCCTGATTCTTTGCCCCAAAAGTCTCCTCATACCAAGGCTTCAGCTGCGGACGGGGAACCGCAACTCGAACTGGAGTTGGAAGCGCCAACGCCTCAAACAGGGCGCCCTGATTCAGAGTCTTCTAATGTGAAAAAAGGTATCGGGCCAGATATGGATTCCGATAAAACTTATGTCGAAGTGGAAAATAGGGAAGATTTTGAGCCTTATGATCCAACTAAAGAACTTTCGAGGTACGAATTTCCAACTTATGATCTATTGACGGATTATTCAGATTCCAGAATGGAGATTAATAGGGAAGAGCTCGAAGAGAATAAGAATCAAATTATTAAAACGCTTCTTAATTATAATATTAAGATCACCAAGATTAAGGCAACCATTGGTCCTACTGTTACGCTGTATGAAATTGTACCTGCGCCAGGTGTGAAAATTTCATCAATCAAGAAACTTGAAGATGATATAGCACTTAGTTTAGCCGCACTGGGTATCAGAATTATTGCACCAATTCCAGGCAAAGGGACTGTAGGTATTGAAGTGCCGAATAAGAACAAACAAATTGTCTCCTTTAAAGAGGTTGTGCAAACGGATAAATTCCGGAATGCAAAAATGGACTTACCGATTGTTTTGGGTAAGACGATTTCAAACGAAGTCTTTGTCGCCGATCTGGCAAAAATGCCGCACTTGCTCATTGCGGGTGCAACTGGACAAGGTAAGTCGGTAGGTATCAATACCATATTGATGTCACTGCTCTATAAAAAGCACCCTTCACAGGTGAAGTTGGTTATGATCGATCCCAAAAAGGTGGAATTATTCCCATACAGTTATTTGGATAAGCACTTTCTTGGATTTTTACCTAATGAGGAAGAGACGATTGTTACCGATACTAAAAAAGTTATAACAACCTTGAATTCTCTTACAGCTGAAATGGATGAAAGATATGATCTGTTGAAAGCCGCTAGAGCTAGAAATATAAAAGAATACAATGCAAAATTTGTGGCCAGAAAGCTTAAACCGAAAGACGGGCACAGATTCTTACCATTCATTGTTTTGGTTATTGATGAGTTTGCAGATCTCATAATGACCGCGGGTAAAGAAATTGAATTACCTATTGCGAGGCTGGCTCAATTAGCAAGAGCCATTGGCATACACTTAATTATTGCCACTCAAAGGCCATCTGTTAAAATCATCACGGGTATGATAAAGGCAAATTTCCCAGCTAGAATTGCCTTTAAAGTAACGTCCCAGATTGATTCTAGAACCATATTAGACAGCAAAGGTGCTGAGCAATTGATAGGAAAAGGTGATATGCTACTGTCTGTGGGCAGCGATATCATCAGATTGCAATGTGCATTTGTCGACACACCTGAAGTCGAAAATGCCATCCAACATATTAGTGATCAACAAGGATTCGCAGAACCATTCCATCTTCCAGAAGTCATGGATGAAAATGGTGAAATAGGTGGATCAAATTTAACCTGGGCCGAATTGGACCCTATGTTTGAAGAAGCGGCCCGACTTGTTGTTGGAAGTCAACACGGCTCAACGTCGATGATTCAAAGAAAACTTCAACTGGGGTACAACCGCGCCGGTAGAATTGTGGACCAAATGGAAAGCCTGGGTATCGTTGGTGAAGCCAATGGATCCAAGCCGAGACAGGTGTTGTTTACAAGCGAGATGGAACTCATACATTATCTCGAACACTTAAAGAAGCAAAATTAATTAGAAGTGCCTTCATCGTTGGAGGCACTTTTCGTTTTAATGGCATCCATTGTTTCTAACATGGCGTCCCAGAATTCTTTAAAGACGGGCTTTAATGATTCGCCCGCTTTCTGGGTGGCACTAGGCAGAGTTTTTAGGATAGGATAGGTATATGAACTTTCCTTTTGTGCTGGACCGACCAATTCAATTCTATCCATGAAGTACAAGCCGTAACTAATCAGAATAGCATAGAAAAGTCCGAGAAGACCGCCACCTAAAATTTTATTCACACCCCCGATATGTATGCTTTTCATTAATTTATCAAGCTTATTGCCGATAAATCTAATCAGCGCCATGACCAATATGAATGTCAGCACAAATCCAATAACAAAATTAAGGGCAGGGTTGATAGGAATTGTATTTTGAAGCAAACCTATTGCCAATGGAGAAAGTTTTAAAGCAGCTACAAGGGCAATGATGACAGACAAAGTCGCAAATACAGTTTTGATTAGGCCGCGGGTGAAACCTTGATAGAATCCGAAGGCAATTAATAATACTGCCACTAAATCTATGAACATCGTTATAAAATTTAAAGTCAGAAATATACAATATTATCTAACTAAATGATTTGAAATAGAGACAGATATATATTTATTTTCTATTAATCTATTGAAATGGTACGCACAGGATGGTTTTGACTATCAGCGCTTTAACATTAGTTTAATTGCCAACTGTAGACATAGTTGTAACAATTCCTCAAATTTGGAGTTATAACAAAAAAGAACATGCCGTATTTAATTATCATATTCTGTTTTATCTCATCCGGTATTTTTGCACAGTCTAATCTAGGCGAAACATCTGATCCTGAGGCGATTGCCATATTGAAAAAAATAAAAGCTGATTATGATAAATATGACGCACATAAATTGGAATTTGATCTGCAGATTGAATTGGCCGGGCAAGGCTCCGAAACTCAGTCAGGATATCTCATTCAATCTGGTGAAAAGCTCGTATTGAATACAGGCCAACAGCAGATCATGTCTGATGGCGAAACGGTTTGGGTTTATTTGAAGGATATCGAAGAAATTCAAATCAATGATGCTGATTTTAGTGAAGATGAAGGCTTTATGAGTCCTTCTACTGTTTTTGAAATGTACAATTCCAATGAATTTATTTTTGCTTTGGGAAATACTGTGTCAGAAAACGGTAAATCTTTTCAAGAGGTTGAAGCTAAGCCGACAGATAGATACTCAGAATATGCAAAATTCAGGATCACCCTGGACGAAAAGAATAAATCAATTACAAAAATGATGATTTTTTCAAAAGATGGTAGCCGATATACTTTGAATATAACTGCACACAGAAAAGGTATAGAGGTAGAGACTTCAACTTTTGTAATGGACACAAATAAATATCCCGATGCACATGTAGAAGATTTGAGATTCTAATCTTCTATGACCAAATGGGCAACTTCTTCTAAGTTCCAATCGATGACCAG
>JABDJE010000110.1 GCA_013002625.1 Saprospiraceae bacterium | reverse complement strand
TTATATGACTTCTTAACATCGATCTTCAATCCATCTGCACTTTCATCTACCGAACCGTCATAGTTAAGCACCTTTATTTCGGAGATGTATTTGTCAAATAATTCATTTGCATTTGCTCGATCAATATTCTCTACATTAATAGCTGCGAGTACATCCATCTTTTTCTTTACGGCATCATTTTCATCGAATTTTGGTTTCCAACTTAAAAAGAGGAATGCAAGCAATGCACCCACAATAAGCACCATGCCAGAAGCAAAGAAAAATGTATAAGCGTTTCCGTCCTTGTTTATTGCCATGACCTTAAGCTGTTTTTAATTTCAATCTTTTCTCTCTTCTTTTAATATTGCTTTGGATCACATAATGGTCGATCGTTGGTGCCATTACGTTCATAAACAATATTGCCATCATAATACCCTCCGGATATGCGGGGTTGAATACTCTGATCATGATACCTAAAAAGCCACATAAAAAACCATAAATAACTTTTCCTGTATTTGTCTGAGCAGCCGTAACAGGGTCAGTTGCCATGAATACACCACCAAAGGCAAATCCACCAATAACCAACTGATGCAATGGCTCAAGCGCCATAAATTCGTTTGCAGCAAAAGCGTTGAATATTCCTGCCATTGCTAATCCACCTAAGAAAAAGGAAACCATAATGCGCCAGCTAGCAATACCCGTAAACAATAAAAGTGCTGCACCTATAAGGCAAGCGATCACAGATGTTTCCCCTATACTCCCCGGAATAATACCTACAAATGAATTCCAGATATCGTACATCTGACCTGACTGAAAATACTGGGTATACTGGGTCATTTCAGGATTATTCATTCCTTGACCCACCGTGTTAGCAAGCTCTCCCAAGGCTGAAGCTCCTGTGTAGCCATCTGCAAATCCAAGATTTTCTGATTCCGTATTGAAGCCAGAGATCCATACAAAACCAGAAATATCTTTTGGATAGGCAAAGAATATGAACGCCCGAGCCGTAAGTGCTATATTCAAAATGTTCATTCCAGTTCCACCGAATACCTCCTTACCTATTAATACAGCAAAAATTGTTGCCATTGCAACCATCCATAAAGGAATGTCTGGCGGCATAACCAATGGAATAAGCATTCCACTTACCAGAAATCCTTCTTGGATCGCGTGTTTTTTGATGATGCAAAAAATGAACTCGACTCCCAATCCCACGGCATACGAAACAAGGACAATAGGAAGCACTTTCATTGCTCCATACATCATCTTTTCCCAAAAGTCTACGGTTTCATCTATTGCTAAAAAATGCCAATGACCTACATTCCACATTCCAAAAAGTAGACAAGGCACAAGAGCCAAGATCACCATCATCATGGTTCTTTTCAAGTCTATGGCGTCTCTAATGTGTGAGCCCGACCTGGTTGCATGATTAGGCGTAAACATAAAGGTTTCGAGCGCATCATACATTGGATATAGTTTCTCCAATTTAGCGCCTTCCTCAAAATTTGGCCTGATCTTGTTAATTACTAAGTTCTCTAAAAACTTCATATTATAAATTAAGCCATTTCGGCCCTTAAATTTTCTAATCCCTCTCTGACAATTTCTTGAATATTGATCTTAGATGTACATACTACCTCGCACAATGCAAAATCTTCCGCGTCAACTTCGTAAATACCAAGTTTTTCCATGAGATCAATATCATTAACCATTATCGACTTGATCAGCTGCATTGGATAAATGTCAAACGGAAAGACTTTTTCCAATTGACCAGTAACTACAAAAGCTCTTTCTTCACCATTGATATTGGTATCCAACTCGTAAGTTTTATTTGGAAATAACCAAGACGGATATGCCCTGCTCATGCTAAATCTCTTTTTTGACAGACCAGGCGAAAGCCATCCATCTGTTAAAAAGAATTTATACTCATTCCCTTCAGGTAGTACGGTTACTTGACTATCGTAAAAACCCAGAAATCCATCTTTACCTACTGTAGATCCGGTAAGTACATTTCCGCTAACCACCCTATTATCTCCTTCTTCAAGATTATCTTCCACCAAAGTATTCAACTGAGCTCCAATGATCGTTTTAAAGTATTTTGGGCCTTTTACTTGACTTCCCGTTAGAGCAACAATTCTAGACATATCTAAATGTCCTGTTGAAAACAACTTTCCAATCGTGATCACTTCTTGTGGATATAAATACCAAATAATATCGCCTTTGCTTATCGGCTCAATTTTGTGAATTTGAACGCCTATGTTTCCCGCAGGGTGTGGCCCAGAAAAATAATTTCTTTCAATCCCTTCGATATCCTTAAAAGAAGTATCTGCACCAGCATCTGAACTAAGGTTTAAATGGATCTTTCCACTTGTTAGATACTTTAAAACCTCAACTCCAGACTTTAAATGCGTCTCATTTCCACGGCAAATAAAATTAACGTCTGGTCCAAGAGGGTTTGTGTCAAAACCAGATATATGAATACTTTTAGGTGTATCCTCAGGGTCTGCAATGACTCCGAAAGGTCTTTGTCTTATAAATGGCCAACAACCGCTCTCCAACAATACTTCTTTGATCTTAGCGGCATCTGAACCTATTCCATCAGTCTGAAATGATCTGTATGTGGTCCCTTTATCTGCAAGGACCCTCACTTCCATTATTTTTCGTTTGGCTCCCCTGACAACTTCAGCTACTTCACCACTCACAGGAGAAGTGAATTTCACCTTGTCATTGCTCTTATCGTAGAACAAAACGTCTCCAGCCTTAACCTCATCACCTTGTTTGACGGCAAGCTTAGGAATAAGCCCAACAAAATCTGTCGGTTTAATCGCGCAGATCGCAGAAGTGTTTGTCTCTGAAAGTACTTTGTCGGCCTCTCCCTTCAGCTTGATGTTCAGGCCTTTTTTGATCTTAAATGTATTAGTCTTCATTCAGACTGCTATTTTGCGCGTCAAAATTATAAATTTGTTCTTAGCTTGATCTTCAAGTTCT
>JABDJE010000097.1 GCA_013002625.1 Saprospiraceae bacterium | reverse complement strand
GGTTAAGGCATCCACCTCTTCAATCTTGAATCCATATTTTTCGGTAAGCTCAAACATTCTTGAACCTGACATAACCCCAATTCGATTGGCTATAAAGGCAGGTGTATCTTTGCAAAGCACCGTTTGTTTTCCAAGGAACCGCTCACCATAATCCATGAAGAAATCTATAACATCCTGTTTGCAGCCTTCATGTGGAATAATTTCAAGGAGGCGCATATACCTGGGCGGGTTAAAGAAATGCGTTCCACAGAAATGTGCTCTAAAATCATCACTTCTACCTTCTACAAGCATCTTGATGGGTATACTTGATGTATTGGAGGTGATGAGTGCGCCTTCCTTTCGAATGGCTTCAACACGTTCAAATAATTGCTGCTTAATGTCTAGCTTCTCAATGACGACTTCGATGATCCAATCAGCATCAGCTATCTTGTCAAAATCATCTTCGAAATTGCCGGTCGTTATACGCTTGGCAAAATCCTTTTTATATAATGCCGCCGGTTTGTTCTTGATGGCAGCTTTTAATGCGCCATTAACTATCCTGTTCCTTTGAGCAGTATTGGATTTTTCTTCAGGATTAAGATCGAAGGGAACAATATCCAACATGACAACTTCCAATCCGATATTTGCGAGATGACATGCAATGCCTGAACCCATTACACCTGATCCGAGGACTGCAGCTTTACGAATGTTATATTTCATGAATTATTTAAAAATTTAACTCTAAGTTAAATTATTTAATTTAGATTTATTAGGATTATCTTGGTCTCACAGGTGATAATTAATAAATATTTTAACTATGGCGCAATATATTAATATGGATAACCTCAGATTTTATCTGTTTGAGGTATTGGATATGGATGAAATTCTTAAATACGAAGCCTATCAGGATTACGATCAGGATGGCATCAATATTCTGTTAGATTCTATTAAAGATTGGGCTGACAAATCATTCTATCCTTATTTCCGAGAAATGGATGAACAACCTGTACATTATAAGGATGGTGTCGTCTATTCCCATGAACAGATTGGAAAGGTTATGAAGGAAGGGGGCGAGAATGGATACCTGGGCGCTTACTTTAAATATGAAGACATGGGATCTCAGATGCCACGTGTGATATTTGCAGCAACTTCACATATTCTGCAATGTGCCAATAACAATTTGCCCGGCTATTTGAATTTGACTGCAGGGGCTGCATCGCTTATAGCCAATTTTGCCACCAGAGATCTCTTTGATAAATATGTGCCCAAGATGCTTTCCGGAGAATGGGGTGGTACCATGGCATTAACGGAACCCCAGGCAGGAAGTTCATTGTCAGATATTACAACATCAGCCGCACCCAATGAAGATGGCAGCTATAGTATCAAAGGACAGAAAATATTCATTTCTGGCGGTGATCATCAGGGTTGCGACAACTTTGTGCATCTGACACTGGCTAGAATTGAAGGCGCTCCAAAAGGCACCAAAGGGATATCGCTTTTTATCATTCCCAAGCATCGCATTGAAGATGATGGAACGCTTAGCTACAACGATGTTTTTACCGCCAGTGATTTCCAAAAACTTGGACAACGAGGTTATTCAACTGTTCATCTGGTATTTGGAGAAAATGAGAATTGCAAGGGCTGGTTGGTAGGTGAAGCCAATAAGGGGTTATCTTATATGTTTCAAATGATGAATGGCGCACGCATTGATGTGGGACTCACAGCAGCCTCTACTGCTACTGCGGCTTACTATGCATCGCTTCAATACGCGAAGGAAAGACCTCAAGGTCGTCCATTGACCGAGGATGGAAAGAAAAATGTCGATGCAGAACAAACGATTATCATTAATCATCCCGATGTTAAAAGAATGCTGCTATTTCAAAAAGCCATTCTTGAAGGTGCGTTGTCGCTTATATTCTACTGCAGTGCATTAGAAGACAAGGTACACAACGATTCAGATTCTGAAGCCCACCACTTGTTACTGGAATTATTAACCCCAGTGGCTAAAACATTTCCATCCGAAAAAGGAAAGGATACCATAGATCAGGGATTGCAAGTGCTAGGAGGCTATGGCTTCTGTATGGATTTCCCGCTGCAACAATACTATAGAGACATTCGAATTATGCCTATCTATGAGGGTACTACCGGCATTCAATCGCTTGACCTTTTAGGAAGAAAGATTCCAATGGCAGAAGGTAAGGCACTGGGTATCTTACAGGAAAAAATAACGCATACGATCAAAGAAGCCTCAAAGCATGAATCATTGAAGCCCTATGCTGACCAATTGACAAATGCTATGCAGACCGTCCAATCTACTTTGGGTCATCTTATGCCATTTGCCATGCAAAAGGCGTATCAAAGTTATTTAGCGGATGCCACTATTTTCATGGACTTATTTTCCTATACCGTTGTCGGCTGGCAATGGCTTCACATGGGACTGAAGTCAATCGAACGATTAAATTCAGAAACAGGAATCAGTCGCAATTTCTACGAAAGTAAATTGCATACCATGAAATTCTATTACAAATATGAAATGCCGAAAGTTAAGGCATGTGCCAAAACCATAGTATCGGGAGAATTACTGACCGTTGGAGATAAGGTATTGGATTACATTAATTAAGAAACTCGATTATCGCCTTACTCCATGATTGGGCATCTTCAAGCATAGGGTAGTGGCCACAGTGCTCTAGAATCTTCACCTTATTGTTGGGTATAATTGTCGACAGCTTATCTGACATGGCGATAACAGCAACAGGGTCTTGAGCACCCCAAAGTATGAGTGTAGGTTTTGTAAATTCAGACAATGCCCCAATCCATCTGTCATAATGTTCATAGCGTTGATCAATATATCCTGTAATCTTTGAGAGGACCTTTCTTCCACCTTTAATAGTCAATAATGTCCAATGCAAATTCAGACTGTCATTATCGTGTGTAAATCCTGCTGCTGCAATCCGATTCATATTGCGCTTAAAGGTGTTGAAGCTTGCCAGTCGGGCAACAAGAGGGCCTAACCATCTATGTTTTAGCATGCGTTGTATAGGCCGTAGTTGTGACATCTCAATCAACATACTGCCATTACAAAGAACCAGGCTCTCTATGTTAATTGATAACAATCCCGCATTATGCCTTGCAAGTAATTCCGTCGCAACTGAAGTGCCGTAATCATGTGCAACAACTGTACAATGGTCTACCTTCAGGTATTGCCAAAGTGCTACAGCCACATCTGCCTGCTCTGTCAATAAGTATTGAGCCCCCTCAGGTTTGTCACTCAAGCCAAAGCCCAAATGGTCGTGAACTATGATGCGGTAATTTGTGAAGTATTTAATACATGCTTTATAATCAAGGCATGAGGTAGGGTATCCATGCAAAAAGACTAAGGTCTTTTCTTTTTTAGGATGATATTCTCTATAGTAAATGAGACCTGAATCAGACTCAAAATAGTGCCCTCCGTTTTGCCAACTGTTAAGATCCATGTGTGAAACAGACCTTGTCAAATCTATGATTATCAACCATCGCTATATCGGCAAAGTCCAATATCTGATGTGTGTCAGTTTTAAGGAATTCACGTTTTTCCTTGGTGAATATATCTATGGGAACAGCTGAGAATTGCGCACCGGATTTCAAAACGATATTGACCTTGAGCTTTCTCTGAATGATCAAGATAAGCGCGTCGTATACATCACATGAAATAGGCGTATATTCAGACACAATAAGCTAGTAAGCCAATTTCTTTTTTTCCAATTGATAGAATTCCTTCCAAGAAATCATCCGCTGACGATGTTCGTCCCACAACTTGTATTTCATGCATTTCAATGATTCTCGGAAAGTCAAAATATTGGCATACTGCGTCAATATTGGATTCTCCTTCATGCATTTTTCAAGATTGTAGTTAGGAATTCGAGCACTCAAATGGTGAATGTGGTGAATCCCGATGTTACCAGTCAACCATTGGAATACTTTTGGTAACTTATAATAGGTAGCCCCCCTTACGGAAGCAACTAGGAAGTCCCAGTTCTTGCGCCATTGATTATAGGCTTCTTCATGTTGGTGCTGCACATAGAAAAACCAAAAGGCGATGACAGAAAACATGGCTATGAGCATCAATTGTATAATCAAAAACTTCTGCCAACCCAAGACCAGTGCAAGTCCCGTATATATAGCCAACAAGAGCACATTATTGCGAACCTGCGACCATTTTATTTTCAACTTCATCCCTTTAAATTTCATAAAAGGATATCTGTTAGACACGGTAAAATAAAAGAACGGCGCAATGAAGAATAATACAATCGGCATTCTGAAAATACGGTATTTCAAGCGACCGAACCATGTTCTGTTTTTATACTCACGCACGGTCAGAAAATCAATGTCACCTATATCTCTTTGTTCAAGTTGTCCTGTGTGTCCATGATGGTGGTTGTGTACCTTTGCCCAATATTTATAAGGAATAGAAGAAAAGAAACTGCAAATCAACCCAATGATATTATTCAACTTCTGTGAGCCCAAAAATGATTGGTGACCACAGTCATGTTGTATAATAAATATCCGGACGAGGAAAAATGCATTGATGAAACCCAGAGCGATGGTGATCCATATCGACCAACTTAAAGAAAAATACATCAATGCCCATAAAGCAATATAAGGCGCAAATGTGTTAATCATCTGAATGATAGCCTTCTTTGTATCTGGAACTTGATACTTGGCAATAATGGATTTCCAGTTGGCAAGTCGTTCTTTGATCTCTTTTTCTAGTTCTAATTGCATGCCGATTATGATTAATTCTATATAAAAGTATCAAATATGTAACACTGTTGCATTTATATATCGACTTTTTTATTTATCCCTGTTTTCTTCTTGCCGCTTAATATAATAGTATGTATCAACTTGGGACCGAACTGGAAGCTTCGCATTCCGCCTGTAAGGGTTGTTCAGCTCAAAATTATGATACCGTGATTTCACGTTATCATTTAACTGGATTTTGATAATCGTTTTCACGAATTTTCGAATCTCTTCGTCAAAAACCGGAAACATTGTCTCAATCCTGTGATGTAGGTTGCGTACCATCCAATCGGCTGATGAAAGGTAAATGTGTTCGTTGCCTTCATTATGAAATATAAACACACGGGCATGTTCCAAGTATCTGTCAACAATACTATAGGCCTTAATTTTTTCCGATATACCTTTCATTTGCGGAACAAGACAACAAATACCTCTGATTATCATTTTTACTGTAACGCCCGCCTCACTGGCCTTATACAAAAGGTCAATCATCTCATCATCTTGCAAGCTGTTCATTTTTAATGTGATGCTTGCTTTTTTACCATTTTTGGCGTTGTCGATTTCATTATTGACAAGCTCTATAAGCTTGGGTTTCAAATTAAACGTACCAACGCCCATATATTTGAAATCTACCTGAGGTCGAATTTTTGTTTCAATAAATGAAAAGACACTCATGGCTTCACCAACAATCCGTGGATCATGTGTGAAGTAGCCAAAGTCTGTGTAAAGTTTCGATGTGTTCTCATGAAAGTTCCCCGTACTTAAGTAAGTGAATACTTCTTCTTTGCCTTCAATCACCCGTCGAATAATTGCCATCTTGGAATGCACCTTGAGTCCTGGCATACTATAAAGCACAGTAACGCCTGCTTTTTCAAGTTTTTCACCCCAGGATAAATTGGCCTTTTCATCAAACCTTGCCTTAATCTCGATGAATGCCGTAACCTGCTTGCCGTTTTTAGTAGCTTTCATCAAAGCATCCATAATTCGGGAGGTCGAGGCAACGCGGTACTGAAGTATTTTGATGTGGGTTACATGCGGATCTTCAGCAGCATCTTCAAAAAATCGAATGACCGACTCATAACTATGGAACGGGAAATAAAGCATATGGTCACGCTCTTTGATTACATCAAATATGCTTTCAGATGTTTCAATGGGTGCATAGGCCAGCGGCTCAAGATCAATATCTTTTAAATGATCCATGCCAAAACTTGGAAACTTAAAAAAATCAGAGTTGTTATGATACTTTCCTTCCGGGAGAAGATCTATGGTCTCCAGATCAAATACTTTCATCAGATAATTGATGAAATGCTTTGGCATATTTCTGTCATAGACCAGTCTTGAAGCAAGACCAACATCACGCTTTGCAAGACTCTTTTTTATCTTCTCTAATAAGTCTCCACTGTATTCATCATCAATATACAATTCCGCATCTCGGGTAAGCTTTATGGAATACGCATTTTGAATCGTAAAGCCGGGGAAGATATTGACCACATTATACCTGACAATATCATCCAGAAGCATTAATTCCTTTTTATTTTTTTCCCTGGATGGAATCACGACAAATCGTTCCATCTGATCTGAAGGGACCTTTACAATAGCATAGTACTTCTTTTTATTTTCTGTATTCTTACTACGCATATACAAAGCCAGATACAGAGAGCCATTGCTTAAGAATGGTCTTATTTTATCTTCTCTTAAAAGAACGGGCTGAGCAAACTGTATTATTTTCTCATTGAATAAGGATTCAATAAATTCTGTTTGCTCAGCATTAAGCTGCTTTTGCTTTCTTATATATATATTATGTTCCTTGAGTTCCGGAATAATTTCTTTCTCAAAGATTCTACTGAATTCTTCTTGCTGTACATTGACTGTTCTAAGAATTTCATTGAGTATGCGTGCAGGCTCAAACTCAAGATTTTTAAATGTTTTCCGACCCGCTCGAACAAGGTTTTTGTGATTGGATACCCTAACCCTGAAAAACTCATCCAAATTAGAAGAGTAGATGGCAAGAAATTTAATACGCTCGAGCAAGGGCACATTAGGGTCTTTTGATTCCTGCAAAACGCGATAATTAAAAGATAACCAACTTATATCTCGATGAATGTATGGACTTAGGTTTTCCAATTTGATTAGGATTTTAGTTTATAAATCAAAAATGTAAAAAATGTATCTAACTTTGGCATTCTCAAGGTCAATTGATTTAATATGCGACAAAAAATTGCTGCGGGAAACTGGAAAATGAACCTCACTTTAGATGAAGGTTTACAGTTAGCTCGATACATTTCAAACGAACTGGATATATACTCGGACACACAGGTCATACTGGCTGCACCCTATGTATATCTTAAATCCTTATCAGATCTTACTTTCCCGATTAGGAATTTACACATTGCTGCCCAAAACTGTCATGCTAAGGAGAGTGGGGCATATACAGGGGAGATTGCCATTCCTATGCTGAAATCTATAAATATAGAATATGTGGTTATCGGACATTCTGAACGCAGAGCATATTTTAATGAGAGCAATGCCATTCTAAAAGAGAAAGTGGATGCACTCATTGAACAAGATATGAATATTATATTTTGTTGTGGCGAACCCCTGGAAGTCAGAAAGGCAGAAGGCCATTTCGATTATGTGACCGAACAATTGGAAGCAAGCCTTTGTCATCTGAGCCCCAAACAGTTCAAACAAGTTATCATAGCTTATGAACCCATTTGGGCCATTGGAACAGGTGAAACAGCTTCGCCAGATCAGGCACAGGAGATGCATGCTCATATCCGAAGTTTGATCGGTGAAAAACTGGGACGGGAAGTAGCAGAATCCACTTCTATCCTCTACGGTGGAAGTGTCAAGCCAGCTAATGCGCAAGAGCTCTTTTCAATGAATGATGTAGATGGTGGATTAGTAGGTGGCGCTTCACTGTCTGGAAGCTCATTCCTTTCCATTATTAACGCCTTTAGCTGAATATCTCTTCAATCTTCTGATATCTGAAATCGAAGATGTCATTGAGTCTCTTTTTAACAAAGATGCTGTGGCCTATTTGTCCTATTATTCCAAGTGGCAATGCATAATCTACGCGATCACGCATGAGAACACCTTTCTCATTTGGCTCAAACGAATGTTTGTGCCGCCATAACTTATAGGGCCCTTTAAGTTGTTCGTCTACAAAGCTTTCTCTGTCGTTGACCTCTACAATTTTTGTTTTCCAATACATGGGTATATTTAAAACAGGTCTTACCTTGTACTCGATGAGTTGACCTTCAAACATTTTAGGAATAGGTCGTTTGCTTATTATATCAAATCCCATATCACCAGGAGTAATCTCATCCAGGTTTTCTGGTGAAGAGAAAAAATCCCAGGCCTCATCTAATGTTACCTTAAGTTGTTGCGTCCGTTCTAATGTATAAATCTTCATGACGAAGTGAACGCCACAAGTTCAAAGTTGTTCAGGAGAAAAATTGATTTTTTTTCTGGATTTTTTTTTGGCTAGAAATTTAGCCTAAATCAGATAACAAAATATTTGAACTCAGAAGCTTACGAATTTTTAAAAAATATATTAATAAAAATACATTATGAAAACTTGTTATTTGTAATAGGGGTAGGGTATCAATTCATTGTCTATATAGCAAAAGGGTGTTATTAAAAGGTAAAAGGAGACAATCTTTAAAGAAAGAATGTCTCCTTTTGTATTTATTAGATGTAGGTTGTTCTTAGAACCAGATAAACTTAGATTTTTCACCACATCTTGCTTGTCCGACACCACCAATACCCCAGTTCAATTCAAATACAATACCTGCAAAAATTGGAACCGTGCTTGAAGCCTCACCAACATAATTGACAGGTTGACGATTCATCTCACCACCCATTCTACCATCTGCATTGACAAGGTCCTGGAAACCATACTCAAATCGAAGACCAAGTATACCACTAAAGCGGCCGTCATTACCCAATACGTAGGTACCGAATCCCAATACACCAGCAAGCGCATTGCTATTATAAAACTCTGAAGGATCAACAGTATCACCCGTACCCAAATCTTCTCTTCTTACGTCTCCAATAAATGACATTTTAGGGCCTATCTCGA
>JABDJE010000241.1 GCA_013002625.1 Saprospiraceae bacterium | reverse complement strand
GAATCACACCTGTAATTGCGATCAACAGATTCCTTCATGACAGCGATGATGAAATCGCTCTTATACAAGCTTTTGCCAATGAAAAAGGAATACGGGTTGCCCTTGCTGAGGGTTGGGCTAAAGGAGGAGAAGGTACTTTGGATCTGGCGCAGCATGTCATCGACATTGTTGAAGCAAACGAAGCCAATTTCACACCTACTTACAGCTGGGAAGATTCGGTACAAGATAAGATAGAGAAAATTGCAACCAAGATATATGGTGCTGGAAATGTTGAGTATGCAGCCAAAGCCAAGAAGGACTTAAGGACGATTGATAAATTGGGCCTCAATGGTCTTCCTGTATGTATTGCAAAAACACAAAAATCATTTTCTGATAATGCAAAATTATTGGGTAGACCATCAGGCTTTACGATTACGGTAAGAGAAATAGAGATAGCTGCAGGTGCAGGATTCCTGGTTCCAATCACGGGTGATATGATGCGAATGCCTGGACTGCCCGCGCATCCTGCATCAGAGAATATCGACATTGATAACGAAGGAAATATCAGTGGTTTGATATAGCTTGAATAATAAATAAGTAGATATGAAAGGGTTTCTTCTTTTGGAAGGGACCCTTTTTGTATTGATGACCAAGATTACCACTCTTGCTAACCTAGATCATCTGAGCCATTAGAAATTAAACTTAGCTTATGGTAGCTTATGAGGCATTCACGTAATTAAAACACGATACCATGAAAAAAATAAGTTTTCTTTCACTACTGTTCTCTGCATTTTTCTTAGTGATCATATCCTGTGATCAAAAACCACCTAAAAATTCTCGGGTTGCACAAGCCATGCGTGGTAAAGCCCTATTTATGGAGAAATGTGTGCAATGTCATGGTGAAGATGGAAAAGGTTTAAAGCTGGATACTCTAGCAACACAACCTGCAGATCTTACTGAGATTATGTGGAACAGAAGGGTGAAGGAATTCCCGATCTTGGAAATTGCCAATATCATTGATGGGCGTAAAATGGCGGAAGCCCACGGTACACGTGCCATGCCAATCTGGGGTGAAGTCTTTGCAAAGGAAGAATATCTGGATGAGAAAGAGATCAAAGGTAAGATGGCTGAATTGATCGCTTATTTGATGTCAATCCAAGGGTCGTAGCTTATCAACTAGTCTGAATATTTTTTGAGCTAGAAATATAATTTATAGTGCATACGCCCTGAACGCGTTTCAAAGGCGTATGCTTTTTTTTAGTCTTATTGGCTTATGAAATGCTTAAGCAAATACTTAATATTAACTACACTTCATTTACTAACGCACAACTAATTGGATAGCTTGGGATCAAGCAGGTCTTACCAATTTTTCATATCTTAGGATTGCACGCCCAATCATTCCCCACTATTGAGTTTTTGCTTAATTATACTTAATCACGATTGATGAAAATTTTATCGACACTATTACTATTAGTGGCTACCGCTATTCAGGTGCACACACAGACCAATTATTACGTATCCAACAGTGGCAATAATTCCAATGATGGTTTATCATTGGCCACAGCATTTTTAACCATTCAACATGCCTCTGATCAAGTAGGTGCAGGGGATACGGTATTTATTGAAAACGGAACTTATGCAGGATTTGATCATAGGAACACGAATGGGACAGCATCTGACCCCATTGTGTTTTATGCATTAGGGAACAATGTGTTGCTGAACCAAAAGGGGCCCATCCGTGATGACATTGTCAATATCGAAAATGCTGATTACATCGTTATCGATGGTCTTATTGCCAATGATGCACTGAATACGGGTAATGGAATTAGGGTAGTGCTCTCCGACAATTGTGTGATTAGAAACTGCTCTTGTGACAACAATGCTGAAAGAGGCATTTTTACCGGCTTTACCGATGATATCCTGATAGAGTATAATGTCTGTACGAATTCGATTGATGAACATGGCATCTACGTGTCGAACAGTTCAGATCGTCCAATTATTCGCTACAATGAATGTTATGGAAATAACAATATCGGAATCCATATGAATGGGGATCTATCCGCAGGCGGTGATGGCATCATCAGTGATGCAGAGGTTTATGGAAATATAATATACGACAACAATCAGGCAGCCGGGATCAATATGGATGGGGTAGAGGATCCAGTTGTTTATAATAATTTAATCTACAATAATCACTCGGCACAGGGTATAGCGCTCTTTCAACAAGATGGTGCCATTGTAACGAGTGGAGCGAAAATATTTAATAACACGATCATTGTTCCATCCGATGGAAGATGGGGGATCCTCATGACCGATGGGGCCAATGTAAACACAGAAGTGTACAACAATATCATCATCAATCAACACGCCTGGCGAGGCTGTATCGCTGTTGAATCAATTACACAACTGACAAGCGATTATAATATTTTGAATGATAAAATGAGTGACAGTGGTGATGGATCTGCGATACCGCTTGCAGATTGGCAAGCCTTAGGTTTAGACACAAACTCATTGTTGGCGGATCCACTGACGTCTATTTTTGTCGACCCGAGCATGGATGATTACCACCTTTTATCTTCATCACAGGCGATCGATACAGGAACCAATCTGGTCAATGGTATCGTGACAGATGACCTGGATGGCAACACAAGACCCTTAGGGCTTGAATACGACATTGGCGTTTATGAACACAATCCTACCAGCGATGCACATATTGTGACTTCACCTACGGATATCGCCATTTATCCAAACCCATTTACGGATATGGTAATTATCGATGGCACATTTTCAAACTATGAAATTTTTGTATATGATGAAATGGGAATGGTCGTTACGGATTATTCGGACGCGGCTGCACCGCTTACGATTGATTTGACTTCTTTGGGTGCTGGAGTTTATTTTGTTTCGGTTCAAAGTACGGTTCACAATGACTTGTCTGTGTTTAAGATTATTAAAGAATGACTGAACAAACCTCAAAGGAGTCTTACTGGATCGGACTGTGTTCTAGGATATAGTGGCAAGACCCATCTTCATCCATTGACTTGATGATTTATGCCTTTATAATTAATCATTGAAGGCCAATTGCCACTCGTACTTAATCGATAAATACCGGACCAAACTGACCGTTAGTATCGCTGCCGGAACAATGATATAATCCCACGGACAGATCTGGATTAAAACAAGGTATACAATGCCTCCTGCCAGGCATGCGGTAGCATAGATCTCCTTACGAAATATCAAGGGTACTTCATTCGCCAGGACATCCCGGAGAACGCCCCCAAAACAGGCGGAGATCACACCCAGAATCAGACTTATCTCCCAATTCAGGTTGAAAGAAAGTGCTTTTTCGATGCCCAATACTGTAAATAAACCAATACCGATGGTGTCAAAAAGGAACAAGCTCTTTTTAAATCGTAATACGTTTTTCTTGAAGAGGTAGGCCAGGATATATCCTGCAAGAATGGCGAGCAGATAATGGCGGTTGCTCATCCAGCCCACAGGAAAACTACCTATCAGGATATCCCGTATAGTACCGCCACCGATGGCGGTAACGAAGCCTATGACAAGTGTACCTACAAGGTCAAACTTCTTATGGATGGCTGTTGTAACGCCCGAAATGGCAAAGACACAGGTTCCAAAAAGATCAATTATATATATCCAACTCATCTATGCTGTTCTGCTTTAAAGCTAAACTAATGTGATACTCTCCAAATTTGTTTGAAGGTACAAAGGTACCAGAGTAATTGATATCATAATATTTAACCTGATTACTAAGTAGAAAATATAGGAACTTGAAAGCGGTGGGAGGATTGACTTTGCCGATCCTCTGAGTGTCCGAGGTCAAAATTGAAAGTCAATTCGTTTCACTCATTGTTAGCTTTTTTTCTTCAATCTCCATGAGCAAGCTAAGAAGCTCTAAAAGAAAAAAAGCCAACACTCTGCGAGCATTGACTTTCTATTCTATAGTGACCCCGGGAGGATTCGAACCCCCAACCCTCAGA
>JABDJE010000051.1 GCA_013002625.1 Saprospiraceae bacterium | reverse complement strand
GTCCAGGACCCAGTGATGTTATCCCATGAAGTACCCCCATTGGAACTTGTTCGTAAGGTATTATTCCGGGCGGCATACAATCTTGTAGGATCATTTGTACCTATAGCCATGGCAGTTCTTCCATCGGCACCCATATTTGTCCAACTTGATCCAGCATTGGTTGATTTATAAACATCTGAATATCCTCCATAGATTATACTGGAATTTGTAGGATCCATGATGTAAGGGGTTACCCAAGAACCTGAAGAACCTGGAGGTTTTATACCACTCGCAGAATTACCACCATTCGTAGATCTCCTTAAGCCGCCATTCTGAGTGCTATAATATATAGTATCTGAATCATTGTAACTAATCATATTATCCATACCATCTGCCCCATAAATATGGATAACATCATTGCCTCCATCCCATTTGTTCGTTCCATTATCTTGAGCCCCGCCGACCAATAATGACGCATTCTGAGGCGTACCCGATATTTTATAAAACTGCATATTAGCAATGCCTGATGAAATATCGGTCCAACTGTCTCCACCATCAATTGATTGAAAAATACCTCCATCACTGCCACAATAGAGGTAATTATTTAATGGGTTATAATCTAAAGCATGAATATCTGCGTGTGTGTATTGTGTACCTCCATAAACCCATTGTGAAATATTGAGAAGTGGTAGAGGGTTTATTTTTTTCCAAACGTTAATGCCACCCGTGTAGAGCCGATCAGCATCAGTGGGATGAACTGCAATCGCTAAATCATACCATGATTGATGACTGTTATCGCTGCCTGATGAACTATAGCCCAAAATATTTGGTGTATCGTTGAGCATCGTAAATGATTGACCCTGATCATCAGAATAGTAAAGCCCTACGAATCTACCTGCACCATCAGAAGGTCCCGCAACAAAGTAAACAACGTTGGCATCATCCGGGCTAACCCCAATAGCCAAGCGATTGGCATTAGTGGGTACCCCGTTGGTTACTTTAGTCCAGTTTAATCCACCATCAACTGTACGATAAAAGTCTCCACTCTTTTCAGCGTATGCAATATTCGAAGCACCTGGTTTGAATTCAATATCTCTGAATGTTCCTGTCGCTTGCTGCGTCCATGTGTTCCATCCATCTGTTGTTAACAATATTCCATCGGTTGTAGCGGCTAACATTTTATCCGGATCATTCGGGTCCATGACCAACCTATAGCCTCGCTCACTCTGATCAATCGCCCAGCTCAATCCTGTTTCCATCCAGGTAATACCACCATCATATGTTTTAAGTACGCCAACACCTGGCGTATTATTTCCATCACCATCGCCAGTAAGTATAAATATCGTATCTGGATTTGTTGGATGTACCGCTATACCCGAAACTCCTAAGCTTGGTAATCCATCATGCAATGGTGTCCACGTGTTACCTTGATCACTTGTTTTCCAGATACCCCCAAAAGGTGTCCCGATATAAAATGTATTGGCATCGCTAGGATGAAATCCAACACAGTTGACGCGACCATTGCCGGGGTTATAACCGCTGTTCCCATTGGACCAACTGTTAGGAGCTACAAAAGACCAATCTCCTGTCTGTACAACACTTGATTTCTGACTGTAATATTCTTTGGCGGCCTGAAAATTCCATGCTGCTACATTGACAATCCTGCCTTCCTGATCGAGCTTATCTTTCATTCTGTATTCATACCGTTTCCATTGCTTGTATCCACTGCCCCGCTCCTTATCCCGGTTCGCATACCAGGTGTTCATAGTGTTTTGAATTTTGCTGAAATCTTTTTCTTTTGTATTGATCCAGTAATTCCGTCCGGATTCAAAATCATCTTGGGCGCTGAGAAAAAAAGGAAGGATTAGAATTGTAAATGATAAGAATAGGCGATAATTCATACAAAGTAATTTAAGTACGATAAAAATAATACAACTCATTGATTGACACAGGCTCATTAAGATCAGTTAAAGGATTTTAATCGGAAATTGAAAAAGATATCTAAAAAGGTAAAAACCGCGACACCTCCTTTTGATATTGGAGATAGGCAGGATACTTAGATGCTGAAATTGATTCACTGAAATCAGAACTGCCTCTGAATAATATCATTAGTAAGAATACACCTCCTATTGACCAATTAATCCAGGCGCCAGTTGCAACGATACTGAAGGCATATACACATGCCCAAACGCCCTGTTCTGCCATATAGTTAGGATGTCTCATCCTCGACCATAAGCCGGTCGTGATGAACCCTTTGTCATAAGGTGGACTCAACTTCTCACCCATTTTCATTCTTCCGTGCTTTTGGGATTGAAATGTATATTGTTGCTGATCAGCGATGGTTTCTATGATAATGAATCCTATCATTGCCAGGGTAATCAAATAATCTGCTACCCCTAATTCAGATCCCAAAGCAGGATCCACCGTTAATAAAATTGGTAATGTGAAATAAAGAATCAAGGCCATTTGATACCCGCTGATAAAACCAAAATTGAACAAAGCCCACACCCATCTATTTTTAAATTTTGGATCATTTCTCAACACTTCCCATCTGTAATCCTCTTCGCCTGTCCAAAATTTCCAGCTATAGCCTCCACGGCGTGCAAAATTATAGCTTAGTCGGACACCCCAAATCGCAATTAACACAGCAACAAGGCAAGTCCTGATTTCAAAATTAGATGCATAGGCGGTATATCCAGCATAGATTATAGGCGCTATACTCCATAGCTTATCAACCTGACTGACGTTATTGGTGAGCTCACCCACAATGAAACAATACAATGAAAGTGTGCCAGCTATGATGAGAAGATCAAATAAAATTTCTTGCTGAGTAAAAGTTAAAGCTTCAGCTTTTGTATAGGCGATGACACCTACAGCAACCAATGCAATAATTAGAATAACCGCTACGGGACCTTGGCTTTTCATCTTAGATTAATGCTTCCTTGAATGCCTTTAACGCAGCGTCAATCCCTTCAACTTTTGTACCCCCGGCTGAAGCGAAAAAGTCCTGACCACCGCCGCCACCATTAATATGCTTGGCAAATTCCCTGATCATATTGCCAGCATGCACACCTTTCTGTTCAATGATACTTTTGCTAAACATTAACATAAGCTGTGGTTTAGAATTAGCCTCTATACCAATCATAAACGCAGCATCTCCTATTTCTTTTTCCAAATTAAAAAGAAGGGTTTTTGCGGCTTTACTGTCTGTAAGGTCCAATTTCTCAGCCAATACATTAACACCATCAACCGTCTCTACTTTATCCTTTAGGCTGCCCTGGATGTCACCAGCCTTAGACTGTTGCACCTTATCTAAGGCTTTCTTTAATTGCTTGTTCTCTTCTTGTAACGCTTCAACTGAAGCAAGAATATTCTTTGAATTTTTAAATAATTTTGAAATATCAGTCAAGGTTGATAATTGATCATTTATATACTGTTCAGCATGACTTGAGCTGATAGCAGTTATTCTCCTAACACCTGCAGCGATACCTGTTTCTGAGGTTATTTTAAAATACCCTATTTGACCTGTGGCATCTACATGACAGCCTCCACATAATTCAATAGAGTAATTGGGATCAAATGTTATCATACGCACGCTATCACCATATTTCTCACCGAACAACATCATGGCACCGGCAGATTTGGCCTCTTCTATCGGAATAGAGCGATCTTCCTTTAGCTTGATGTTAGCTCTTATTTTTTCGTTTACGATTTGTTCCACTTTTTGAATTTCTTCATCGGTCATTTTCTCAAAATGAGAGAAGTCAAATCGCAGCAATTCATCTTTTACAAGGGAACCCTTTTGTTGGACATGATGGCCTAACACTTCTCGCAGTGCTGCATGCAACAAGTGCGTAGCACTATGATTGTTTTCAGTCAATGCTCTTTTCCGCTCATCAATGCGTGCATGAATATGTCCTTCCCATGATTCTGGCAATCGGTCAATATAATGGATGATGAGCTTATTTTCTCTCTTTGTGTCGAGTACTTTGATTTCTTCTGATCCCAGCTTTAATGTTCCTGTATCACCAACCTGTCCACCCCCTTCCGGATAAAAGGGTGTCCTGGAAAGTAATAACTGGATAAATTCTGATCCTTTTTCACTTATGATTCTGTATCGCAATGCTTGAGCGTCATCAACCTCCGTTACATCATATCCTACAAATTCGGTCTCGGATCCTTCATTTACCACAACCCAATCACCAGCATGCTTTTCAGCATCAGCTCTACTTCTATCTTTTTGCGCCTGTAACGCTTTTTCAAAGCCTTCCTCGTCCACACGCCATCCTTTTTCTTCAGCAACCAATCGCGTAAGGTCAAATGGGAAGCCATACGTGTCATAAAGTTCAAAAGCATCTTTCCCACTAAGTGTGCCATCGTCTGTCTTCAATACATCCAGTTTTTTCAAACCATCCGATAAGGTTCTGAGGAAGGATTTTTCCTCCTCCAGGATTACTTTTTGCACAAAATCCAGTTGAGCATTTAATTCAGGGAAAACATCTTTTAACTGATTTGCCAGAATTGGAACTAAAGTGTTGATATAAGGTTCGTTGATATTCAAGAACGAATAATAATAGCGCACTGCCCTCCTAAGAATCCGACGAATTACATACCCTGCTCCAGTATTACTCGGCATTTCACCGTCAGCAATGGTAAATGATACCGCGCGCACATGATCGGTTAGTACCCTCATTGCAATATCGGTCATCGAATCACCACTGTAATCGCTGGTATAAGGAATAGCAGTGTCTTTTGAAATTTTATCTATATAAGGTTGAAAAAGATCTGAATCATAGTTAGAAGTCTTGCCTTGTAATATCATACAAAGGCGTTCGAATCCCATTCCCGTATCCACATGTTTATTGGGTAAATCCTCCAATTGACCATCAGCTTTGCGGTTGTACTGGATAAAGACAAGATTCCAAATCTCAATTACCATAGGGTCATCCATGTTGACTAATTCCTGACCCGGTTTGATTTTACGTTGTTCATCTGTACGCAGGTCAACATGAATTTCCGAACAAGGACCACAAGGCCCTGTATCCCCCATTTCCCAGAAATTGTCTTTTTTATCAAAATACAGGATGCGGTCTGCAGGGACATATTGCTTCCAGATATCAGCGGCTTCTTCATCCGGTGTTGTGCCATCTATCTTATCACCACCAAATACTGTTACATAAATACGCTCTTTATCCACTCCAAATACATTGGTCAGCAAATCCCATGCGTATTCTATGGATTCATTTTTAAAATAATCTCCAAATGACCAATTACCCAACATTTCAAACATGGTATGGTGGTAAGAATCACGGCCCACCTCTTCCAAATCATTATGCTTGCCCGATACACGCAAACATTTTTGAGTATCAGAAATACGAGAAGATGTCGGTTCCTCATTACCTAAAAAATAATCCTTGAACGGATTCATTCCGGCATTTGTAAACATCAATGTAGGGTCATCTTTTACAACGATAGGTGCCGATGGCACTATTTGGTGACCTTTAGATTTGAAATAATCCAAAAATGATTGCCTTATTTCTGCAGATTTCATGTGTTCACTTTACTATTTGGCAGATTATATATAACCTTGCACTCGATTTTAGAATAGACATATAAGGAATTATTTTAATTTGAATTAAATAAATATTAAATAATTCTATATATGATCTGATTTTATATAACAAAAAATTTTGATATTCACTCTTACGGGATTAATTTAGAGGCGCAAATTCCCCAAATTTGAATTGACCCCGGATATCTTGGCAAAACTACTAATTCTATTATTCTAAAGAAGACATGAGAAGAGAGAAATACGTATTTAATCCTAATACGCTCACGTATGAAAAAGTAAAACTTTCCTGGCAGCAACGCTTGTTACGTTTGTCTGGTATTTCTTTGTTGATCCTGATTTGTTCGTTTGGTTTGTACACGCTTGCCTATACAATTATCCCCACCCCTAATGAAATTGCAATGAAGCGCGATTTGGGACAAATGGAATACCAATTCAACAGCCTTTCAACAGATTTCGAGAACATTGCATCTCAACTAGAGGACTTACAAACAAAAGATGCAGAGGTACATCGCATTATTTTTGGAATTGATCCGATCGACGCTTCTATATGGGAAGGTGGTACAGGGGGACAAGAAAATCCTTTTTATACATCAATGGCTAATTCAGACCTTTATATTTCTGAAACTCAAAAGAAAGTCGATAAACTTAAATATAAACTTGAATTGCAGCGCAGTTCTTTGGATACCATATTTGAGTTGGCTAAACAGCGTGAAGAAAAATTACTTTCCATCCCATCGATAAAGCCGGTAAGAGAAGACAAGCTCAAAAGAAGAATGGAATATATGTCAGGCTACGGCATCAGATTACATCCTGTACATAAGATCAAGAAATTTCATAAAGGCATAGATTTTACCGCCCCACGAGGTACAGCAATTCAGGCCACCGGGAATGGTATTGTAAAACGGGTAGAAAACAAAAAACGTGGATACGGAAAAAATATAATCATCGACCATGGCTTTGGTTATACGACACTTTACGCCCATATGCAGGATATCATCGTTAAGAAAGGTGAACTGGTTACCAAAGGCCAAAAAATTGGGACGATAGGTAGTACCGGTACCTCTACTGCACCACACTTGCATTACGAAGTAAGAATTAATAATAAACCAGTGAACCCGATAGACTACTGTCTGGATGGTTTAAGCCCCGAAGAATATAAGGAATTGGTATTGAAGGCATCAGTTGAAAATCAAGCCTTTGATTACTAGAAGATGTATTAACTAACTTAGAAATTCTAAGCAAAACTCGAAAGTCATTCTCAAGGATGACTTTTTTTTATGCCTTATCCAGAAGCGATTTCGTCAGGTGTTCTATGACATATGCACCTTGTAAAGCATAGTTTGAATTGTTCATTTTTGATTCAAGAGCAAGTAAGTTTTGGATATTTAAAATCAATCTCGCATATTCTTTTTGGTCTTCACCTTCTATGGGATTGAAATATATATGCCCGACTTTAGCTACCGATGCCCAAACCGCTACAGAACCAGCTTGTATTAAACCGGTTTCAAGTGATTCATTAAATTGTTCTGAAATCCTAATGCATTCAATGATATAGTTCTTTCCTGATCCCGTTGCAATCTGGTGCAATGCATTAAGAAAAACCAAACTATTCAATGCATGTGGATCTATATTAACACAGATTTTAAATTCAGAAGATTCAATTTTATTTAAATCCTGCTTCAACTGGCGCAACACCTGCACTTGTTCTTCAAGACTATATTTCGTGTAATCAAGAGAAACATGTGCACCCTCAACTAAATAAGCGTTTGGAACCGCAAATTGCAACGCAGTTCTATTTTCAAGATCTGATGCGAATTTTATAAATGATTCGATACATGCCTGATTGCCTCGGATATCTATGAATAGCATTTCAGGATATATGCCTTCCAACAGCGTCTTCCAATCTACTTTTCTTTCATATTCAACTGAAAATACCTGGAGGTCATATTGTACTAGGACCTTAAGGTATTCATTAATAAGCTGTTCAGGTAAATCCACGAATCTATGGCCAATGGACAAAGCAGGCATAGAATTCGGAATATGCGACTCCAATTCAACCTTCCCTGGATCAAAATATGGGTTATATTGAAGTCCATTTTCCAAAATTACTGTTTGCGTATCTAAGTCCTCCAACTTCAGCTCCTTTTTCAATAGAGCACGCCACGCTTCTGAATACGTATTTTTCAAATTGGAATTATCCATTTAATACCGAAATTTTAATAAATCTAAATAAACTTAATTGTAAATTTGTCTGTTAAACTATCGAAGTAATACATTTAAACAAATCACTTTTATTAAAGTTAAATGTGTCCCAAATTAAAGTTATTAAATGAATCAGGATAGACTCATATATTTAGACAATAATTCAACGACTCCAACAGACCCGCGTGTTGTTGAAACCATGCTTCCATATTTCAACCAATATCATGGTAATGCTGCGAGCAGAAATCATCCATTTGGTTGGATTGCAGAAGAAGCTGTGGACAATGCTCGAAATCAAATTGCTGATTTGATATCGGTTGATCCACGTGAAATTATTTTCACCTCGGGCGCTACTGAATCCGATAACCTTGCATTAAAAGGCGTATTTGAAATGTACAGCAGGAAAGGTAATCATATTATTACACTGACTACTGAACACAAAACTGTATTGGATTCATGTAAGAAGATTGAAAAAATGGGAGGTGAAGTCACCTACCTTGAAGTGAATAGAGAAGGCTTGGTTGATTTGGATGCTCTACGCAATGCGATAAAGGATACCACTATCCTCGTATCAATTATGTGGGCCAACAATGAAACCGGTGTAATCCAGCCGATGGAAGAGATCGGCAAAATCTGTGCAGAGAAAGGTGTTTTATTTATGAGTGATGCGACCCAGGCTGTAGGTAAGGTTCCTGTTAATCCTAAAGAAGTGGGTGTACATTTAATGGCCTTTACTGGACATAAAATGTATGGGCCTAAAGGCGTCGGCGCTTTATTTGTGAACAGAAAGAATCCAAGGGTAAAAGTAACTTCTCAAATGGACGGTGGTGGTCATGAGCGTGGTATGCGCTCTGGAACATTGAATGTCCCTGGAATTGTAGGATTGGGAAAAGCTGCAGAACTCTGTAAGAAAGAAATGGCTGACGAAGCTATAAGATTAGCGGCGCTCAGAGATAAGTTGGAAAAAGGCATGAAGGAAAACCTTGAGGAAGTATACGTCAATGGATCAGTAGAAAACAGAATGCCACATGTTACAAACTTGTCTTTCAAACATGTTGAAGGCGAAGGACTTATGATGACTTTTAATCAGAACATAGGTGTAAGCTCTGGTTCAGCCTGTACTTCTGCTTCGCTTGAGCCTTCATATGTTTTAATGGCACTAGGTCTTGGAGATGATTTAGCACATTCATCCATCAGATTTAGCCTGGGCAGGTTCACTACAGAAGAAGAAATTGATATTGCTATCCGTCAGGTAACAGATGGTGTAAATCACATGAGAGATTTAAGTCCAATTTGGGAAATGTATAAAGAAGGGATTGATTTGGAATCTGTTCAGTGGACGGAACATTAAACAACTTGAAATAGAGTTATTTCACGCATATATTTGCATAACTAGAGTTAAATACAATAAAAAATGGCTTATTCAGAAAAAGTTATCGAGCATTTCAAAAAACCAAAAAATGTTGGTACGCTTGACAAAAACAAAAATAATGTAGGTACCGGCCTTGTAGGTGCGCCTGAATGTGGTGACGTTATGAGACTTCAGATTGAAGTTGATGAACAAAGCAACATCATCAAAGACGCTAAGTTCAAAACATTTGGATGCGGATCAGCAATTGCTTCTTCTTCTTTGGCTACAGAATGGTTGAAAGGAAAATCAATTGATGAAGCTATGGCGATAGACAATATGGACATCGTGGAAGAATTGGCCCTACCACCGGTTAAAATCCACTGTTCCGTACTTGCAGAAGATGCAATTAAAAGCGCCATTACTGATTATAAAAAGAAAAACGGGTTAGAAAGCTAATATGGTTTTTGTTGCAGATAGCGCTCAAGAAAAAATCAATGAGCTTCTTTCTGAAGCTCATTTAGATGAAAACTATTTTGTCCGGGTATCCGTCACCAGTGGTGGATGCTCTGGACTTACCTATAACCTTGATTTTGACAATGAAATTCAACCTGATGACCAGGTCTTTGAAGACAATGGTGTCAAAGTCGTCACAGATCTTAAAAGTTTCCTATACCTCTGTAATACCACCCTCGAATTTTCTGGTGGCCTTAATGGGAATGGCTTTTTCTTCAACAACCCTAATGCAGAGCGTACTTGTGGTTGTGGAGAAAGCTTTGCCGTCTAATTCTTACTATTCATATTTAAATCTACCTCTAGGTTTTCATGTGACCCAAACATGAGATTATTTTACCTTGGAGCAGGAACATCTTTTATCTGCTGAAAAACTAACACTAATCGCAATAATGTTGATTTAAAATACAAACTATCGATAAGTGCATTACTCTTTCGTATTCAATGGTCTATTACAAAGGCATTCAATAATAATACTCCCAAAATAAAAAGGCTGTAACCATCTCTGATTACAGCCCCGTCTATTTATATACAGACATGCTTTTACATTTTGCGAACACTGCCGCCAGAATACTTTCCTGCATCGATGTTAGTCTTATCAGGGTTTCCTTTATATTTTATACTACCGCCAGAACTTGCATCGGCTGTTAGGCTCTTGGTAGCCCAAACTTTTACGCTACCACCTGAACTTACATCGGCATCAACATCATTGGCTTTTAAATCCGATCCGACGAAAGATCCGCCCGAGCTTACATCAACACTAAGACGCTTCGCCTCACCGCTTATATAAGTCGATGCACCAGAACTTACGTCCGAATCAATTGAAGATGCTTCAACATTGACTTCCATGCGTGCACCACTGCTTGCATCGGCATCAAATCGATCGGCAGTAATCAAACTGTGTCCTTCAATTTTACATCCCGCACTCGCAGAAATACCGTCTAATGACCGAAAGTATAATTTTATTTTTGCCTTGTTATTTCCGTTGCTCCAACCCCACTTCCCATTGTCAAAATAAATTTTCAATTTATCCCCTTTGACTTCTGTTACGAGTTTATCTAAATCACCTTTGATCATTTCAATTTCAGCTTTAGGTTGACCTTCATAAAGATCAACTGTAATGCCTCCAGAGACTGATAATTCAGAAAATGAAGATAATCTTCTTACATCATCCTGAGCTGAGGATGTCAAAGCAAGTAAAAAGATAAAGAGAGTAGTATTAAGTAATCTTTTCATTTTTTATGTTTTACGTTTGTCTAAATACAATACTGCAAAATGCTTTCATAAGTTACAAGAATGGCCACTTTATTTCAAGATAATGAAGGCTTTATAGATACAATCCCTTATTTTTTAGATTAATTCATAATCGATTAAGCATATCTGATAAAACATTTGCAATGAAAGAAAATAAAGTAACTGGAATTGGTGGTGTCTTTTTTAAATGTAAAGATCCACAAAAGCAAAAGGAATGGTATGCCAATCATCTGGGAATCAAAACAGATGAATATGGTGCATCTTTCAAAACACGACAATTTGATAACCCTGATAAATCCGCATACCTCCAATGGAGTCCATTCAGTGAAGACACCGAATATTTCCAGCCTTCACAAAAGCCATTTATGATTAACTACAGGGTTACAGGTATCGAAGCTATGGTCGAAGAATTAAGGGCTTCTGGCGTAACTATTTGTGATGAAATAGCCAGCTACGATTATGGCAAATTTGTCCATATTATGGACCCGGAAGGCAACAAGTTAGAATTATGGGAGCCTGTTGACGAGGTCTTTGATAAATATCATGATGACAATGATAAGGAAGTCAACACATAACCCAGAATCATTTGTCCTGGGTTATGTCTGACAATTTACTTTAATTATTAAGGATCAACGGTAGTCCATCGGCGCCGCCTCCAACAATTACAATTTTAGAATTTGGAGAATTAGCCAATTCAAGTGTAGCCTCTATTCCCTTATCCCGTAAGATCTTGTCGGTCAAACTTGCATTTAGAATTCTATTGGCGTCCGCTTTTGCCTGGGCCTCAATAATTTTACGCTCAGCTTCCTTGCGCTCTCTATCCAACTTAAATTCATACTGAAAAGACATTTGCTCTTCCTCAAGCTTTTGCTCAATTGCTTCCTTAAGTTTGATTGGCAATGCAACTTCTCTAATCAATACAGCATCCAGAATGATGTATTTTTTGCCAGCAGATTCTGCAGTTCTTTGAAATATTTCATCCTGAATCGCCTCACGCTTAGTTGAGTAAAGTTCTTCAGGCAAATATTTTCCAATAACCTCTCTGGTTGCGGATCTTATTTCTGGTTTTAATATTCTATCCAAGTATTGAGGGCCGATCTCATCATGCAAATAACCTATCTTATCAGGTGTCGCACTATACCGATAAGATAGCTCAACCATTATGGTTAATCCATTTTTCGATAATACTTCCATTTTTTCAAAATCCTCATTTGTTCGGACATCATACAATATCAAGTCGTTCCAGGGGGCAACAATATGAAATCCCTGACTATAGATTTTTTCTTTGTTGATACCGCCTGCAAATCTTTTGAACATGACACCTTTCTGACCCGGTGGAATTGTAATGAATGTTGTACTGGTTAATATAATTACCAGCATGAATAATAGAAAACCATAAATTCCGAACTTGACAAACTTGCCCGGAAATTCTACTCTTTGTGTATTTCTAGTTGACATAAATATGCGATTTTACTTTTAATAACATGAAGATGAATCAAATGATTCAGCAATTAGATGAATGCTTGAATTTTGTCGATTATATCACCACTATTTAACTCCAGCATACATTTAAAATGCTTTTTAGGGCATTTATGTTTACCCTGCTTGGTACACGGACGACATGACAAACCATTATTTTCAACAACAATATTTTTACCGTTTCTTGAAGGATTGTATGGGCTGTAACCCAACATTGGATGTGTGCTGCCAAAAACAGCCACTAAGGGCGTGCCCAAAGCATTTGCAATATGCATCATTCCCGTATCTCCAGCGAGCACCACTCGTGCTTTTTGAATGATTGACGCTGATTCCGATATATTGAGTTTCCCCACAAGGCTTACTACCCTCTTGTCAAGTTTTGAAATGAGCTTCTCTGCGCGTGGCAAATCCATCTCCCCCCCGATTAAAACACATTGAATATGAACACCATTGATTACTTCAAGCAAGATATGTATCGGAATCTGTTTTGTGAAATATGCTGCTCCAATTGCAATGACCATGTATTCTTCTGACAGATCTCTGGCCTTGAATTCCTTACCTGGATGAAATTGTGGCATGATTGATTGGCTGGACATCCCATCTGCCAGTGGTTGAATAACCTTCAAAAACCTATCAACAATATGCGTTCTTTGAAATTTACCTATTCCGAGATTAGTGAGCAGCCATAACCCGATGCGTTCTTTTTTTATTCTAAAAACTGGGATTTGTAATGCTCTGCTGACTTTCTTCGAGCGATAATTGTTATGCAAGTCAACCACATAGTCGAAGTTTTCAGTAACGAGTGCAGGTATGACATCCATAAGACGCGTCTCCAGGAGATGAATCTTTTGCACATAAGGGTTGTACTCCAAAACAGATAGATACAGAGACTTCATTAAGTAGTGAACTTCATACCCTAAATCACTCAAAACTTTAATGACGGGGGTCGTCAAAACTATATCTCCGATAGAATTAAATCGGATGATTAATATTTTTTTACCGTTTTGCGTCAAATTATTGGATCGGTTCAGGATGTTTTTATTGTTTGATAAACTGAGTTTGATATATTGAATCCGAACCTATCAGCTGAACAACATACATGCCTGGTGACCAGGTATTCACATTTAATTGAAGATTATATCCAGAACTAACGGACAAAGCTTGTTGCTTAACCTGTCTGCCCAGATTGTCAAAAACTATTAGCTTAAAGTCATCCGTTTTATTTCCTAAGTCAATTACAATATCAATCATATCCTTTGTCGGATTAGGTGATACTTTGACTACTGATGGGTCATCAATAATCTCATGTGTAGGTGTGCTCATCAATCGATCTCCATTACTAAACCAAACCCCCCATCTTAAATTAGGACCCAGAATATCATCTGAATTCACTACCCGAGAAATCTTGTCTTCATTCAATTCAAGTATGGCCAAGTCAGCATAACCCAGAAAATCGAAATCGTACACAAGGAATTGGTCATTGCGTGAGTAATTTGGATAACCTACTGTCGCATTAGGTATGATTTCATTTAAATCACCAGTCTCAATATTTACTCCAAGAATGCTGAAATTCTGCCCCTCTAAATAATCCAATGCAATGATAAATGGTGAGTTTTTGGAAAATGTAGGATTCCCCACGCTGATGCCTTCAGGAAGTGAACCAAATAATTTATCAATTCTACCAAGTGCCCAAGTATCTGCATCTGCATTCCAAACCTCAAGAAACCCTATATCCCAAAATTCCAATGTACCCGAGTTATTGCTATTTAATCTGTTTATAGCGTCATAGATCAAGACATTGCTTGAAATGTCAAATTCCATGGCATCAGCATACAAAACATCCCCTGTTTCAACACCTTCAGTGTAGGTGGGATTGGTAAGCTCAAAAATATTCTCTGAATTGGATGGGATATCCAATACAACTATTTCATTAGATAGGCTTACATCAAGTAACGCCAATCTGTTACCATCTTTGGAAATCACAACATTACGCCAGTCAGGGCTATAGGATATTCTTTGCACCGTTGCTGTAGGTGGTGACGCTGCCCAGTCAATGTCGATGAGATAAATATGATTATCAGATCCTGTGAAAACAATTCTTGAACCATCGTCCGTGACACTGGGTTTTGACAACTGATCAATATCGGTCAATGGATCAAAAATAGCCTGGCCTGTAGCTATGTTAAATAGTATGAGATTTGATTTGCTCTGATCAGAAACCAATAACAAATCATCTCCTGGGTTTTCCCCTATTTCTTCTTCAAAATCGCCTTCACTCTCATCTGTGATTCCCACCTGATCAAAAGCCTGGCGCGCAGCATTTAATTCTGTTGAACCATATAAATCCTGGACAGAACGTATGACAGCAAATCGCAGTTCACTGAAACCAGAAGATCGTGTCAAATAACTTGTCAATGCCCGATAAAATACTCGTTCTGCTTTATCGCGTCCGATCGCATTGGCAAATAGGTAAAACGCGTGATTTGGAATGCCGGAATTAATATGAACGCCATTGTTATCTTCGGGTCCATTAAATTTTTCATTCACATGTTTAGGTTGCCATCCTCGTCCAAAGTCATTTGTTGAGGCTCCATTATGCGGATCCATCATGTTCCTAAGCGCTCCGGATGGAAAAGCAGTAGTGCGCACCACATCCTCACCGATCAACCAGTCATCGCGATCAATCATAGCACCAAAAATATCGGCAAAGGACTCATTCATGGCGCCAGATTCTCCAAAGTATTCCAAATTTGCGGTTGCCTGCACCACGCCATGTGACATTTCGTGCCCAGCAACATCCAAGCCTCTGCCTAAGGAGAAGAAATCATTGTCTCCATTGCCGTAATAAATGCCTAAGCCATTCCAAAACGCATTTCCCATGGAGCTTCCATTCTCTTGGGCAACATTTACAAAGCTGATAATATTCTGTCCGTCCCCACTTATGGATTCCCTATTGAATGTTTCCTTAAAGTAATCGTAGGCACGACCTGCATTGAAATGAGCAGATACCGCTTCAGGACTTGAGGTCCAACTGTTGTTCGAAGAAACAACATGGGTATAAGAAGCATTTTCATTAACCGGTGATGTGTTGTTTAAATCAATTGTCCAAATAACCCCGACCGGTTCATCCGGTAGATCGGAAAAGGACAGGTTAAACATATCCCTTGAACCGTCGATTAAGAAAAAATTATTTCCAACTTCATAAGTATTTATTGTTTGACTCAATCCAAACAAATCCCCGGCATTTGTTACTCTAGGGCCATCTGGGGGGGTGCAATTTTTATGATCA
>JABDJE010000010.1 GCA_013002625.1 Saprospiraceae bacterium | reverse complement strand
GGGATCCGGAACATCAATTGTATAATTTATTAAGTGTAAGCTTTCCACCATCTGAAAAATCACCACTCATCATGATGAACCTCGACATTGCAGGGATTTCTGCGTCTGCAGGCAGTGCATGCAGTTCAGGTGTTGAGTCAGATTCACATGTGCTTTCAGCGATTGGCCATGATCCAGTGCGAAAAACAGTCAGGTTTTCACTCTCTCATTTAAATACTAGAGAAGAGATAGACTTTGTTATTCAAAAGCTTAAAAAAATCACCCCTGTACCTCAGGATGCCTGATTCTGATATTTATATGCAACGGGCCATTGAATTGGCTCGCCTCGGCGGTGTTAAAACCAAAACAAATCCGAATGTAGGTGCAGTTCTTGTGCATGCTGATGCGATAATTGGTGAGGGTTATCACAAACAATATGGTGGGTCGCATGCAGAGATTGAGGCCCTGACTTCTGTTTCAGACGATAAAATGCATTTGATAGCGGATAGTACAATGTATGTTACACTTGAACCCTGTTGTATACATTCTAAAACACCACCTTGCACCGACGCAATAATCAAGGCTGGAATTAAAAAACTTGTTGTCGGCTGTCGTGATCCACACAAGCCCATGAATGGTCAATCTATAGATTTGCTGCGCGCCGAAGGGATAGAAGTTCTAGAAGCTGCTGACTTTAAATCCCAATGTGAAGATCTGATAAGACCGTTTATTGCCCACCTTCAAAAAAGACCTTATGTTATTCTTAAATGGGCACAGACATTGGATAACTATATTGGTAAAAGAGATCAACAGCTATGGTTGTCAAACGACTTCTCGAAAGTAAAATCGCATACATGGCGTAGCGAGGTTGATGCTATTCTTGTTGGTTACAATACGGTCGTGACTGATGATCCAAAACTGACCACACGACTTGTTAATGGTCCTAACCCCATGAGAATTGTCCTGGACCGCGATGCTAGTTTGAATTCTGAATATGCTGTCTGCAATAAGGAAGCCTCTACGCTTATTATCAATGGTGCAGGAAGAGAGGAGCAATTGGATTCTATTCGATATCACACTATTGGTGAAGGCGATAATTTTGTCGCCGAATTATTGGCATATTTATTTGAAGAGGGCGTTTGCTACCTGATGGTTGAAGGTGGAACAAAGACGATTAACAAGTTTATAAATGCCAAGCTCTGGGATGAAGCTCGAATTATAAAGGTGCATAAACAATTGCGCTCGGGAATTGCTGCACCGCGATTGGGTGGACGACGCTTTAAATGCGAATTCATGCATTCTGATCGAATTGATTATGTATATCCCTCTTAAAGTGTTAAACTTATTTTAATTAACGCTTTTCACACTCCTTGTCCATTGAAATTGTAGTTACATTATCGTTTTTTTGATTGTAAATATTCATCATTGTAATAATGTGTATGCATAAGTTGTGGTTGGCATTTGTTTTTATAGGATTTACGGTGGCTGTTTCGCACGGCCAATCTAAGGTGAATTGGATGACTTGGGAAGAAGCCATTGAAAAGAACCGGGAAGACCAGCGTAAAATTATGGTTGATATATATACGACCTGGTGTACATGGTGCAAAAAAATGGAAAACACCACTTTCCAGACCGAGTTCATTGCTGACTATATAAATGAAAACTACTACCCTGTTAAATTTAATGCAGAGCAAAAGGAAGAAATCATTTACAAAGGGGACACTTATAAGTTTGTAGGCGGATTTGGCAGGAAGGGTTACCATGAATTAGCTGCTGAGTTGATGAATGGAAGGTTAAGCTACCCTACAATGGTATTTCTTGATGAAAATGAAGTTGTAATTCAACCTATTCCTGGTTTTCAGGATGCCAGAACATTTGAAATGATTATGGTTTATTTTGCGGAGAATTACTACCAGTCCATTCCTTGGCAAAAGTTTACACGCACTTTCAGATCTAATAATTTTTCACCCAGAACGACGATCGGTATAAAGCCATCCATGCAGCCCGTTAAAAATAACTAACAGGCTTAATTTTTATTCCAGACATTTATTCTTTTTTGGTACCGCTTTTTATTTAAAGGCCAGACTTTTTTATCCAATTGGCTTTCCAGTTGATGTTCTTCATTTTCATCTATGTATAAATGCGGGAAGAAATCTATACCCAACAGTGCTTCAAGATCATCTATTGGCACCATGTAAGCATCCAGTTGTTCAGTCGAAACAGCATGCGGTATTATGAATGCCACAGCATCCTGCCGAGGTGTATTTACATCAAGAATAGCCTTATAGAATGCATCCGGAACGGCAACCTTATTTTCTCCTATACTCTTGGGTGTATTGCTGTAAAAAATTGGACCGGTCGTGATATATATTATACCTCGGTCATAGGCCCAATCCCTGACTGACTCTTCCAATTCACGCCAAATACCCCCATTAAATCCGCTTAGTTGCGGTGAGATATTACTCATTAAGAAACTTTCTTGCATGGCTAATTCATTGAAGGCCATATCTCCTGCAGGCGCAAGGTGACCTCTGGTATAGCCAGACCGGGTGTAATCTCTATGATAAGCACTACGGGAGTGCACATCGTAATCAGGGTTGAAGCGCTCTGCTCTGGGTACATTGGGCACTTGTATGCTTTTTTTTGTGAGCTTGTAAGCAACCCAATCGGCTTGCTCATTTTTTTCGTTGTAACCAAGATTAAAGTAATTATGCTTTATTAAAATGGCTGAGCTTCCTTCAGGATTCACATTAAAAGTATCCAATTCAGTCGCAGGATTATCGGAAGGCTTGTCAGAAGGACTATCCAGCAGACTGGATATCTTTACAAAACCCAAGAGTAAAATTCCAACGAGAATAATAGTAATAATAAATGCTCTTGCCGCAAAGGCATTGCCCTTAGAATGTCGTGTATGATTTTGTCTGAATTTTGCCAAGGTATATTGGATTTTAAATTGGTATCTTAGGTGTCCATTGGTAACCAAAATTACTTGAATTAATGCGTTTGTTTGTCACTCTTTTTATTCTTGTTTCATTTTCTTCCATTCAGGCACAAAGAGGCAATACTTTGGACTTTGGCGCCCGGAGTTTATCTCTGAGTGGTATTTATACAACGCTTGACGGTGCTGATGCATTATTAACCAATTTTGCTCAGGTCGCATTCGATGATCAATATCATGTGATTGCCAGTACAAGTCGACGATTTAATTTGTCTGAATTAACCACCTCATCTATAGCTGCGTCCTACCCCATACAAGGCGTTGGACATTTAGGAGTCAGATTTACCAACTATGGGTTTGAAGCGTTCAAAGAACAACAATTT
>JABDJE010000005.1 GCA_013002625.1 Saprospiraceae bacterium | reverse complement strand
ATTGAAGGTTGTATAAGGATCGATATTGTAGCCATATCTTCACATCCGGTTGCATCTTCTGCATAGCGATATTCATAAAAATATTCTCCAGGTGTATTAAAAATAGGGTCTGCTAAATCAAGGAATCCTGCAGTATTAATTCCAGGGCCTATGTAAATCCCTGTGATTCCAGCTGGTGGCATAATATTAAACTGAATTGAACTTACACCAAATTGTCCTTGGCAGAAGACACGGTCTGTAAAATTGCCGAGGTCAATATCAGGAAGATCGCACGGTGAAGTACTGCAAGTTAGGCTTGTTGATTGCGTGCTGCATTCTTCTGGACCATTATTCATGGCGGTAACCGTAATGCTGATTTCTGTATCAGCCTCCAGACCATCAAAAACGTAAGATCCAGAACTTAGGTTTCCAGAAACGCCCATTGTATTAAGAACAACGTCATAGTCAAAAGCACTGTCTTCGTCCCATTCAAAAATTAGACTTGTGCCTTCATTTGCCTCCATGCATGAGATAACCGGCGTTGTCGGTGTTTCAAATACTTCAATAATGAATGGTCCGGCGAGTGTCTCACAACCATCTAGCGTTATGATGGTAACAAAATATTCATAAGTCCCTTCTTCGGAATAAAGCACTTGAAAGGTTGATCCGTCATTAGTATTGCCTATAATTTCGGCTTCAGGGAATTCCCAAACGTATGTGTTGTCAGGACTGTATATATAACTGATATCCAATGCCTCATTCAGACACGCAATTCTTGGCTCATAATCTGGTGCATTAGGGTTAATACCTAGAGATACTGTAAAACTTAAAGTGTCAGAAGGTGCGCATTCCTGTATTGAAAAGACTTGAATTGAGTCGTTTTCACCTATTGCACTTATATCTAATATTGTTAGCGACGTACTGTCAGGTCCATAGACTTCCAGACCAAGCAGACTCTCAGGTAAGATCCAGAAATATTGTAACATTAAGCTGTCAACAACTGAATCGATTTCAAAGACAACATTGAATTGCTCTTCTGGACAAAGCGCATTATCATATGGCTTTAATTGAGGGATTTCAGGAACTGGGTTGAAGACCTCAAAAGGTCCAAACGGGCAAGATATATACGAAAGGGGTGTTGTCCCTTGAGAATTATCATTATGATTTACATCTTCAATGAATCCAGTAACATAAACAAAGTAATTGCCAGAAGGCAAAATAGCTGAAGGATCTTCACTTATTTCGGTTGCGTCGAGCCCAGTATCTGCATTGATCCATTGATAATCCGCGCCTTGAATTTCAATATCTTCATCCGTTACAAATGTGTATTCTTTGCCTTCAGGTGTACAGTTTGTTTCTATTATTTCTGCATTAAGTTCAGTTTCTACTATAGTTAAAATGATGAATGAATCACATTGGATATTCTCAAAATCTTTGTCTAAAGATGCATTCTTCAGTATAACAGGGGTTTCAATAAACTCATCCAATTCAAAAATGGTAATATCAAACCACTGATATGGTAATTGACATTCTATGAGTGATAATTCAACCTCACCAGGATCTTCATCTCCAACAAGATTTATCTTTACCTCCTGCTCATAAGTACAGCCACATCGATCGACTGTTGAAGTTTTTCTTACAATATAGTTGTCGTCATCATCAAGGTTGTCATCATCAAGGTCACTGAGAAATATTGAACCAGCAATCCAGTTTTGTCCCATACTATTAGGGAATGGTGGTCCATCCCAACTGCCGTTAAAAAGCGTACTGTAACAGATGTCGAATACATCGAATACCTGTAATTCAGGTGGAGGTATAATATCTATTTCCTGGCAAAGCGGACCTAAGGCAGCCCCACAATTTGTACCTATGCGCTCAAGACAAATTTCATATTTGCCGGCCACAGGAAAATCAAGAAATAATCCATTTTTACCAAAATTAAATTTGAATGCTCCTCCATTGAGAATAGGATTACCAATTCCATTATTCCAATTGCCTTGCCAACTCACAACATCAGCATTGGCATTTAAGTCCAATTCTCTGATTGACCATTCCCATTCACCATTGGCTGTATCAAAGTTGTCGCCTTGGGCTTCAATATAAATTTGATTTCCTACACAATAGGTATTAGGCGGTAAGCCACCCAAACAAGCTTCTGTACTGAGCTTGCTGTCAGGATCAGTTAAATCTGGTAACTCGTAATTGTTGCCAATTATTTCAAGTTGATATTGGCAAATGTTACCATCGCATCCTGCCACTGAAACATAATAAACACCACCTGGGATGAGCTCACCATCTTGTAAGGTTAGTTCCGCTTCAAATTGGGGAATAAAGCCTCCACCATTTGGACAAGGAGAAGAAGATACACATTCATTTATAAATCCTGGGCATGTTTCCCAAACAGTAATAACAAGTCCAGGGCTGGTAAAAATATCAGGGACGCATTCAACTTTTGATGCAATAAAAGTGAGTTCGCCTTGACCTGCAACGAATTCAAACCATAAAGGGTTTTCAATTGTTTGTCCTCTGCAATCAACTGCTGTGTAAGGGTTAGGCAAGGTGAACATTTCTCGGCTATCAAATCCTTCTATATCACATTCCTGTTCCAAACCAAAACAGTCTTCTTGCATGGTGCCAGGTATTGGCCGCTGGCCAACTAAAATAATGGTAAAAAAAAGCAAACCAAAGCAAATAAAAAGCTTAGGTAAAAAGGTGTAAGGCTTAGGCATATCGAATGTTGTTTAAAATTAGACCGAGAAATTAACCAAAATAACTGAATATTAGCTCAGGGTTTTCTCGGTGTCCTGATACTTAATATTCAATTTAATAACTTGCCTGAGTATATATCAAAAAAAATGAGGCCAGAATTAACTGATTGCCTCATTTAAATAAAACCCTATTATAATACACCAAGTATAAATAATTACTTATTGTTACCCAAATAAAGTAGAACTTATGTGTCCTAGGTGACATAGAATAATAGGGTGTATTAGTAGAGTGATAATACATCATTCGGCATTTTGTTCATTTTATTGCATTAATTTAATGCCATGCTCATGAGGTACTCTATATTATTGACATATATTTTGACTGTTTCGCTGCATTTGCAGGGACAAAAAAAGTATACCTACGATGATGGTCCCTACATAACTTTTCTTGAAGATAAGATGGAAATATTGTGGCTCGAGCAGGGCAATTTGCATTTAGATACCATATCAATGGGCTTAGGCGATTATTTCCAGACTGATCGAATGCCAAATATTGAATACGACAAACTCACTATAAGACCCTACACTCAATTTGAATTTGATTCTGTGTCAAAGTTTACGGCCATCAGTGATATCCATGGACAGTATGAGCTATTTGTTAAGCTGCTCCAGACGCATGGAATAATTGATGAAGCCTTAAACTGGAGCTACGGTGACGGACATTTAATTATTGTAGGGGATGTATTGGACAGGGGGCCTCAAGTAATAGAAGCTTTATGGTTGATTTATCATTTGGAAGGTCAGGCCCTGGCGTCAGGGGGACGCGTACATATGTTATTGGGCAACCATGAATTGATGGTGATTAATAATAATCTCGGGTATTTAAACAAGAAGTACCTGTATACCAGTGGGATTTCACAACGATTGTACAGTCAGTTTTTTAGCCAAAACACATTCTTTGGTAAATGGCTTTCGTCAAAACCAATTACGGTATCGATAAATGACAACCTTTTCGTACATGGTGGCTTCTCACCCCGTATTCAAAAGCTGAATCTGAATATGGCGGAATTGAATGGTATTTTTCAAAACAGACTTCTATATGAGCAAAGAGCAAATATAGAAGCAGACTCAGTCTTGAACATGTTGTACTTTGAGAATGGTCCACTTTGGTATAGAGGTTATGCTTTCCCTTCGGCTTTTGATAAAGACAGAGCCAAATCCATTTTGAATACATTTAATAAAAAGCGCATCATCGTTGGCCATACGAGTATGCCTGAAATTAAAAGTCTCTATGGAAATAGAATCATTTTGGTCGACTCAAGCATCAAATTTGGTAAGGAAGGTGAAATGCTGCAATATGAAGATGGACATTTTCTGAAAGCACACTCAGATGGTACTAAAAAAGAGTTGGTATCTCAAGAGGATAAGATTCATAAGCAATCCATTTTCTCGACCATCTACAATGATCCGGAACCTACATTGCGCCTTGCGACGGATATCAAAACCGTGTACAAAACCGGAGAAGAAAAATATACCGAATCATTACTTTATTATTTCCATGAAGGATTTCCATATTCCTTCAATGTGGGTATTAGATCCTCAGGGAATATGCGTAGACAAATATGTACCCTCCCACCCTTGAAGCTTAATTTCAAGAAGAAAGAATTAAAAGCCTTTGGATATGCTAAGGGTGATAAATTTAAAATTTTAATGCCATGTAAGCCCACTCATAATAATGCGCAGAATCTGTACATGGAACATCTGATATATGAAATCTACAGCATAATAGATTCTTTTGGGTTTCAATCCAAAATAGCCAATGTTATTATTGAAGATGAAAAGAAGGATCCGAAGGATTATTTAAGCTTGATTCTTGAGCATAAGGATCACCTCGTCGAGCGATTGGATGTAATTCGTGTCGAAAAAGGTGTAATACGTCCTGCGGCATTAGATCGGGAGGATTATATTAAATTCTGTCTTTTCCAGTTTATGATTGCAAACCCTGACTGGGGACTGGTGAACAGACATAACCTTGTACCAATTAAGAAAAAGAACAAAACCTTGGTATCATTGATACCTTATGATTTTGATTATTGCGGATTGATTCGGACAGAATATGCAGTGCCTCATGCATCACTCCCCATCTCCGATGTAAGCCAACGTTATTTTATGGATAAGAATATAACCATGGAAGAAGTGAAGCCTGTGTTAAAAGAATTGCTTAAATCAAAAGATCAAGTTCTGGATCATTGCCGGAGTGTCGCCTATCTTGATGAAAAGCATAAGGACAAGGCTTTAAAGTTTATGGAAAAATCTTATCAAATGCTGGAGAATGAAAAACGTGTAAGAAAATACTTGGGATTAAAAGAAAACTAAAACCTACAAATTCTTACCTACAGATTTATAGCCCGCATAATAAAGCAGCGGACTACCATCTGATTCGCCAAGGTCAAGGATTTCACTCACCACAAATATGTGATCTCCAATAGGAATGAGTTGTTTAACCTTTGTCGCATACCATCCAATGCAACCTGAAAGTATCGGACAATTTGATTTCATTGTAAATTGTTCATCTGGTACACTATTATCCTCTACACCCGCATAACGATTGCTGGTCGCTTTTTGATCTTCAGATAAAATGTTGATGCCTACTTCCATTCCAGGAATGATTAAAGGGGTGAAATTCCCTAATTCCATAAGTGAAAATCCAACAAGCGGAGGCTTTAGGGAGATCGAAACAAAGGAATTGGCGGTTATCCCATGTACGTCACCATCCTCTCCCAGAATGGTCAGGATTGTAACACCTGTTGGAAACTTTCCAGCTACTAATTTTAGTTTTTCTTCGTTCATGTATTTAGCTTATGGTTTGTGGGTTAAGTTAAAATGGTATAAACCATCTACGCATTCATTCATTCAATCAATCAATCAATCATTCATCCAATCAATCATTCATTCATCCAATCAATCATTCAATCATTCAATCATTCATTCAATACTCATGCTTGCCTCTACTCCACCCTTGTGCCCCCAAGTAGTCTACACCATCTTCAGCAGCTGGTTCTTCAAGTTGCGTTCCCATGGAGTCATTCCAGCGGTTCAGGTATCCAAACAAAGCAATGACACCCAGTATTTCAACAATCTCTCCTTCATTCCAGTGTGCTCTCATTTTTTCCGATATGCTATCGTCAACGCCATTAGGAACAGAGGACGCAGCAATAGCAAGATCAAAGGCGGCTCTTTCTCCTTCACTGAATGCAGGATATGTCTTGTAGCTCCAAATATTGCGAAGTTTATCCTCTTCTGAACCATACCTTACAGCAGCGCGAATAGCATGTGCTTCACAATAACGGCATCCTGTCGTCATACTCGACAGATATGCAATCTGCCGCTTAAGTGCACTGGTGACTCTGCCTTTATTTTCCATAACAGCCTGATTCATTTCCAGGAAAGCTTTTGCTATTCGAGGGCGATGCATCATGGTAAATAAACTATTTGGGGTGAACCCAAGGGTTTCCTCGTAAAAATCTGCCATTTCCTGAGCTTCTTTATTCGCATTTCTGTCGAGCGGTTTGACGAGTGGTTGTTTCATGTTTTTCTATTTTCCAGTAATAATACTCAATAGAATTATATTGTTTAAATTGAGCCCCACTTAGTGCAAAATTTATCATGCAAACAGATGAAATTCTTAAGCGACTTTCCGGGTCAATTGAAGTACAATATGCTGACCAACTCGAATCAAGGTACAGCCATATCTGGACAATGGACAAGCCACTGGAAGCACGCGCTGTATTTCTCCCCAAAAGTGCAGAAGAGCTTTCCCAGCTGTTGGCATTCTGCAATACGCACAAACTTTCAGTTGTCGTGCATGGGGGCTTGACCAATCTTGTAGGTGCCACCCAAACAAAGAAATCGGATATTGTTGTTGCTCTCGAAAAAATGAACAAGATTATCGAGCTGGATAAGGAGAGTAAAACAATTGCTGTTGAAGCGGGTGTGATACTTGAATCAATTCATACCTATCTCAAAGATTCAGATCTTATGTTTCCATTAAATTTTGGTGCAAAAGGATCTGCTCAATTGGGGGGAATAATTTCATCCAACGCTGGAGGGTTGCGTGTATTTAGATATGGTGTGACAAGACAGCTGGTCCTTGGACTAGAAGTTGTGACAGCAGATGGCACTGTTATTTCATCCATGAAAGCGCTTCAAAAAGACAACACGGGATATGACCTTAAACAATTGTTTATAGGTGCTGAAGGGACCTTAGGAGTCATTACTAAAGCTATATTAAAACTTGTGCCAAGGCCACAAAGCCGGGTCAGTGCTTTTCTTGCCATTGAAAAATATAAGCATGTGTTGCAAGTACTCTCAAAAATGGAAGGAGGACTCGCTGGCCGGTTAACTGGATACGAATTGATTTGGGGTGATACCTATCAAATAATGACTACCCCACCAGCTTCTCCAAAACCACCTCTGCCACATGGGACAGCTTACTATGTCCTTGTCGAGTTAATGGGGAACGATCAATCAATTGAATCTCAGGATCTTCAATCCTTACTTGAAGAATTTCTTGAATCCGGGTTAATAACAGATGCAACCATAACACAGACAAGCAGTGATTTAAATTGGTTTTGGCGTATACGTGAAGATGTGCATGTGCTAGCCAAGTATTGTCCTTATGATCAGCATTTTGATATCAGTCTGCCACCTGTAAAAATTGGTGATTATGTTGAACGAACAACCAAAGCACTTTATGCTATTGATGGCGTAATAAAGGTTTTTACTTTTGGTCATATCGCTGATGGTAATATTCATTTTATTATCGGAAAGAAAACGCCTGAAGATGAACTAAGAC
>JABDJE010000364.1 GCA_013002625.1 Saprospiraceae bacterium | reverse complement strand
GGGTTTTTACCTTCATTGAATATACCGTCAGAGAAAAGAATAACAGCACCTAAGTTTTGATCCTCATAGGTTTCAGAGACATATTCCAATGGCGCTGAAAGATTACTTGAACTGCCATCAATACTGTCTTTGGCATCAAAAGCCATATTGGTACCAAATCGGATTTCCTGAATGTCGTAGTCTTCACCCAATTGAGACTTTATAGCTTGAATTTTTGTTTCATATAGACTGCTATCCACGATTTCATTGCTGTACATTGAGCCGCTGTGATCAGAAAGTAAAACTATTGAAGGATTCATCTGCTCAGTAACGAGGTGTCTGATCAATGGTGTAAGCAATAGGAAGAGTATGCCCAATATAGATGCAAAGCGTAATGCACTTAATAAATAAGGCAGCCATGACTTGTTTTCCTTAATCCTTTTATCTCTGTAGTAAAGGCCTAATGCATACAGCACTGCTATCACAAATATGACAATCAGAAATACGCCGGAATATGAAATTTGAATACTGTCCAAGGTAGCTAAATCTAGGTATGCAAATATTAAAAAATAATTAATGCCAATTCTTTCAAAACAGAAGTAATCACAATTACGTTACTTTTATCCCTGTTCTACATTAAATTATAGAGAATGAAACGTTTTATTACCCTTTTGAGTTGTCTAATGACCGTTTTTTATTTGAATGCTTCATATATCCTTCTTCCAATGGAGGATGGTGTTCAAAAAAATCATTTAAAAGCTTATGGTATAGCCTATTGGGTTATTGACTCAGGTGTTGAAGCCTATTGGCTACTCAATTACCGAGGTGGTGCATTTGCCTTTCAACATACGGAAGTGTTCGAAAGAGAACTAAAGACACGTGGGGTAAGTTATGAGGTCATTCCCAATGCCCAATTTCATAAAATTAGAATGGATATCAGCGACCCTGAAATGAATCAGGAAGTCATAAAACTGGAACAAGCACCTAAAATTGCGGTCTATACACCGGATTTCAATGCCAAAGGTGAACAGATACAACCCTGGGATGATGCCGTAACGCTCGTATTGACCTATGCGGAAATTCCTTATGAGACAATCTATGACAGAGAAGTTCTTGAGGATAAGTTGGCCCAGTATGACTGGTTGCATTTACACCATGAAGATTTTACAGGGCAGTATGGTAAGTTCTATTATTCCCAATCCAATAAACCTTGGTATAAAGCGAATCAAAAGAAGATGGAAGCATTAGCAAGCAGTCTTGGTTTTGAGAAGGTTTCACAACTTAAATTGTCAGTGGTCAAGAAGATTAGAGAATATGTTGAGGGTGGGGGATTCATGTTTGCCATGTGTTCAGCGACGGACACCTATGATATAGCGCTTGCCGCCGAAGGTTTGGATATTTGTGATGATATCTACGATGGTGATGGTGCTGACCCCACAGCACAGGATAAATTAAATTATGATAGATGCTTTGCATTTAAAAATTTTGATCTGGTAGAAAATCCATTGGAATATGAATTCTCTTCTATAGACCATAGAAGAAGGAAAGTTACACCTACAACTGATTATTTCACTTTGTTTGACTTCTCAGCAAAGTGGGATCCAATTCCTGCTATGCTTACGCAGAATCATACACGCACTGTAAAAGGTTTTATGGGGCAGACTACAGCTTATCATAAGAGTCAAATTAAGTCTGATGTGTTGGTTATGGGAGAAAATAACGCCATTGAAGAAGCACGATACATTCATGGAACTTATGGATATGGTACCTGGACATTTTATGGAGGCCATGATCCGGAGGATTATCGTCACTTTGTAGGAGACCCTGAGACAGACCTGAATTTGCATCCTAATTCACCGGGCTATAGATTGATATTGAATAATGTCTTGTTTCCTGCAGCGAAGAAGAAGAAGCGGAAAACGTAGGAGAGGCTACGGGTTTCAAGTTTAAGGTTACAAGAATATATTTCGAAACAAGAAATCTATCCCGGTAACTTGTAACTTGCACCTTTGAACTCAATTATGACTCTTCTCCAAGGTACATTACTCCAAATTATTATTTATGTCAGCCTCTGGCTGTGGGATGAATACATCGGCTTTATGATGTGTCTCATCATGACTGCAATTACCGGAGGATTATTGCTCTTTGCGAAACTTGCAGATTGGGTAGAAAAATCAAAAGTGCCTGGCAGTTACTACAACTGGATGTTGATTTCATGTCTGGTTCCAGCCATTGTTGTCATATTTTATAGCATCTTGTATCAAGGAAATTTTTATTGGTTAAACGAGTAAAAGTCATTTATACAATAGTATATCATGGATCCTAAATACAAAGTTTTTATAGCTACAAGCATTGACGGGTACATAGCCGATAAAAATGATGGAATTGAGTGGCTCGATATTGTGCCTAATCCGAATCATGAGGATATGGGTTATTATGATTTTATTGCCGGAATAGATGTTATTCTAATGGGGCGACGGTCGTTTCAAAAGGTGGCTTCAATGGATGTTGGATGGCCTTATCAAATTC
>JABDJE010000362.1 GCA_013002625.1 Saprospiraceae bacterium | reverse complement strand
GGATACGGATAAGAAGATGGAGACTTTGGAGGATTTAAATCCTGTTACAAATGCAAAAGCAAATGAAGATCAATTAAGAGATCTCATTTTTGCCAATAAACTTGTCAAGCATCTCAAATCGAATACAATAGTATTGGCTAGAGACAACCAACTATTGGGAATGGGTTGCGGCCAAACATCTAGAGTAGATGCTGCACAACAAGCTATTAAAAAGGCCTTGCATTTTGGTTTTGAGTTAGATGGTGCTGTGATGGCTTCAGATGCTTTTTTCCCTTTCCCGGATTGTGTGGAAATAGCGCACAAGGCTGGTATTAAAGCAGTGATACAACCAGGAGGATCGATCAAGGACCAGTTGAGTATAGATTATTGTAACGCCAATAACCTGGCGATGGTATTTACTGGAACCAGACATTTCAAACATTGAATCTTGTAGTCGACATAGGAAATTCGAGAATTAAAACTGCCATTTTTGAAGGCAGAGAAATGATTGATTTTCAGATTTTCGAGACACTCAGGGTCACAGAGATTAAGCAGATTGAAAAGAAATATGCTTTCAAGTATTGCATAATGTCTTCTGTGAGGTCAAAGCAACCTTACTTCGTGCAATATTTATCGAGGAACTACGATTTGATAGTGTTAGATCATAAAACTAAAACGGGATTAAAAAGCCTTTATAAAACACGCAAGACATTAGGGCGTGATAGAATTGCAGCCTCAGTTGGGGGCGCCAATACATTTAAAAATAAAAATGTGCTTGTCATTGACCTGGGGACTTGTATTAAATATGACTTTGTTTCGAAGGAAGGTATTTATGAAGGCGGTAATATAGCACCTGGTTTATTTATGCGACTGGAAGCAATGCATAACTTTACATCACAGCTTCCTTTGGTTAAGCCTAAATGGAATGAAAATCTGTTGGGAAAGAGCACAAAGGAGGCCTTACAAAATGGCGCCGTAAGAGGGATATCTTACGAGATAGCCGATTTTATTAAAACTTTAACTAAAAAGAAGGGTAGATTTCAAGTGATTTTAACTGGAGGAGACGCTGATTTTTTTGCGAGAACGTTAGAATCTAAGATATTTGTGGACCCTTACTTAGTTCTAAAAGGATTGAATGACATATTGTTATACAACAAGACTTAAGTCTTTAATATTTGCATTGCTGTGCCTTCCGTTGGCATTGTGGGCTCAACCTAAGGATAATTCACCTTATTCAAGGTTTGGCATTGGGGATTTGGTGAGTTTGAATTTTAAGGCTTCAGAACAGATGGGAGGCTTAGGGGCTTCATTTATTGATCAATTTAATATTAACATCGTCAACCCAGCTGCGCTTTCTTACTTATCAACAGCGACTTTTGATGTTGGACTACATGCTGAATATTCAAAGTTGCAAGACAGAGAAAATAGATCGGTGGGATTGTGGAATGGTAATATTGATTACTTATCCTTAGCTTTTCCACTTCAGAATCAATTGAATGATATTCTGGACAGAAAAGAAAGGAATATAAACCTCGGAATGGCCTTTACCCTCATGCCTTATTCAACTGTTGGATATGACATCTCTTCATTCTTTTTTGATGAGAATTTTGGACAGTATGAAGTGAATTATGAAGGTTCAGGTGGAACTTATCAAGTTGCCTGGAGTAATGGGATACGCTACAAAGACTTAGCATTTGGCCTTAATCTTGGGTATCTTTTTGGTAAAATAAACAACATTACGACGGTCAATTTTACAGATGTCGATGCAGCATACAATACTTTTCTCGACAGAAATACAAATATGTCAGGATTCTTGTGGCGCGCAGGTCTTATGTATACCTTGACACTTAACAAAGCGCAGCAGGAAGATGAGCAAAGCCCTCAATATAAACGGCTCACATTTGGATTGCATGCAAACTCAACGACGGGATTGAACACGAGTTCTAATGTTTTTGAAGCCGGCGTATTGATTCTACCTGATGGCTCAACAGTATTGGACACCTTCCAAAATGTCTCAGGAGAAAGTATAAAAGGGACTTTACCTTCACAAATTGGTATGGGCGTCAGCTATACAAGCGGCAATAAATTTTCATTGGGGATAAATTACGAGGCCACCCAATGGTCGAAATTTAGTAGCGCTTATGTTAATAATAATTTAAAAAACACTTATAACTTATCTTTTGGTGGATTTTATCGTCCTAATTATAACTCGATCACAAATTACTTCTCCAGAGTATATTATCGATTCGGAGCATATTATCGAAAAGTTCCGGTTGAGATTTCGCAGGGGGATGATATCGATGATATCGGTTTAAATATAGGTTTTGGGATGCCTTTCTTTTATCAAAGAAAAATCTCACACGCCAATTTAGGGGTAAATTTGGGTCTAAGAGGAAGAGGAACGGCAATCGAGGAAAGATATGTTAGGTTTACATTCAGCTTCACGTTTAATGATGATGAATGGTTTATAAAAAGAAAGTATAACTAATAAATACAATAATCATGGATAAAATTAGAAACGTATTATTGGCAGCCTTTGTCATGATTTTTGTCTCTCAAACGCTTCTGTCTCAGATGAATACCTGGAACGGAGATCCAAGAGAAGAGGATGCAACAAATGCGCATTCAATTTACAGACAAGCTATCAAGGCCGAAGATTGGGGTATTGCTTTTGAGAATTGGGAGATTGCATACAAACTCGCTCCGCTTGCAGATGGTAAAAGAGACTACCATTTTGTGGATGGTGCAAAAATTTATATCCATAAGTATAAGTCTGCAACTGAAGCAGAAAAAGCAGAGTACAAGGAAATCATCAATAGATTGTATGATGAAGCTGTAACGGCCTACGAACAAAAATTAATAACGCCATCTACTTGTGCCAACGACCCCGATTGCCATAGAAAGCGTATCGGCTATATTTATGGTAGAAAAGGTTTTGATATGTTTTATACTTTAAACTCTGCCTACAAAACCAATCTTGATGTATTTAAAAAAGCTATTGAATATGGCGGAAATGATACGGAGTATATAGTTTTTGACCCGGTCTTCTCAATGCTGGTTTATCAGTTTCAAAAAGGTAAAATAACAAAAGAGGAAGTCCTTGACTATTATAATGCCATGGAGGACATTGTAGAATACAATGTTGAAAATAATTCACGTCTTGGACAGTATTATGACCAAGCATGGAAAGCCGCGAAAGCAAAATTAAGTCCGATAGAACCAGACATCTTTGATTGTGATTACTTCTTGCCTAAGTATAAGAAAATGTACGAGGAGAATCCTGATGATTACGATAATGTAAAGCTTGTACTCGGATTATTGAAGAAAAGAGGTTGTCCTGATGACAACCCATTTGTTGCGGAGATAGATGAAAAATGGCGCGTATATGCAGAGAAGGAAAACGCAAGACTGCAGGCAGAATTTGAGGCTAATAATCCGAGTGTGATGGCCAAAAAATTATACGATGAAGGGGATTATAAAGGAGCCATTGACAAATATGATGAGGCCTTAAGTCAAGAATCAGATCCTGAAAAGCAAGCTGGTTATTTATTTTCAAAAGCTTCTATTCAGTTCAGAAAGCTTAAACAATATTCCACTGCCAGAAGCACAGCTTATGAAGCCGCCAAATTGAGACCAGGATGGGGTAGACCTTATATGCTTATTGGAGATATGTACGCTTCATCTGCAAGAAACTGTGGTGACCCATGGAACCAAAGGTTAGCGATCATTGCGGCTATCGATAAATACAATTATGCTAAATCAATTGATTCGAAAGTGTCTGATGAAGCACGTGAGCGTGTTGGCAAATACAGAGCTTCACTTCCTGAGAAAGCTGACGGACACATGAGAGGAAAGAACAAAGGTGATAGCGTCAAAGTTGGCTGCTGGATAGGAGAAACAGTAAAAGTAAGATTCAAGTCTTAATAGCGGATTTGAAAAAAATATAATCAAAGCTCTCCGATTTTTCGGAGGGCTTTTTTTATTCTCCAAATGAGATGCCGACAGACCGGGCTGTTTTGACAAGATAATGGTCTTCTGCAATGTGCTTATACGTACTGATCGCGGATTGAATAGTTGTACTCTCGACCTTGTAATTATTGTAACACGCCATTTTACCAAATTCTCCATTTTCCACCAGCTCAAAAGCCTTTACACCAAAAGCAGTTGCAATAAGCCTGTCAAACGCAATGGGCGTTCCGCCTCGCTGAATATGACCCAAAACGGCAACTCGGATATCTGGTTCACAGCCCTTTTCTTCCAACGCTCTTCTCAGTGCATTCCCTACACCACCTAATTTAATATTCAAGTCGCCTTCAGCATTAGACCCTATAATCTGATCGTTGAGTTTTGCGCCCTCCGCAATAACGATATTTACAAATCCACGGCCATGATCATATCTTTTATTTATTTCATCCACCACCTTATCAAGTGAAAATGGAATTTCAGGGATGAGACATATTTCTGCGCCGCCAGCCAAGGCAGTGTGAAGCGCTATCCATCCTGCGTCTCGACCCATTACCTCCAATATCATCACACGATTGTGACTGGAAGCAGTTGTAACCAGTTTGTCAAATGCATCAGTCGCAATTTGAACAGCCGTTGTAAATCCAAAAGTTAAATCGGTCGAGTTAAGGTCATTATCAATCGTTTTGGGAACACCTACTATATTGATACCCTGCTCGAACAAATGTTGGGATATGGCCTGAGACCCATCGCCACCTATATTTATTATAGCATCGATTTCAAGCTTTTTAAGATTCGAAATAAGTTGTTGGGTTAAATCCTTGTATATAAATGAGCCATCATCCTGTTTGATCCCAAACTTCATAGGATTGCCCTTATTAGTGGTTTTAATTATGGTACCGCCTTTTACATGGATACCTTTGACGGCCTCATTGGTGAGAGGTATAATTTCAAAGGGTTCGTGCAATACCCCATTAAAGGCCTCGATACTGCCCCACACCTCCCAATCACCTTGTCGTTCTGCAGATTTCACAATAGCTCTTATAACAGCATTGAGGCCTGGACAATCTCCGCCACCAGTCAATACCAATAATTTTTTCTTACTCATATACTAGATGTTTCCATTCCTGCGATTAATAATAAGACCATAGTAATCACTAGATAAGGCTTTTCAAATACCAATCGTTATTTTTATCGCCTGAAACAATTTTAATAAATAATGTTTAAAACACTTCTAAAGTTTTGTTTATTCCTTTTGGGCAGCTGCATTATATTTTCAAATTGTGGCCCAAAGGTAGCTCCACCTGTTGAAGTAACACCAGCAGAGGTCGTTGTTAAAGAACCGGCGAAAAAGGATATGAATCCTTGTACTACGCTGGATGAGTTATCTGGTAGCGTGAGAGAAGATGTCGAAACTGCTTACGTGCTATATAAGGATCAGGTTAAACTCAAAAACTTTGATGAGGCATTTCCACTATGGGAAAAAGCCTACTACAGTGCACCTGCAGCAAATGGAAGTATTAAATATCAATTTGAAGATGGCCTGCTTATATATAAGCACTTTTATGACAATACCACAGATAAAGCATTACGGCAGACTTATGTTGATACCATCATGTCGATTTATGATAAAAGAATAGAATGTTTCGGTGAAGAGGCTTATGTGGCGGGTAGAAAAGCTTTTGATTATTATTACTATTATCGCGACGAAGCAGATGAAGGAGAGGTCTATAACTTATTTAAAAAAGCTTTGGATACAAAAGGAGAAAAAGCAGATTACTTCGTTATTAATCCTTTTTCGAAACTACTTTCAGATAAAGTTGCCACAGAAGAGGTTTCAGTAGAGGAGGGCAGTAAATACGCAAGGATACTTTGGGATGCAATTAAATATGGTACAGCATCCGGAAAAAACAAGGAAGCCTGGGAGATTATCAACGATTATGCTCCAGCAAGATTGGAAAATCTGGAAGGTATTGAAGGTGTCTATGATTGTGCCTATTACGAGGAAAAATATGTACAGCTCTACAGGGAAAATCCAGAAGATTGTGAAATAATAAATCGTGCCTACAGTCGCTTATTGTGGGGAAAATGTGACAAAGCATCCTCAAGTGTTCAGGAGTTGGCTGCGGCCAAGGATAGCAATTGCTACACACCTCCTCCGGCAGAAGGACCCCTTCGCATGGCTTATACGGCCTATACAGAAGGAAAATATTTTGAAGCTGTACAACGATTTGATGAATTCGTAGAATTAACACAGGATTCAACCAAGAAGGCGAAGTATAGCCTTTTGATTGCTAAAATATATTACGGGGATATAAAGAACTTTTCTCAGTCCAGAAGGTATGCACTTCAATCTCTAAAATACGTACCCGGATCAGGAGAACCCTACTTGCTCATTGGTAAGTTATATGCCTCAAGTGGACCATTATGCGGTCCGGGAAGAGGTTGGGATAGTCAGATTGTAACCTGGCCAGCAATTGATATGTGGGAACGTGCTTTGTCCGATCCATTGGTAGCCCGAGAAGCAAGAAAGCTTATTAATACCTATCGTCAATATATGCCTAAGAAAGAAGATATATTTCTACGAGGTATTGAAGCCAATAGCGAGTATACTGTAGGATGTTGGATAAACCGGAAAACCAGGGTTCGCACAGCAGACTAGATATTCAATTTTTGCTTAAGCATTTCTTTAATCGATGACCATTCGTTTTGAAGTATGCTGTAATATACTGTGTCACGACGATGACCATCAGACATAAGTGTATGCGAACGAAGCGTGCCCTCTTCTTGCGCACCCAATTTCAGAATAGCCTTCCGTGATTGAAGGTTGCGACGGTCGGTTTTTAATTCAACACGATTACACTTAAGTGATTCAAATGCATGGGTTAACATCAAAAACTTCATTTCGGTGTTGATTCCAGTACCATGTACCTCAGGTGTAAGAAAAGTCCATCCGATTTCAAGCCTGTTGTGCACAGATGATATATTTCCAAAACGCGTCGTCCCATAAATCTGTCCATTTACAGCATGCTGAACAGCAAAAGGATACGCCCTGCCAGCAGCCCTTTCTTTCAGTGCAGTGCTTATATAGTCTTCTGCGGTTTTTAGGGAATTAATTACCGATGGAGAATATTGCATCAAATCCGGAAACGATTCGAGGATAGAGTATAAATGAATATTATGCTTCAGGGTTAAGGGGATAAGCTGTACCAGTGAGCCTTGTAAGTTTATATTTATCGAAGTATCAAACAAATTCTAATGATTCATGGTTTAACATTCAACTGCCGTTAAATATAGCGCTAATGGCATAAGAAGACATGTTTCCTAACTGGAATATCTTTATTTTTACATCGATGCGAATAGTATTTTCATTTCTGCTTATAATCCTTGTCGCCTGTTTGCCAGAGGCTAATGCGCAGCGGGTTATACAACCGAAATTGGTTGAGGTAGATTGGAAAGGTATCATTTACAAAAAGGAATGGTCAATCGATATCAGGCTACACGAAAATGGTGCAGCCATTGCCTATAATTCTGGTCGAATTCGCTCTTATAGAAAAACGAATTATTACCATCTGGAATTGGGTTATATTAAGGATCCACGTGAAAAAGGTCAAAGCAGAATCTCACAAAATGGCAGATCTGGATCTTTCGCCTACGGTAAAGTAAATAGCCTTATTAATCTTAGATTCGGATTTGGTACAAAGCATTATCTATCTGAAAAGGAAAAAAGAAAAGGTCTAGCAGTTGGCTATACTTATCAAATTGGTCCATCCATTGCATTGCTCAAACCTTATTTTCTAGATTTGGAATATGTTGTTGGGGATGGTGAAGACAGGACGACTGTCATTCGTCAGGAGAAATATAGCGCAGAAAATGCTGATGTATTTTTGAATGAGGATTTCATAATCGGACATGCAGGTTTCTTCAAAGGATTTGATGAAATAAAAATTCGTGCAGGAATTCAAGGTAAGATTGGTGCGCATTTCGCAATGGGTGCATTTGATAAATATGTCAAAGCTTTTGAAACTGGAGTTATGTTTGATGTGTTTACCAGTAATATTCCGATTTTAATTGAAACAGAAGAAATAAGTAATAGGCCTTTCTTTGTAAAGCTTTATTTAAATATTCAACTAGGAGCAAGAAGTAATTAATGTTAGACTTACCGATTATCACAGAGCCGCAGAAGCGTACGAAAAAGCCAGATTGGTTAAGGGTTAAACTCCCAATAGGTGAAGACTATAAGAG
>JABDJE010000353.1 GCA_013002625.1 Saprospiraceae bacterium | reverse complement strand
CTCTCAAGTGTACATATTTAAAATTCTTAGTAAGAATAGCTTAATGTAAAGTACCATGCCCTTCCATCAGAGGGAATAATACCTGGTCCTGGATAGCCTGTTGCGCGTCTTGTGAAGTAAGATTGGTTCAATGCATTGTTTATGCCACCACTAAATTTAAATTGCTTGAATGTATGCGTCAAGCTAATATCCCAAATTTGATAGGCTGGTATTGGACCTATAACACCCTCCCTGTTATCTCCAGGAAAGGCGCGCTCAGAATTCTGAACATCTGTGAACTGTTCACTGATGTATGAATATTGCATTGAAAATTCAAAATTACCGAGGCCAATGTTTAATCCTGTTTTGAGATTTACCGTTGGTATAAACTCCACCCTTTTGCCTTGGACATTATTTTCTTCAGATTTCGTGTATTCAGAAAATGTGATTGCAGTATTGACAAATAGATTTAATCTGCGTTTAGAATCATCACCCCATATCATCCGATCAATATTAAGGTCAAATAATGATTCCATCCCACCAATAAAAGCATTCCCAATGTTCTTGCGTACTCTATTGGCACGATTATCAAGAATAATCCCGATGCGATCATTATACCATAGTCCAAAAGCATTTATATCATAAGAAATTAACTTGCCAAACCTGCCTCTTGCACCCAGATCAGCGGTAAACCCCCTCTCATCCATTATGTCGGGGGCGACGATAAATGTGGGACTCACTACCCGAATATCAGAGAATGTAACCGATCGATAATTCTGTGAAAAATTTGAATACAATTTCAAGGATTGATCCAATTTATATTCTGAAGAAATTCCAGCCAAAAGAAATTGTCGGCTCAAGTCACGTGATTCTGACAAGCGAATATTATTAATCGGATTGCCTGCATTATCAAACACAACATTATTATATACTCCTTCAGCCTGCGTTCTGATATACTCGAATCTTAAGCCTGGTGTAATAGACCAACGATCCGAGAGATAAAAGATATTTTCAGAAAATGCAGCGAGGTTGAAGTTTGGGAAATTGAAATCAGATTGGCTTGGGTAATCAGGAAATTCAAGGTTGTAAAAATTAAAGTCTGCATCCTCAGACGTAGATCCTGGTCCCTGGATGGCATCATTATTTGAATCATACACTTTTGCACCGATTAAAAAGACCGCCTTTTTACTTCCTATTTCATATTTACTAAGATACCTCGCTTCAGCATTGATATTTCTGAACACCCCCTTGATCAAATCTCGTGGCAAAATATAATTGCCGTTGGTATCTTGTTCATCCAATGCCGTAATCGGGTTATCATTTAAATTAATAGGATTACCTCTGAACCCTACCGAATTGCGCTGAGCATACAATCCTGAAATTATAAAAGACATTTTTGAATCCTTCCCCAATTCATGATCCAGTCTCATGCTCCACAGTTTCCAATCCACCTCAAACCAATTGCGCTCACGGTTGCTCTGCTGGGGATCTTCTTCAAACATTGTATCAGTTAATCCACCTGCTTGCTGCGCTAGATATTTATAATATGTGAGGTCAATACCCAGAATGGTATGATCAGATAAAGTATAAGTCACATTTAAATAGGCATTTAAGGCATTGAAATCTGAATTCAATCTATAGCCATCACCACGCTTATAGTTTATAAAACTGCTTACGCTGAATTTGTCAAAATTATAACCCGCCTTTAAATATGTATTCATAAAACCGTAGGATCCCAGCGTTTGAGAAAATTCAATTTCAGACTTTTTAAATGAAGGAATCCTATATAGTTTGAAATTCAACAGACCGCCAAACTGTGTACCATACTGCAGACTGCTTGCACCCCGAATTAATTCAATTTCGTCAATTAAGTTTGCCGGAGGTGTATAATAGTTCTCCGGATAACCCAGTACATCAGCGCTGATATCATAGCCATCTTGACGTGTATTAAAATTCGAAGTTCGGTTAGGATCCAAACCCCTTCCCCCTATACCCAATTGTAATCCTCCGCTGCTCCCTTCATATATATTCAATCCAGATACCTGCGCGTAAATCTGTCTGCTCACATTATTGGCCAGATTGCCATTTATTAGATCCATCAACACCACCTCTGTTTTCCTTCCTGCATAGATGGCTGTTCCCTGTACATCCTGCAATCGCTTCAAGGCAAAGAGCTCCTTGCGCCTGGCACCTATTTCAACAGTGCTTAACTGGACATTTAACTTTGACACCTCTATGGATATCATTGTATCAGAAACGATCAGAAAACTGGTGTCTATAGTGTTGTGTGATAAGCCAAAAATCACAAATCCCTGTTCTTGCTGGCTTACATCTTTAATCTCAACAAGGCCAGCTTCATTACTTGAGTAAATTCTTCCTGTCGCGCTTTGAAACACTTCAATTCCCTGGACCGCCTTACCCGTTTCTTTATCTGATACTTCTATAACCAATACATTTTGCCCACATAAAATCGTGGCACATAACATAAATACACATGATATGTAAGAGGTCTTATTCATTCAATGGAAGGATGTAGGTTTTATTTTTTAAATCACTTTTGATTGTCAAGAGGTTTATATTGGGATCGATGTATGCTTGACTCGGTCTGCCATTTAATGAAGCATAACTTTCAACATATACTTCGACATTTTGATGTCCTTGACTACTGAAGTGATCTCCGAGCATATGGGCATACTCAATAATAAAATCAGCTTGGGTTGCCATCTGCTTGATTTGAAATGAGGTTAGGAAATCTTCATTCTGAACATAAAATCTTTTCCCCGTTATACCGTCCACTATTTTGAAATTAGCATAAGCTGTCTTTTCCATTAGCATGACGCGCCATGAGAATCGATAGCCTTGCTCTGTCCAAAACACATTACCAGGATACAATAGAAACCGCCAGGGTAAGATCAACTGAAACAGAATTAATAACAACAACAGCTTTTGTGCAAACTGCCCTATTCGCCATTCTTTTTGTAAGAGTGTTCGTCCATTATCAAACATAGACTTCGACCAGTTGAACCATGAGAATATTGCAGATATAACTTTATTATGAAATGAAGCGCTAAAGAATATCAAGCTGCTAAAAATCATAATGTATGGAAACATACCTATTGGAAAAAGCATTCTTGTGAGCACGTGAAAGACCAGGACCAATGTGAAAGCAAATAATCTTGTTCGTCCATACAGGAGCAAAAATGGAATAATTAAATCGTAAATGGCGCCGGCCCAACTGAATCCATAATGCACCCATTTTTCATGCATGATCGCGCCAAAAAAAGGCAGATCAAATTTGGTGGGAAGCCATATCGTAAGCGGCATTGCTCTAAATAACCAATCTGGATTAAGCTTCGCAAGACCAGCATAAACATAGACAACTCCTAACATCACTTTTAGTACATCTATCGTCCATGCTGGAACAAACTGGACGCGGATGTCCTTGTTTCTCCATGCATCGATGGAACAATATCTGTGCGCTGGTAACCATATTAAAATGAAGGCAATGATTGAGATGAAATAATAATGATTAAGGTAGGTTGTTTTATCCATGAGCTCTATGTAGGTAAAACTCAGGAAGAACAAAACAGCATTCAATCTGTAAAACCATCCTACTGCAATGGCCAATGCTGTGAAACCACAGATCACGAACAAGCCATAAGTCAAAAATGGAGAAGGCACTTTTACCCATTCGAATCCTAGATAATGAAAATGCCATTTGGGATTGAGGTATAACTTTTCAATCCATCCGTGGGACCAAAACCTGACAATACTTATGCACATCAGTACCCCAAATAAAAAGCGAAAGACCGCCAATGGGGCAGCCTCAATGCTTTTATTCATAACAGTACTTATGTGTCGTATCATTAATCTCCGTCTGCGTCTACAAAATCAACCTGGATATTTAATGCCTGGAGCATATCCACTTTTAAAAGAATAACCGCTTTTTGAAGTTCATCGTAAGTTTGAAGCATTTTAATATTATCCACTTCAACCTGATTCCTGAATGAATCACCTAAGGCTAATGCTTTTTGTTCTGCTAAAGCCCATTGAGCAAGAATCTCATCTGAGATGGATGAAGTATTGTTCTGTTCGGCAACATGTATTAAATAATCTTCCAGCGAAGTCCCATTTTGAACACCTTCAAAACTTACGCCCTTAAAGAATGCCTGAATTGTTTCAAAACCTGCGAAAAACAGTTGTTTGGAATAGATTTCAGAATAAGGCGCTTCAACCGCATTACTCAATGCACTGCCAGAAAACACACCTGCAGGAATACCAATCTTACCGGCCCTAAGAAATTTCTCATAATAAAACAGAAAATCATTTACCAGCTTATCAGTTGATGAGGTCGCAGAAGACCCATCATTATTTATAAATGAATCTCTGAAATTTGTTTTCCAATCATTGAGAACTTCTGCATTCAGAGATTTTAATCTGTCGACCAATTCGTTCAGGTAATTCGAAAAATCCTTCCCTTTAAGCAGTGTAATTTCTGCATTGCTGTCTTCCGCCAATCCATAAAGCATATAATCTAAAGCTGGAAATCCTTGTGCATCAAAATTTGATGGAAGGTCAAGATCATAATTTTGACCTTGAATGTTAGATTGAATTTGATTTTCATCTGCAGGATAAATATTTGTGTAATTACGCAAACTTATTTCTTCTGCCTTTCCAATATCAAACATCGAAACGGTTTGCCAGGATACGTAAGCACTTAAATAAGCAACTCTTAAATTTTCGAATGAGGCGATATCCTCATTTTCAATAAATATATTCTTTGCAACCACTAGATCATCAAGTGACTTGTCGTAAGCTTCGAATGAAGGTATGATTATATGGTCTGCCCAATAAACAAGCATCGCCTTTCTATCAAAACTATCAGTGAAGACTTCAGTTGGTGTATCTTGACAAGAGATGATAACCGTTAAAATGAATAATCCAATTAATTTTTTCATATATAATTTTTATGAACCTGCTTGTTCTACGGTAAATTCAAATTTGGATGCAATCTCTTCGGAAATAAAGTCAAGTGTTTCTCCACTGATTTCCCAAAACCCATTCCCTGAAATGAGTTGATTAATAAATCCGTCCACTTCAGTGCGTGTGAAATAAGGATCATCAGAATCAGGTTTTCGCAGGAATCTTAAACTGTAAACAAATCCAAATCCTTCTGACAGATCATGAAACATCGGTCCATAATTATTACCTGTTGTTGGAATACCAGACTTTCCTTGTTGTAAATAATATACCGCTCTGATGGCCACAAGCTCTGAAATTTTCTTTCTTATGATTTCAGCCTGTGCATTTCTGAGATGATAATCTCCTGCTACGATCGCAGCGCGACCTAACTTAAAGGCATCAAATATTTCTTGGGCAATCCCGGTAAAATCCGAATCATTGTCGACGCGCGCCAAGTATTTATTCAGAAAATTATCTTCACCCAAGGTGGACAAAGGATCACTTGCGTCTGTTGATAAGCCGAACAAATACCCGTATGCTTCATCCCATTTGTGCTCCATGGTTGTGTAGCGCTTACCTTCTTCAGTGATCTGTGCGTCATTCAATGTTCTGTTATTTGCTTCATCCAACACAGCTGGACTGAGATAGTTATTAAGCATTTGGTCTACCATGAGTGCACCGATCAAGCCCTTGCCAACAGCTTGATCATATTCCAGCCCTTTGCCATTCACATATCTTACTGAAGTGCCATCTGCAATCTGTCCCGCTACACCCTGCGTTGCCAATTGATTCTGATTGGGATAAACTTCTTCAACTTGTGCGATGATCCAATTTTCAAAATCGGATTTTATGGCTGCCGATTCGGCTGTATTTGCTGAGAAGAAATCGATTGATGCTGCTACTTTGGACTTAATACTCTTTGATGATGCGTTGAGTTCAGGATTACCAAAGGGACCAACATCCTGTCCAGTGGGACTTTCATTGGTGTACATCTCCAACAATTGTGATGAAGTCATGTTGAAGTCAAGCATAGACTGTAACAATTCGGTAGCCATTAATATTCTAGTCGTCTGACCACTAAATGATACTGTTGACTGGCCCTTCCTTTCAAAATCATAGAATGCTGGATTTTCTACCTGTGGGTTTGGTTTATCTTCAGAACAAGAAAATAATATTAAGGCGGTCAGTATTAAGAGAAAAGGTTTAAACACAGCTTATTTTTATTTAGATTTAGTATAATTAAGCTCAAATTTACTAAAGCCAGATATATTATCACACAGTTCGTATGTAAAAAATTTGTAAAATGAAGATTATTTGATCTTTGGTTAATTTCATGTTTTCAGACACGGTGAATTGCAAAGACAATAAACAAAGACCTACTTATTAATGATTAAAATCATACATACAGATGCGTCTCATCCGGACTTCAGGAAACTGGTCGCGCAATTAGACAGTGAATTGGCAATAATTGATGGGGATGATCATGATTTCTACCATCAATACAATGGTATAGAGGACATTAAGTATGCGCTGGTATTATATTACGAGGACCAACCTGTAAGCTGTGGAGCAATCAAGCCATTCGATGATAATTCAATGGAAGTCAAGAGGATGTATACCCTACCTGATGCCAGAGGTCTTGGATATGCCAGTAAGATTCTTAGCGGTTTGGAAGAATGGGCAAATAAACTGGGATTCACTTATTGTATTCTGGAGACAGGTAAACGCCAGGCAGATGCTGTCGCACTTTACAATAAGCGAAACTATGATATCATACCTAATTATGGTCCCTACACGAATGTGAAAAACAGTGTTTGCTTTAGAAAGAAAGTAAGTTTAAAATGATTCAATCCCTTCTCAACATATCTTTATTAGTGCATGATTACGATGAAGCTATTGACTTTTATGTAAACAAGCTCAACTTTGAATTAATTGAAGACACTACCTTAAGCCAGGACAAAAGGTGGGTTCGTGTCCGACCATCAGGAAGTGGTGGCACGAGTATATTATTAGCCAAAGCATCCACGGCTGAACAAATCAAATGTGTAGGCAATCAATGCGGAGGACGGGTATTTTTGTTTCTTCAAACAGATGATATCCATAGAGATTTGGAACACTTTAATAACCATGCTATAAATATTATATCGCCATTAAGAGATGAGCCTTATGGTAAGGTCTTGGTATTCACAGACCTTTATGGCAATAAATGGGATCTTATTCAACCCTTATATTGACGAAATTCTGTAATTCAACTATCTTGAGTTAATGAATTCTATTTCTTCGTATTTATTTATTTTGCCTGTTCTCATTCTGGCAAACAACCGGGCAACATCTCAACAATTTTATTATGGAGCTGACATGTCCTACGTCAATGAAATGGAAGATTGCGGGGTCGTCTATCATGAAAATAATGAAGTGAAAGACCCCTATCGGACTTTCAGTGATTATGGTTGCAATTTGGTAAGGTTAAGATTGTGGCATACCCCATCCTGGTATGATGGTTTGAATCACGGTCAGCGATATTCCGATCTGGCTGATGTTAAAAAATCAATCAGACGCGCCAAGAATAACAATATGCAAGTCCTTCTTGACTTCCATCTTTCTGACAACTGGGCTGACCCTGGGAAACAACTTGTCCCATCTGCATGGCTGGATGTGGTCGATGATGTGGATATCCTGAAAGACTCATTGTATAATTATATCTACAAGACCTTGTCAGATTTACAGGAGGAAGACTTACTTCCGGAAATGGTACAAATAGGCAACGAAACAAATAAGGGAATTTTATTGTCGCCAGAAGATAACCAAGGCTGGACATTGGACTGGAATCGGAATGCAACACTTTTTAATACTGGCATAAAGGCCGTCCGTGACCTGGATGCATCAATTCAAATCATGTTACATGTGGCCGGTCCTGAATCAACAGAATGGCTTATTGAAGCATTTCATAATAATGGGGTCACAGATTTCGACATGATTGGCATATCCTATTATTGGGGCTGGCATGCTCCTGCTACTATGGAAGATGTAGGGGCATTGATTGACCTACTCAGAAGCCGGTATTCAGAAAAAGAGGTTATGGTTGTAGAGACGGCCTATCTATGGACAACTGCCTGGAATGATAACGCGGGCAATATAGCCGCTACAACGCATCCTGAATATCCCCCGACACCAAGTGGGCAACTTAAATGGATGCAGGATCTTGCCAACACTATAAAGGCGCATGGCGGCAATGGGCTTGTATACTGGGAGCCCTGCTGGCAATCCAGTTCATGTTGGACACAATGGGGTGAAGGCTCCCATGGCGAACATCTGACTTTTTATGATTTTGAAGATAAGCTCATCGTGCCGGGCGGCATTGAATGGATGCTTGATGGGGTCAACGCTGCAAAGTCTTCAAAATATGATAAGGATCTCATTCTTGATTACACCCTCATTGATAATCAAATAAAAATTACCAATCCAAATGTTGAGCCTTTAAAATATACACTGGCAGATACAACCGGCCGCACATTGAACAAGGGCAAATTGGTCACAGGCATGAACTCGATTGCACTTGATCACATTAATGGCATTTGTTTTTTATTGGTGGAGGACAACAATGGACGATTCAGTTCCATCAAATTATTGGCATTTAAATAAATGCACGAGACATTAATAGCGCGTGAATAGCAATAGGCAAGTCAAAAATGTTATTTAAAATAAAAGATCTTCAAGCCATAAAAAAAGGAAAGATAGATCTTGCATTCCGCAATTGGAAGAGCGCTCGGGTCAAAGTAGACTCTGTTATAAATACGGCAATTGGACAAATTAAAATCAACAGTATAGAAAAATCGAGAATTGCTCATATTTCACCGGAAGATATTAAACGCTCAGGAAATGAGAATTTAAGCAGCTTATTGAAAATATTAAAGGTCAATGCAGAAGATGAAGTGTTTCGGATTGCCCTGTCGTATCATGGTGAAGATCCCAGAATCAAGCTTCGCAATCAAGAATCTATAAGTTCAGTTCAGTTTGAAGAAGTGAAGTTTAAACTAGATCGAATGGATGGACGCAGTTCTACTGGCCCCTGGACAATGCAAGTCCTTAAACTCATTCAAAATCACCCTCATCAAAGAGCTCAATTCCTAGCAGATACATTAGAGAGGGACAAAGACAAACTGAAAATTAATATTCGCAAACTAAAGAACATGGGGTTGACTCAACGTCATGAAGTGGGATATACGATCTCTCCTCTTGGAAAGGCATACTTAAACGAAATTGAAAATCTCAAAACATAATCAAAAATTGAATCACTACTAATGCAGTTTAACAGAATCAATATTTTAAGTGGGTCTATCCTTACTTTTTTGCTCTTAGCAAATAGTTTTCAAGCGCAAAACACCCCCAACAATATGGCCTTTATCCAAGGAGGTCAATTTATGATGGGACAAACAGATGGGGAATTTGATGAAAGCCCTGTGCATAAAGTTTGGTTGTCTGATTTTTATCTTGCGAAGTATGAAGTGACCGTAAAAGAGTATCGAGCCTATTGTGCAGCGACAAATTCAACAATGCCCCAGCAACCTGAATGGGGGTTTCAAGAAGACCACCCAATTATTAATATATCATGGAATGATGCGCAAGAATATATAAAATGGTTAAATAAGATAAGCGGAGCGGCATATCGCTTACCAACAGAGGCAGAATTCGAATATGTGATCAAAAGTGGAAAACAGAATAGCGTTTACCCATGGGGCTCTGGGCTTCCGGTAAATGAAAATATTGCAGATGAATCACGACGTGATATTCCTGGTCGCCGAGAAATCTGGAATGGATATAATGACGGTTTTCCTTACACATCGCCTGTCGGGTCATATTCTCCCAATTCCTTTGGTGTTTATGACATAAATGGGAATGCCTGGGAGTGGGTTCAGGACTGGTATGGTAAATATACTTCGGAGGACAAATCCAATCCGGCAGGCCCCAAAGAGGGAAAGTTTAAGGTCGGTAGAGGTGCAAGTTTCAATGCGGATCCTTGGCACAGCAGAAGCGCTAGCCGGGCATTCGTGGAACCTGAATTTAAAGGGCCTGGATTCAGGTTAGCAAAAAGCATTGAGGCTAAATAATTATGCATAAGTTGACATCCAGCCAGATTTTATATGCTTTTTGAGTATTACTATAAGTCACTTTCAGATAGGACCATACTAGGCCTTTATTTCAAAATAAGACTATCTAGAATAGAATCTCTCCATTACATACGCGTGCGGGACAGTGATAGATGAGATGAGGATAAGAATGCAATAGGCATAGGAGATTTGGATAAGAT
>JABDJE010000344.1 GCA_013002625.1 Saprospiraceae bacterium | reverse complement strand
CTTGAGAGAGATTAAAAATTTAGAGTTTTTAATGTAGTAAGATTAAAGTACCTAAAAACGCATTAACGCTGGACGTTGAGTAATCTCATGGTAGCAAATACTGTTCTTATCAAAGTAATGAAAGACCATGCTTTTCCTGGTTCTTGAGGTATCGGTGTGTGCCTCGCCTCCGTGCAATAAATTGGCATGCCATATTAGGACATCACCCGCTTTGGCATTGAACACTTTTTTCTCAATACCGTGCTGCTGAATCTTTGCTTCGATCATGGCTTCGTAAGCAGTGTAATCATATTTGCCCAACATCAACCAGGTGCCTTCGTTGTCATAATCAGAGTTAAGATAATAAGGAAGTTTGTGGCTGCCAGGGTAATAATGTAATCCACCATTTTCAGCGTCAATATCTTCAAGTGCTATCCAGACGCCTAAAAGCCCACCGAGTGGATAGGTGGTCATATGGACACTGTCGGAATGGGATTTTTGCTCACTGCCTTTCAGGAAATTAATGCTTTGAAATAGTGTGGACTTCCCATCGAGAAGGATGTCAAGGAGCTCTGTGAGTTTTGGGTCTCTGGCGATAGAACGCAATATTTCTGAGTGATGAATCGCAAACATCAGTTTATTGCCATATCGAAATTTGATTTCACCAGAGGCGAGTAAACCGTCAATTTTATTGTTGATCTCATCTACCTTTTCTTTTGAAATGTAAGATTTCAATATGGCATAACCATTCTCATCATATTGCTGTAAGCTAAGCTGGGAATCTCTGTCAATTGATTCAAAAATAGCCGACCGTTCCAGTGCTTTAGCATCCACCTCTCTTTTGTTGGAGACATCCAGTTTTTTAAAATCTCGACTTGAAATAGGGGAGAAATACCATTTGCGTAGGCCCAAGGATTTATACAATGCTGTATTATGTTTTAGCTTTTTGTATTTAAATATATTATACAATGCATAAGCCCATTTAATACGTCGCAACATTCAATTTCGTTATAAGCCCCAATATACGGGGGTTTTGGGTTTTAAACTAATCTGAATCAAGCTTGATTTTTCACTGCACTCATAGAGTCGATAGAATAAATTTCATCAATAGTAATACCAGTTTCATTTAAAATTGTTAAACTTGCATAAAAGATAGTAATACTATCATAATAAACTAAAGCACTTTTATTATGGACAGCATATACAGCGAAATTGTAGCACACGAGACACAGCTTAAGCGTATGGCCTTTAAGCTTACACGCAACCCTGTAGAAGCACAAGACTTATATCAGGAGACGGCATTGAGAGCACTTGAAAAAGGGCACCTGTTCAAGCTAGGTTCTAACTTTGGCGCATGGTCGTATACTATCATGCGGAATCACTTCATCAACCAATTCAGACGCAAGAAAAAAGGATACCTCGTTGATATCGATGATGTTACACCCTTCCTGTCTGATTATGTGACTGAAGGCGGTGCAGAATATCAATTGATGGAATCTGAAATACTCGCCTTGTTGGATGAAGTCAAACCCAGGTACAGAAAGGTAATCAATATGTTGCGTGATGGTTATTCTTATGAAGAAATAAGCGAAGCCTTGGAGTTGCCGCTCGGAACGGTAAAAAGCAATATCCATCTTGCGCGCAAACAACTCAAAAATATAGCTCTTAATAAAGGTATTTACTTAAACTAATAGGTTATACCAGTAGTTTAGTTTATCAGTATCAATCAAGTTTGTTTTACGTCCCGCTCTATGCGGGACATTTTTTTTGTAAGTAATATTAATTCGGTATCTCCGTTCAGCGCATTGACTAAAATGTGAGAAGAGCTTATTTTATATCCAGCCTCAATGAGCCATTGCTTAATATGATACTCAGAGTGATATTCAGGCTGTCGACTTTCATTTTGAGATGCATCCCTTTTTGCACCTGCTTCAAGGGTGGTTGACAAGTACAGCTGACCTTCATCCTTGAGTCCAATATAAATTGACTTGAGCAATCCCTTGACTTCTTCTTGGTTAAGGTAGGGTAGGAGAAACGAACAAAAAGCGCTTGAATAAATCGTTGGAGCTGGATTGATAGTGCGGCAGTCTTGCACTTTGAATTCTGCATTCAGGTTTTGTGATTTGGCATATTCAATCATCTTAACGGAACCGTCCAGGCCAATCCATCTCAGGTCAGGTCTTTCTTTCAAGGCATAATATGCGATATTCCCTGGACCGCATGCTATATCAATAATAGCTCCTTTTAAAGGAATCTGTTTTAAAAATTCATCAATGTAGATTGTATATGCGTCAACACGCATATACTTTTCAGTGTACTTTTCTACAACACTGTTGAATAGAGATATAAATGAATTGTCCGGTTTCAGTTCAGGTCGTTTGTGCGTTTAGAAAACTGTTTAACCGGCCCATAAAATACTCCCAACCACCGATACAACTTTCGCGTTTGAATTCTGGAATATCCTGTGGGTAATCTTCAAGTACTACCAAAGACACGGTCACTTTGTTGGTGTGTTCATCAATTACAGTAATATTAAAGCTTACTTCAGCAAATCCAGGATACTCAGGATAATTCCACGTATATGTTATAGATGCTTCTTGTGTGACCTCTATAACTTCCCAGGTATGTGTAAATTGGCGACCTTCGTTTTCAACCAGAAATGAAGATTTTGAACCTACTTCCGCTTTAAACTGATCGATATTTGAAAAGTACCATGCTTTCATGGTGTCCAAATCGGTTAGAGCTTTCCAGATGAATGCTTTCGGTGCCTGTGTAATTATGGAAACAGATATAGGGGGGTCTGATTTTTTCATAATTTATTGTTCTTCGTGCAACCAATGTAATGCTTCTTTTTCATTTGAAAATGAATTGACATTGGCGCCCCGGTTGGTGGCTACTTGCACACCAAATTTTTTTATAAATGCTTTTGGCCATATTATAGCCACTTTCAATCCTACTAAATTAATGGCCATATATTCCCCAATCTGAAATCTGTCTAAAGCAGGTATTCCAGGATTGGTGATTGCACTACCGTCGATAATTGCTTTATTGATTTCGGTATTTGTACATGAGCTGGCTACTTTGTCTATCGCATCCAGGAACTTATCCTTAGAATAGGTGCCAGTCAAAGGGACATTTAGAAATCCTTCATTCTTATATATGTTTGGCTTATCTCCCATCAAATTAGTGAAGATTGGATTCAAGTGAATTAATAACCAACCTTAATAAAATAAGTAAAAAATTTGACAGTTACCAACGGAGTAGAAAGAAACCAGACTTGATTGTAGGCTTGAACTTTTAGATGAAATACGTATGCAATGCGGTGTGATTATAAACCATATTGCTCAAACAATTCGAAATTCTCAGAAACAATTCTTTCCTTTTCTTCATTGATATAATCCAATAAAGCAAGCGGTTAACGATGCATTTTTTATAGTTGAATCGAATCACGTCTCGGATATTGACTGTCCGGGACATTTTATTTTGTGTTACTGCTGCTCAACGAATCGCTCAATATCTACTTTTATTCTTTCATAGCCGGATTGGTCATATCCTATATCAAATCTTTTAACACGTTTTTTTTTGCCAATTAACGCACCAACTATGCCGCCAGTCACTACACCGACACCAGCTAAAACCAAAGTGACTGTGCCTTTGTCAACAAAACAATCATTGCTCGTACAATTCGCATCGCTTATCAGAGCTCCGAAAAGAAGACCACTGATTAAGCCTACTCCCATCCCAATACGGCTATTTTTACCTCTGTTACTTCTTGTCATCAGTTCCATATAGTCAATACGACGCACTGGTATATCAAATTCATGAAGGGCTTTTACAATGAGAGCAGTGTCTTGCAATTGTACAAGTCTTCCTTTGAATAATTGATCACTTGCATTATGCTTGACCTCTAGCTTATATTTAGCATATAAATCAGTTTGCTTCTGAGCACTTAATATTGAAGTGGTAAAAAATAACAGTAATATGAATTTCAATCTCATATTGTTCTAATTTTCATCAGTTTAAAGTTTCTTTAAAATAAGAAAACCCTATCTATTGACAGGGTTTTACGTACTTCGAATATGTCTGTTTAGTATTATTCCATATCTCTATAATTCTCATCTACTCTCTTTGTAATTCTGAATCCAGCAATCAATGCCAGACCTAAACTTAGAAAAATAGCTGCTGGAAAACTGATGTCATCATCCATGCCAAATAGATGAAGTACCGATCCCATAATAATTCCAAGGCCCGCACCAATTCCGATAACACCCAGGTTAATAAGTAATATCGCATAGAGCGGTATTGAACTTTTTCGTTTTTTGGTAACGAATAAATCTGCACTTTCGCC
>JABDJE010000232.1 GCA_013002625.1 Saprospiraceae bacterium | reverse complement strand
GTGCTACTGCTCCCAGATTCAGGGTTTCGTGAACCGGACCTGCATACCTGAAACTACCTGGGGATTCCTCTCCAGTCAATATTGCGCGGGTCCATGTATCAGATCTGCGCTCCGGAGTGGGATTCTCAACTGACTTTGTTCCGGAGTAAGCAACCATTTTCGACTTCGGTATGATTTCCGGATTTTCTCCTTCGAAGCCCGCTAAGATTTTGCCTTCTGTACCAACAAAGAGCATCCCTTCAATACTTATATCACGACCATCCACTTCCAATTCTTCTGGTGCAAAAGGTTTCATGCCCCCGTCGTACCAATAGAGGTCAAATGGTCCGAGATTACCCTGAGCTCCAAAATTGAATTTAACCATACAGGAGCCTGGGAATGCTGCCATATTATTGACATTCCGACATACGCCATTGATTGATGTTCGCGTCGTAGATCCATATGCTTTGGCACTTACCGGTGCTTGATTGATATTAAAAGTCCGGAATAAAGGGAATAGGCTGTAATGACCCATATCGGCTATGCTGCCTCCTCCAAAGTCATACCATCCCCTGAAAACATTATGAGTGTAATTAGGGTGATAGGGTCGATCTTTTTCAGGACCTAACCATAATTGCCAGTTAAACCCATCCGGAATAGGTGGTTGCTCCTTTGGAATGGTTGTGAATTGGGGCCAGACCGGGCGCACACTCCAATTATGAATTTCAGTCAATTGACCGATTACCCCATCTTCTATCCATTGTTTGATCAGTCGATAATTTGGTTTGTCTTCCCAAGCCATTAAATGACTTCTGACATCATAAGTTTTGGTGGCTTCAATCACTTTCAACCCTTCATGTAATCGGTTGGATATTGGTTTGTGCGTAATTACATGTCTGCCTTTTTTCATGGCTGCCATTGCAATGCATCCATGGTGGTGGTCTGGTGTCATAATTTTGACAGCGTCAAGATCTGTTTCTTTTTCAAGGAGTTCCCGATAATCTTCATAAGAAGCACAACCATTATAATTTGCAGCGCCAGTTTTCTTTTTATAATAATCGTCAACATATTCTTTTCCGATATCGCGACCTCCCGGAATGCCTTTGATATATTTACCCCATTGCTTATCACCCAATGTATTCCGAATACCATTTAGAATACCATTCGGTGACCAATCAAGATAGTCCGTGGTATATTTATTGACATCACAGATGGCCACAACTTGAATGGCGTCATTTTCTAACATGTCCGGCATTTCCCTTAATCCCTGGGTGCCACATCCGATGTTGGCTACTAAGACTTTATCCGAAGGGGGAATTTTTCCTTTTCCTAAGACATGTCTCGGCACAATGGTAAATGCAGCCGCACTTGCCGAAACATCTCCAATAAATTTTCTTCGCTTTATGACCTTCTTTTTTTTCATGAGCTAATTTTATGTACTGGATTTACTGATGAGAGTCGTAGATGATAAAGACATACAATATACCCCGATATGTTGATTTACCAGTGATCAAGATATTCAAGATTATACACGACAAATCATTTCTAATTATCGATATAATTCAATATCCTTTTTTAGACAACCCTATAATATTTGGTTGAAAAAATGACTGGATAGATTTCTCTGGATAATTTGAGTCAACTCTACTGTAATTTTTGCTAAATCTTGATGTATTGTTTTTGAACAACAAATTTTTCTGTTGAATTGACACGATTAGCTCCCGAATAATATTTTGTTGCCTTTGCAACGATAATTGATATATCATCTTTTTTTTAAGGACAGGATGCGACGGTATTATTAATTCCTATATTCGGCATTTAATCAAAAATTTGAATAGTTTTTTTAACTGAATTATGAAAATGCTATCTATGAAAAAGTACTATTTATTACACATGAAGAGCCTGGCATTAACCATGCTATGCGCTCTTTTAAGTACTTCGATGGTGGCTCAGACTATTACCGGAGTTGTCACAGACGCTGGAAATAATGAGGCATTAATTGGAGCATCAGTATTTGTAAAGGGTTCTTCTGTAGGAACCATTACAGATCTCGATGGTAGTTACGAAATCACCGCGGGAGCAGATGACATTTTGGTATTCTCATTTGTGGGATATACCGAAGTCGAAGAACTCGTAGGTGGCAGAACAACTGTCGATGTCGCAATGAACGTAGGACAACTGCTTGATGAAGTTGTCGTTACGGGTTATTCGTCACAACGTAAGCGGGACATCACTGGAGCCGTTGCTGTTGTTGACAGTGAAGACTTAAATGAAGTTTCAGCTACGAGTTTTACACAAAAGCTGGAAGGAAAAGTTTCTGGTGTCCAGGTATCTACATCTGGAGAACCAGGTTCAGGGTCTGCCATTCGAATTAGAGGGGTCAGTTCATTTCAAAATAATGATCCTCTATACATTATTGATGGAGTTCCGGTACAGGACGCCTTTAACACTGGATTGAACCCGAACGATATCGAGTCGATCCAGGTATTAAAAGATGCATCCGCAGCTTCTATTTATGGTGCACGTGCCAACAATGGGGTAATTATCGTAACTACGAAAAAAGGAAAGCCAGGTAGAACGGTTGTTACTTATGATGCTAGTTTCGGAATTCAAAACCCGATTGGACAGTATAACTTGATCACTGATCCTGCCCAGTATTCAGAAGTAGTGTATCGTGCCTTCGATAATGCGGGCATTAACATACCTGCTGAGGTACCTTATGCTGCCGGAAGGGGACAAATCCCACAGTACATTTATGCGGGAGATTACAGCGGATACCCGGGAAGTAATCCAGTAAATGAAGATAATTACAGCTATCCTGATAATTTAATTATGCGATCAGGAGCTACAGATTGGTGGGATGAAGTATTTGATCCAGCACCTATGACGGAACATACCCTAGGTATTTCCGGAGGTACTGAAAATGCACGATTTAATATCAGTGCAGGTTATTTGAACCAGCAAGGTACCATGATCCATACGTATTTTGAACGCTTCACTTTGCGTGCCAATTCAGAATTCACAAGAGGTAAATTCACCTTTGGTGAGAACTTCTCATTGGCTCGTTCACAGGGGACATTCCAAAGAGGAGGTAACCAAAGTGAGCAGAATACGATGACACAGATATTAAAGGCACAAGCTATTATTCCTGTGTATGATATAACAGGTGTTAATTTTGCTGGTGGAAAAGCGAATGGTTTGAGTAACGGATCAAATCCTGTTGCGATACAATTCCGTTCTCAGAATAATGTCGGAACATTCTACAAGATCTTGGGTAACATGTTTGCCGAGGCGGAAATCATTGATAACCTGACATTAAGAACAAGTTTTGGAGTAGACTACTTCAGCAACTTTTCTCCTTCCTTTAACTTTCCATCATTTGAGAATTCAGAGCCGACTACGAATAATAGCTTTTCTGAAGAACATCAAAGTGGCTTTACATGGACATGGACAAATACGTTGGCGTATAACATGAACATTGGTGACCGACATCAGATCAATGCATTGGTTGGTTATGAGTCTATAAAGAGTCAGGGACGAACAATTGGTGGTTCCTTAGCAAATTACTTTACCGATGATATTAATGCATGGTACTTGAATACCGGTCTTGCTGATCCAGGATCCAGGAATGTATACAGTTTCGGAGGATTCAGCACATTAGCTTCTTTATTTGGAAAAGTTGACTACTCATTTGATGATAAATACTTAGTGAGCGTTACTGTGCGACGTGATGGATCATCCAATTTCGGACCTAACTTCAGATATGGCGTATTTCCAGCGGTTAGTGTAGGATGGAGACTTTCAGAAGAAGCATTCATGAATGATATGGAAGTATTCGATGATCTTAAATTGAGAGTTGGATACGGTGTTACTGGTAACCAACAGATACCAGGTGGTAATACTGTTGACAGATTCGGTGGTGGACCAGGAGTCTCATTCTATGATATCAATGGTACCAATTCGAGTCTTGCAACTGGTTATGCATTAACAGGTAGAGGAAACGCAGACACGAAATGGGAAGAAAACAAATCCCTCAACATTGGATTGGACGCCTCTTTCAGTGGTGGTAAATTAAATGTTGTATTGGATTGGTATAACAGAGAAACAGATGGTCTGTTGTTCAACCCTGAATTACCTGGGCCTGCAGGATCAGCAAGTGCTCCATTTGTTAATATTGCAAAAATGCAGAACAAAGGGGTCGATATAGGTATTAATTACCGTGATAAGTTTGCAAGTGGTGTAGGATTTAACTTTGGTATTAATGCAAGTCATTACAAGAACAAGATCCTGGATATTGACGGAACACGTACTTCCTTCTTTTCACCGGGTAATGGTCGTATTGGACAGACCGGATTTAGTGAAATCGGCGGACCAATCGGATCTTTCTATGGTTGGACGACAGACGGTATTTTCAGAAGCCAGGCTGAAGTCGATGCACATGCAGACCAGGGTGGAAAGGCTGTTGGACAGTTAAGATTGGCTGATTTGAATAATGATGGTGTGATCAATGATGGTGATTTAGGTACAATCGGTAGCTATCACCCTGATCTAACACTTGGTATTAATTTAGGTGTGACTTTCGGAAACTTTGATATTTCAACTTTCTGGACTGCATCTATCGGTAACGAAATTTATAATTATAACAAGTTGTTTGAAGTATTCAGATTCTTTAATTCAAATGTAAGTGAAGACTTGCTTGATCGCGCATTTGATCCAACTACGAATCCTGACGGAGACTGGCCAATGATCAATGAAAATGATATTTTCAGTGAGAATTCAACCGACTTTTATGTGGAAGATGGGTCATTCTTGAGAGCGAAAACGATCCAGTTAGGCTGGAACGTTCCTTCAAGTTCTTTATCAGGTCTTGGAATTGGTTCATTGAGAGTGTATCTTCAAGGTCAGAATTTGTTCACATTTACGGGATATGAAGGAATTGATCCTACTCTTTCCAACTTTAACACAAGAGGAAACAGTGATCAAAGAGGTGGTTTTGATTATGGAAACTACCCAACTTCGAAAATCGTAATGTTTGGAATTAACGCTTCATTCTAACAACAAATAATAAAATCATATAAATGAAAAAGAATAAATTTTTAATGGGTTTTGCAGGGTTGGCGTTCGCGTCAATGTTGTTATTAGCCTGTTCAGAGGATTTCTTAAATGCACCTCCACAGGGTGCATTGGATGCTGGTACCTTGGGTAACGAAGTAGGTGTCGATGCGGCCCTGATTTCCGCTTACTCGATGCTCGATGGTTGGGCAGAATCATGGGGTTCTGTATCCTCTCCATGGCCTGCTTCTGGTAGTAACTGGGTGTGGGGAAGTGTGATGTCGGATGATGCACACAAAGGATCTGAAGCTGGAGACCAGGGACAGACAGAGGAAATTGAATTATTTCAATGGCAACCTGGTAACAGTTACTTTAATGACAAATTTAAAATCTTGTACGAAGGTATTTCCAGGGTTAATGCAACCATCAACCTGATGAATAGTGTAGAAGGTTTAGATCCGGGCTTTACTTCACGTGTAATGGGAGAAGCTCAGTTTTTAAGGGCTCATTATCATTTTGATGGATACAAGATGTGGAAGAATGTTCCCTATTACACTGAGGCGGATGTCGATTTCAGGAAGGCTAATGATGCAGATATCATGCCGATGATCATATCAGATTTTCAGGCGGCAGTAGCAGCACTTCCGGTTACGCAAGGTCAAGTCGGAAGGGTAACCAAAGGGGCAGCA
>JABDJE010000302.1 GCA_013002625.1 Saprospiraceae bacterium | reverse complement strand
GGTTTATCCGCTCTCCAAGATATACTTCTAGGCCCGGTTCTAACAGACATAAATCCTTTAGGCAGATCTTCGATCAAAGGCAGGTCAAGCATGTTCTTTATATGATTGCCATCAATATCATATATATCTGTGGCTGATGGAAACCTTCTATATGGTACGAGATAAGAATAGGGCTTTTTGACTTTGGTAATCATCACGTATTCGCCATTAGGTGAGAAAGATACACTTGAATAAATGGCTTTGTCCATCCACTGTGTCATGCTCCCATCCATGTTCAATTTCCATAATTCGCAATGTGCCAATTGATCAAAATTGAATTCATCATTCTTATTTTTTAATAAATCCTGATAGGTTCTGTTTTGAGCTTTTTTACCATCGTTAGTCGAAATGGTAGGACCGCCTGGAACGACATTGCCTTTATCTATTAATGGCTGTCTATCTTCTGGCAAAACTTTTATCAATAATGCCTGGTCGCCTTTTAGCCAGTAAAATGGACGTCCCATATTACCGTTAAGCTTATCCTCAGTGAGCTTTTTTGCGGTAGAATTATCCATATCGAGTACCCACAATTCAACACCCTTACTTGTTGTATTTGTAAATGCCATCATTGATTCATCATGAGACCAGGAGAAATTGGAATACTTCCCATTCGCTGGCAATCCCTCGATACTTGTCTCCTTGTTATCTGCAGGGTTGTACATTGTCAAGTCGTAATAATACCGCTGACGGCTTGAAATATTTGTCTTTGGATTTATTCTTAGTCCTGCAAGTCGCATTTCCGGTTCAGATAATTCTTCAATTGACTTGTAAGATTTTCTATACATCAAAACACCCTTGTCTGCATTTGTATTTAATCTGAGGGATGGCGGCAAATTTGCATCTGCTAATTCAAGGATTGATTGCGAAGGCAATTGGTACGAAAGGTCTTCCTGACCGTAAAAAGTATAGCTAAACATAATGAATAGTACAACAAGTAAATTTTTCATGCGTGCAATTTTTCCGTCCGAATATAATGAATCAAAAAGGCATAATCGTTTAGGACAAATAGTTTAAGCAGACATTAACATAAAATCGGAATCACAATTTAGCTTAGTTATGTTCATTATTTCTGCTTTAGCTTATAAGCAAATATCAGAAACAAAAAATTGTATATTCGTCTGCAAACATTGAAAATATTTTCAATTCCAATTCACAAGAACTAAATTTTACTATGAAAAAAATACTTCTCCTTTCATTGACTTTTGCTTTTTGTCAAATGGGCGTCGCTCAAAAAGATGGTGGTAAAAAGAAAGAACCTAAAAAGTATGAAGACATCATCACAGATAAGGCCAATACATCTGACGGCTTATTTATAACACACGAAGTTGATGGAACGCATTACTTCGAAATTCCTGATTCAGTTCTCAACATGGAGATTCTTGTCGTATCCAGAATTTCGGGATTTGTCAAGAATCTGAATTTCGGAGGAGCCGGTGTGAAATCAAGACCTCAGCAAGTCATTCGCTTTGAACGTATCGGAAAGAAAATCGCCTTGCGTTCGGTTTCATACAACAGTGTGGCCAGCTTTGAAGATCCGATTTATAAGTCTGTGAGAAATAATAACTTCGAACCGATCATCATGATGTTCGACAATGAGATTCCGGGAGACAGTGTGACACTTATTAAAGTTGATCCGTTATTTACGACCGACATCCCAATGATTGGCGCAGTTAGCGAATCTCAGAGAAAGAATTTTGGTATAAAGAGTCTTGATAGCAAAAGAAGTACGATTACTTCTATGCGCAGCTTTCCTACAAATGTAGAGGTACGTCATATTCTTACATACAAAGGCGGCAATAAACTACCAGATAACAGGATTACCGGTACGATGTCTGTTGAGATGAATCAATCGTTTATTATGCTTCCGGAAGAACCGCTGGAGCCGAGATACTATGATGCCAGAGTTGGATATTTTTCAGTATCGCAAACCAATTACAGCCTTGATGACCAAAGAACAGAATCTGAAAGATTTATAACCAGGTGGCGATTGGAACCTAAAGATCCTGAAGCCTATGCACGCGGAGAATTAGTGGAACCGATTAAACCCATCGTATATTATATCGATCCGGCTACACCAAAAAAGTGGGTACCCTATTTAATGCAAGGTGTCAATGATTGGCAGGCTGCCTTTGAAAAGGCTGGATTTAAAAATGCCATTTATGCTTTAGAAGCACCTACCCCGGAAGAAGATCCCGATTGGTCACCGGAAGATACACGATACTCCGTGATTCGATATGTGTCAACAGATATTCAAAATGCGATGGGCCCACATGTCCATGATCCGCGTACAGGTGAAATTCTTGAATCCGATATCATTTGGTATCACAATGTTATGCGTCTATTGCGAAACTGGTTCTTTATTCAGACCGCTGCTATTAACCCCGAAGCACGCGGTGTTAATTTTAAAGAAGAAGTCATGGGGCGCCTTATCAGGTTCGTATCTGCGCATGAAGTAGGTCATACATTAGGACTGCCTCATAACATGGGTTCGAGTGTTGCCTATGCTGTTGATTCATTGAGATCTCCACACTTCACCCAAGCCATGGGCACTGCACCATCTATTATGGATTATGCCAGGTTTAATTATGTGGCACAACCTGAAGATGGTGATGTGGGTCTGATGCCTAATATTGGACCTTATGATGACTGGTCAATTGTATATGGCTACAAACTAATTCCGGAAGCTGATTCCAAGGAAGAAGAAAAAAGCATCCTCAATGAATGGATAAAAGAACGCGCTGGAGATCCTTTATACAGATATGGACGACAGCGAGGCTTACCTCTGGATCCAACTGCACAGACTGAAGACCTTGGAGATGATGCCATGCGGGCCAGTGAATTGGGTATTAAAAACCTTAAACGTATTGTTCCAAATATTCTTGAATGGGGCTATGAGGCAGGTGAAGATTATGATCAGATTGAAGACCTGTATCAACAAGTATTCAACCAGTTTCGCCGCTACCTCGGTCATGTAATCGCCAATGTAGGCGGGGTGATTGAAATCAGTAAATCACAGGACCAACAGGGCGCTACCTATGTGCACCAAAGTAGATCCAAGCAAGTGCGGGCTATGGCATTTCTAAACAAACATATGTTCATAAGTCCGACATGGATGATTGATGCGGACATCACCAGGAAGTTTGAAGAAGAGGGGGCTATTGACAGAATTAGTGGATTACAAGGCAATGTACTACGCCAATTATTTAATACTGGGCGGATGGAACGCATGATTGAAAATGAAGCCTTGAATGGCAATAAGGCATACACCTTATTTGAATTATTTAAAGACAGTGAAAATTATATCTTCAATGATGTAATGGATGAACCTGATGTCTACCGTAGAAATTTACAGCGCATGTATATTGATCGGATGGAAGATATTATTACATCAGAAAGATCTGCTATTCAATTGAGCGACGCTAAAGCGGTTGCGATGGGTACATTAAAATCCATTCAGAAAAAGTTGAAAAAAGCAAAGAATACAGACTCGGTGTTTGGTATGCATCAAGTGGAATTAAAAGAGCGTATCGACAAAATGCTGGACTAAGATATTTCCCATATTAGAATAAAAAGCCCTCATTGCAATGGGGGCTTTTTTATGTTTTATACGACAACTTATATTTTAATAAACTTCCGAGCTTTCAGCCCTTCAACTATAAGAATGTAGGAACCGTTTGGTAAAGTACTGACATCTATTTTGTTTTCCAATATCTTACCTTCTTGTAGGATTGAAGCACCATCGATAGCTATTACCTTATAG
>JABDJE010000294.1 GCA_013002625.1 Saprospiraceae bacterium | reverse complement strand
TGAAGCGTTGGCAGATACTGGTCATGCACCACGATTGGGTATGAAATGCAGATTGGTGGCATCGGATAAATATTATATCATTGATGGCAATCAAGAATTTAAGATGGCTAACCTCTTATTGCGTTTACGTGAGGGAAGAGCAGAGGAGGTTCTGTTAGAATTCTCCGAGATTGGTATGGCATTGATGAAAAAATATCTTGCGATGGATGTTGAAGAAAAATCGATAATTCTCTCTACCGAAATCAAAGAATTGGTCAAAGGGCAGGATCTGACATTTAACAGTATAAGATTAAGAACTCAAGAATAACACAATGAAATTTGCAAGCTATAAAGTAGGAGGAAGAATGACCTATGGGTCCGTAGTGGAGTCAGCTGCCGGCATTGGCTTTACGGATATTGGACAGGAGTATGGCAACGATTTGAGACAATGGATTGCAATGGACTCCATGAAAAAGCTACAAGAAATAGCATCTGGACTACCTGTGCATTATAATGAAAATCAGATTGAATACCTCCCTCCAATTATTACGGGTCAAAAGATTGTATGTATAGGGGTTAATTACGCCAATCGCAATGCAGAGTACAAAGACAATTCTGATCTCCCCAAATATCCAAGCGTATTTTTGAGGTACCTGGATTCATTTGTAGGACATGATCAAAATATTGTGCGTCCTCCTGAATCTGACAAACTGGATTATGAAGGAGAGATCGTAATTATCATTGGCAAGGGTGGCAGACGAATTCCAAAGGAAAATGCGCTCAATCATATTGCTGGGCTGACTCTAATGAATGAAGGCACGATTCGGGATTGGGTGCGGCATGCGAAGTTTAACGTTACCCAGGGTAAGAACTTCGATAGAACAGGTGTTATTGGTCCGTGGATGATGACGGCGGATGAGGTTGAGGATTATACCAATTTAAATATCCAGACGCGCGTCAACGGCGAAGTACGACAGGATGACAATACCTCCAGACTGATGTTTCCATTTGATTATATCGTTTCCTATGTCAGTACTTTCATGACACTCAAGCCTGGCGACATGATTTCTACCGGGACACCTAATGGTGCTGGTGCTCGATTTGAACCACCTGTGTATCTTAAACCAGGTGATGTGGTTGAAGTTGAAGCAGCAGGTATAGGTGTGTTAAGGAATGGGGTAGAGGACGAGGTTTTTTAGGATTAAGATTCAAACTTAATCCTAAATCTTTCAAACTTAATCCTAAAACCTAAAAATACCTCTCCATTATCCGCTTCACCGACCCATAATAACTGCTTCCAAATAAATTCAAATGTACCAACAGATAATAGAGTTGGTAGATATCCCTACGCGCTTCAAAATGAATTTCTTTAGGATGTATTTCAAAATAGGCATTATAAAACGACGGGCTGAATCCTCCAAACAGTCTGGACATCGCAATATCCACTTCACTGTGACCATAATAAACCGCCGGATCAATTAGATATGCATCGCCTTGTGCATCAATTAGGAAATTGCCTCCCCATAGGTCTCCATGCAAAAGACTGGGTTTTATTTCAGGCATTAGTGAATCAAGCACAGAATCAATGTTAGCAGAAGGTGGAATATCGTGTGCCTGCAATAAGCCGTTGTCAAGAGCCAATTTAAATTGTGGTTCCAACCTTTCACCAATATAAAAGGATATCCAATTTAAATGCTTAGCATTGGACTGAGGTAGTTTGCCAATGAAGTTTTGTGTGTCAAGCCCAAAGCTGTATTGAGTTTGTAGATGCATGTTGGCCAATTGGCGCCCAAATTTTGCCATGGCGTGGTTCGACTTTGTACCGGTTTGGATAAATTCCAATATGAGATAAGCCCTACTATTGTGTAAGCCACATTTTATAACCTTAGGTACTGCGATCTGACCAGACTTCTGAATTAATGACAGACCGTCAGCTTCGGCATCAAACATATCCTCGGCAACTTCAGTGCTGTTGACTTTGATAAAATAGGCGCTGTCCAGAGCTTGCACTTGGTAAGCTTCAGATATATCGCCACCTTGAACGGCAGATAAGTGAGAATATTTTATCCCTTCTTTGTTCAGTATCGCTCCAATTATGTCTAAGCTCATTTATAGTATACTTTCTTATCTATCGCGCTGATTATCAGTTGATTTTGCTAAATTTAGTATCATGACAAATCTAAGGTTTATCACACTATTAAACAGCTTATCATTTTTGATAATGCTTCAGGTGGTTGATGCACAAATGGACCCTTGTGTAGATTACCCTCCGATCGATGGACCGACTTGTTATGTGTGTGCGCCAGCGGGCTGGGACAATTTTGATACGCCTGCAGAGGTCTTTGATCTGGACAATCTTTGTTGTTCAAGTCTGTGTACTTATAATATCCAGGACCTTTCACCCACAGGTGGAACTTTCATGCATATTCAAACTGCAACTTCACCGGAAATGATGGGTACAACATTAACCGGGCTGGCTGCTGGGGCCGAGTACCTGATTACCTTTTATTGGATGTCTCTTTACTGTGATCCACTTTCAACCACAGGGCCGGACCTTATTATTACACTGGATGGAGAGGAGTATTATTATGAAGCAGTCTATGATTGGGAGTTGATTGAAATTTGTTTTACACCTTCTGCTACTGAAGTTGATTTAATCCTTAATCCCGAAACAATACCTTCAGGTGGTGCACTTGTTGTCGATACAGGAGATTGTCTTGAAGCGACGCTTGAATGTTGTGCGCTCCAATTGGATATCGAAGAGACCTGGTCGGTATGTCCAGATCAAGTTTTAAGCATATTTGGCGAAGCCCAGAACGCAGTTGGAAATGTGTCGGTTACATGGGATTGTAACCCCTCCAGCGGATTAAATTATTTATCTGATGTATCAATTTTGAATCCGGAATTTAATTACTTCTTGGGTCAGGAACAATTTCAAGGTACTTCCTTCACCTACAGCATTACAATTGAAGATGACTTATGTGAAGTCGAAAAATTTATTGTTGTAGAAGTACTGCCAACAACCGAGCCTCAATTTGAACTGCCGGATGTCTGTGCTGATGATGGATCTTACGCGTTCCCTCTTATTTCCGATAACGGCATTTCCGGAACATGGCTAATTGAAGATATAGAACCAGAAGATTTAAGCGGAATGACGGTCATGAATACATTCTTTCCAGAAGAAGATCTCTTCTTATGTCCTATTCAGGTTCAAGATCAATTGTTTATTGATCCTATTCAATATTCCATGTTTGAATTACCGGAATATCTATGTCATTCGGATGGTCCGACTTACCTCCTGCCTGAGGAAGATATTAACAATATTGAAGGCACCTGGAATATAGAGGAGATAATTATGGAAGAATACTACAACGCATCTGTTAATTTGATATTCACACCTTATGATACCTATTGTACAGAAGGTTATGAGACTACAATAGCTGTTTGGGTAGATTCATTAAGTTTTATATTGCCTGATACAGTTTGTCAGGATGCAGGATTGATTCTATTGGACTCAATTTCAAATGAGGGCTATTTGGGCAGTTGGAATATAAACCCAATTGATCCATCAGAATACCAGGATTCACTGATCTCTTTAAAATGGTATGCTGCAAACGGACAGAACGCCTGTATTGATTCTTTTGAATATCAATTGCATGTAACGGGAAGTGTAGACCCCATTTTCTCGCTGCCAGCTCTATTATGTATTGAAGATCCAAGCATATTACTCCCGTTGACGAGTAAGAATAGTATAAGCGGTACTTGGGACCTTGCTGAAATTGATCCTGGCGATCTTGGGGAAGGCATACATTCTGCCTTGTTTGTAAGTGATTCAACGAATTGTTCAATCGAGTATAGACATGAATTTGAAATAGTAGAAGCTTCTGTTCCAGAATTTATGCTTTTGGATACCTTGTGTGCCCTGGATAATTTATATACGCTCAACAATATTTCTGATAATGGTATTTCTGGACAATGGAATATTGACGCCTTTGAGCTGCAGGATTTTGAAGGTCAAACAGTTGCATTAGAATTTCAGCCAGATATTGATTGCGCGGAGCCGATGTTCCATTCCATCTTTGTGCAGACGGCGCAAGTAGCCGAATTTAGCTTACCGGAATACCTGTGTTGGAATGACCCTGAACTTTTTTTGCCAAACGAATCTGAAAATAATATCCAAGGGGCCTGGAATGTGAATTCACTTAATCCAGAGGAAGATGCAGGCATGCAGATCGCGCTCACATTCACGCCTGACCAAAGGCATTGTGCTGGCGATGTTAATTTTCTAATTGACTTGGTAGACTTTGCTTCTCTATCATTGAATACGATCAACCCTACCGATTGTGGGACAGCTGATGGTCAAATTGTAATCGAGAATGTGGACCTAGATTTTGAATTTTCAATTGATGGAGGGATGAATTGGCAGACTTTGAATTTGTTTCAAGATTTGTCACCGGGGCTGTATGAAATATATTCCAGGAGCGTATTATTTCCAGATTGCATTTCAATAAGTAACGTCCTTCTTGAAAGTCCCGATGCCCCAGAAATTGAAAATATAAATATTAGCCCCGTCACAAGTTGTTTGGTTAATAACGGTCGCATAAAAGTTTTGGCGTCTGGGGTGAATCTAGAATATTCAATCGATAATGGACAATCCTGGCAATTCGATGATGAGTTCAGCGG
>JABDJE010000292.1 GCA_013002625.1 Saprospiraceae bacterium | reverse complement strand
GTTCCAATGCAGGCGTTGATTAAATCATTTTGAATTTCCACATTCGGAAATAAATCAGGAATATTGATATCCCGCATAATCTCCCGAACACATCCATTAGAATAATATACCAGGAGACTGACTGATATACTGTCTCCATTTGAAAATATATCAATGCTGTCAACATCTACGAAGTTGGATTGTAAGCCATCTGCATCAATACTCCAGGAAAGACTATCCACTGTAAAGTTGTTGCTCCCATCAGGCAGATATACAGCTTCCAATAAATATTGAGGGGTACACGATTGCAGTATTAATTTAAAATCAGGATTAGGGAATAATTCGCCAACTTCAATAATATCTGAAATTGTGGATTCACATCCTGATGAAGATGTTACAGTTAATGTCACCTCGACTTCATCACTTCCACTTACATCGACAATTACATTTTGTGTATTAAATGTTTGACTATTCCCATTTAGTGTTATAGTCCAATCCCATGCGACGGGTCTGGTGAGACCTGTAGAGTCATAAGATTGATCTATCAGTTCAATGTAGTCTCCCATTTCACAAGAAGAAAGGACCACATCAAAAGCAGGTACCAATGGGGTATTTGAAATTGTAATTGTTTTTTCTTTAATGGAAGTACAACCATCAGAAGCCCTTGTTGCCTCCAGGCGCACAGTATAATGTCCTTCTGCTGGAAAATCAAAACTTGGATTAATTTCATTGGATATGAATGCAGGGTCCGTATTAGGATAATCAAAATACCATGTATAACTGTCTGCACCCACTGTGAGATTATTGAAATCCACGGTAAGATCTCCGTCACAGTCGTTATTCAATGCTTCAAAATCCACGGTAATAGGATCTATACAAGCCCGCACATTGATTTCAAGGTCTCTTCCGACCGTTGACAGTAAAATTCCGTCCCTGTATTCTTCTACACAGATTCCTACGAGGTAAGTGCCAACCAAATCTGGCTTACCGGTTAATCTTCCTGTGACGGGGTCTATTCTGAGCGGATCACCGCCCAACAGATTATTCAAATTATAAGGGCTTAACCATTCAACATTACTAAGTTGTCTTGGATTTGAAGGTGCCGATGGTTTAGGTGCATCGATGGAAGCACCAACGTATGGTGTACATAGTTTATAGACCAAACTGTCACCATCAATATCAATGGCAGAATGATCAAAATCTATTTCTTCGTTCAAACAAGTATATACATCTGGCCAGTTCTGAAAGACCGGTTGAGAATTGCAGTCGGTGACAGCTATGGGCGGAACTTCTGCTATAAAGGTCGTCCCTACTTCTAATGGATCAACGATATTATTTATAATACCATTACGACAACACCTCTGATATGCAAAGATGTATCCTTTCTTTGGAAATGGCAGATATACTGTATCTCTATAGGTTGTCTCATGGACACAAATCGGACCCCCAATGGCGCCACAATCAAAAATTAGTTCATTGCTAACGGTATCCTCACCCATGAAAGGCATTTGCAAAACTCCTTGAATCCCTAAACTCAAATCCAACTCACCCTGTCCAAGATATATACCTACAAGTGCTGGGTCATCAAATGGTGCATCATCTGCACCATTGGCACAGTCGCGACGTACAACGAGTGTTACTTCAAAGGTCTGACCTCCCAAACAACGGTAAGTCAGTTCACCTCCAACTATATGTGTAGCCTGGGCTTCTCCTGCCATGAGTAATATGGCACAGATTGTCCAAAGCTTAATTGCCGATATGTACTTTGATACTGCCATAACTCTAATTGTTTATTATTCTGGCTTTGACAATTTGCGCTTTCCTTTCTCTTGAAGCTTCTATACTATAGACTGACCTTCTTCGATCTCTTGAAGAATCCGACACAGATGATGGTGCGATTTCCTCACCCAGTGATATTTCTGTTAATACCAATTGGCCTGCTTCGATATATGGTATTAACGCACCCTCATTATAATTTATTAGTTCGTTTTTCAATGTCCAAATTCTTCTTTGACCCAGTGCTAAATTATATCTGCTTGCCGCTTTTGGACTGGCCAAACCTCTAAGGGTCAGTTCAACGACATCACCAGCATCCAACCGAGCTTCGAGGTCATTCAAGAACAGTTGTAAGGTATCGTATCCCCCTTTCACTTCTTTTACAAAGAATTCTTTAATCGCATCCGCGGCATTTGTTGCCTCTTCTTCCCCTAGACCTGAAGTAAAGTTTTCAATATAATCGTCTTGCTGATCCATGTATGCCTGATAAATATCTGAGTAGCTCTTTGTACTGAACATGCGTACAGATCTAGGATCTGGTCTGTCATTATCAAAATAGACAGACATTGGCAAGTACTCATTGAGAACGCCACCACCATCAAGCAGATAGACAAATTTTGTAATTATCCCGTCCTTTATATCAAGCGCTTCGAAAGTTATAATCTCTTTCGAATATCCTGGCTTGGTTGCAATGATGGTATAGGTTCTTCCCGCAATGATTTCAAACTGGAATAAGTTGGTTTGATCCTGCGTTATAATCATAGGGTTATCTTCCGCACCTTCTTCAGTAAGCATGACGGTAACCCCGGTCAAATCTTCTTTTGTCCGCTGACTGAAAGTGAAGACTTCCAAACCAACTTGAATTGGCGTCAAATAAATCTTTTTAATAATTTCTTCGCTGGTCGTTATTTGTCTTGTGCTTAGATTTGTTGTATCAGATTTAAAGCCTTCACGTTCACTAACTATCAGATACTCTCTGCCCTGTTTGATTTCAAATTCATGCTCGTGCCCATATTCATTTAAATTTTCTTCAATCAGCTCACCTGTTATTGCGTCAATTATCTTTACCGTCACGCCGGTTAGTGAGTCTAGGGTTTCGCCGTTGTATGTCAGGGCATTTAAATCAAGGAAAATCTCTTCAATATCAACCTTGTATATATCATAACAACAAGCCTCATAACTATCCTCCAAATACAATGAACCGATTTTATTCGAGGAGTAATGCGCCTGATCGCCATCTTCATTTAATGTGTAATAAATATCATTAAAGCTTGTATTGACGGGAACGCCTAGATTTTCAGGTTTACTGAAATCATCACCAGTTTTAAAGGACTGAAAAACATCAAAACCACCCATGCCCATGTAAGCCATCGTACTAAAGTATAGCGTTCCGGATGGCGAGTGAAAGAATGGCGCAATATCATCTTCGCTGGAATTGATAGCTGCAATATTTACAGGTTCAAGAATGCTATCCGACTCAATCTTCGCGTACCATATATCCAATCCCCCTTTACCGCCTTCTCTGTCTGAAGCAAAGTATAAATATTCCTCTTTTGTAGATGGGTTATATCCAATTGAAGGTTGCGTATTGGTAACCGAGTCAATATTAATATGGTTCGGAAGCTTGGCAACGCCGTTGTTCTCACCTTCCGGGCCCAAATCCATATAATATAAATCACAATTGATCTCAAGGTTTTCTTCATAATCACACAATGTGAAATACACCCGTGATCCATCATAATTATATGCGGTATGTGCAATATGCTGTGGGTAATCGTTAATTCCTGATTCTACTGGACTTGCTATTCCGCTGCTATCCTTTACCAAGATCTGTGAATACAATTTGTTAATTCTATCCCCTTTCTTTTCTTTTTCAAATCGCATGGATGTGAAATAAAAGGCATCAGATTTATCCAGAGCTCCAAATTCAGAATAAGGCGTATTAATTCCGTCTTCAATGGTGGATACAGTGACCCCTGGCATTGGATTATCTAATTGATCCTTAGCCCACTCTATTGATGTTATTGCATTTTCAGCTTTTAAAGATACCCTTTCATCCAAATCTCCATATTCCGATAAATACAAATTGAAATAGGTGGTGGCCTCATCATATTGGCCGAGATTCTGTAAGGTTAACGCCAAATTATAGGATGCATCGGGATATGCATTTTCGCTGTCATTATCAAGAACGTATTGATAAGCCTTGGATGCAGGTACGTATGCATTAAAGTAACGTGAAGCTTCTCCAAGATTGTAATGTATATCCAGACGGGTCGTATCAAACTCCAGTGCGGTTGTATAATAATACATGGCATTATAATAATCCCCTCCCAACATGGCTTCTTCGCCGGCCTTGAGGAAGGCCTTGAGAGACTGCCCGTTCATTGCTGAACTCAAGAACATTAGAAGGATTATATGTATGCAATATCTATACAAATCAGTATTTAGAATATTGGACAGATTTTAAACTGACCTTTGGGTTTTACATTTTTAATAATATATCTAAAGTGGATTTCCGGACCTCCAACCGATTGATCATTCGAGAATTCGGAAAAATCGATATCATAACTGAAAGCAACAAAAATATTATTGTATTCCACTGCGACCTTTGGGAAGAATGATTGAGTGGTTCTGTATCCAGCACCAACTCTAAATTGGAAATTCTTTCCCCGTTGTTGATTAAGGTAGAAGTTGAGATAAGCACCAAATAATAATTCTTCGAATTGTCTTTGCCGCTGATGCATTGCATCCAATTGAAGATCTAAATCATCATTTAACCGCATACTATAAATCCCATAAATAGATAATCTTAGAGGCAGGGATTCATCTACATTGTTATTAAATTTTGCTTTAGGGCTGTTCAAATGAAATCCACCTACACCAATATCCAGTTTTGTTCTAGATGACTTCTGCCATCTATAATTTAAACCAACCGCTGTCTCCAAAAAACTGAATGTCTCGAAATCAAATATCTCTCCACTTGAACCTCCGACTATAACGGAATTGGTTGCAGGATCCCATTGCTTATCCCAGGTTAATCCATCTGGGTCAAAACCACGATTGGAATATCCCAATAGTAAGCCAAATGTAAGTGCGTTTTTATCATTTAAAAACAAAGTATAGGAACCAGCCAAATTGACATTTGCCAAAGCCAGATTAGAATCACCTTGTTTGTCATAATTAAAGGTTAAGCCTGCGCCAAAGAAACTTTTGCCGCTTTTCTTAGGATAGATTTTACGGTCATATGAAGCACTGAAAGTAAACCAAGGAACTGGCACTGATCGCCATTGATCTCTTAAAGAAGCGGTAAACCTATGATCGCCGTTAAATATGCCGGTTAATGCCGGTGATACGGTCATTGGGGCGTTATAAAACTGCGAATAATGCAGGTCTTGTGACAGAACCTGATTATTAAATCCTGATAATACCAGAATCATGGCAGCATAAATGCCGCTTCGTATGTACAGATTGGTTATAATTTTACACATTAAATATAAACGTAATTTATAACTAAAAGTAAATCAGTAATTTATTGATTTTCAGCAAGTTATAATTCATTCACAATGAAAAATAGCAAAAAACGTGCTAATATGACCAGAAAAGAAATATTTTAAGTCTTAATCTGTCTTTTGTGCTATTATATACCAGATTATTATACCTGATACGTTTATGCTAAATTGGAATTATGAAATATGTTTTGCACAAATCATCCATCCAGGACTGGGACCAATACACCATATGTGAAGAACCTATTGAGTCTTTAGATCTGATGTGGCGTGCTTCAAACGCATTTTGTGAGGCTTTTTTTTCATTAAGCCTGGAAGAAGATCGTCCCATTCATGTTTTTTGTGGATCTGGTAACAATGGCGGTGACGGGATCGCCATATCCCTGATCCTTGATAAAGCCTTTCGCAATGTACGGGTACATTTATTAACCATTGGAACAGCAAGCGAAGAAAGGTCAGATATGGAAAAGCAACTAAAGGCATCGCCCCATATCCCAGTTACAAGTTACACCGCTCATCAAGCCAGTTCTATCTCAATTGAAGCACAATCCATTATAATTGACGCCATTTTTGGTATTGGAATAAATGGGCCAATAAGAGCGCCCTGGAATGTGCTGATCGACGCGCTCAATTCTGGAGGCCATGATATTATCTCAGTAGATACCCCCTCAGGATTAATGATGGATCAATTAAGTCAAGGATCTATAATTCGTGCAAAACACACCATCACATTTCAAAGTCCCAAGCTTAGCCAATTGATCCCCGAAAATGACCAATATTTTGGGCAACTGCATATCGTAGATATAGGCCTTCATCCAGATTTTAGACCAGAAAATATATTGGCTTCCTACATCGAACACGATGACATTAGCACTCTGATAAGGTCAAGGTCTAACTATGATCATAAGGGTTCTTTCGGTCATGCTTGCATTACAGGCGGCAGTATTGGCATGATGGGGGCAATAATATTGGCTGCACGTGCATGTATGCGCTCTGGAGTGGGTAAGCTTACGCTAAACATCCCAAGTTGCGGAATGGAGATTCTTCAGAAGACAGTTCCTGAAGCAATGGTCATGACCAATGGCGAACACAATATGAATTGGTTTACTCAAGTCGACCACTATAATGCTCTTTGTGTAGGATGTGGATTAGGCCAGGATCCTGATACAAAGGCGCCTTTATTAAAGTTATTGGATGAAGTCCAGGCCCCTTTGGTAATTGATGCAGATGCACTTAATATTATCGCAGATCAAAATAAAATAGATTTCCTCCCTGATAATACTGTAATTACACCTCATCTCAAAGAATTCGATCGCCTGTTCGGTAGCCATAATAATAATTTCGAAAGATTCGAAACAGCCCTCAATATGGCAAGTTTGCATAATATTGTTA
>JABDJE010000272.1 GCA_013002625.1 Saprospiraceae bacterium | reverse complement strand
AACCAATAAAGTAAAAATACTATTGGAAGGAATAATATAAATTCGAATGAATTAAAGAGCATATATTACAAAATCTCAATACAAGATAGACACATTAAAATTTTATCTAATATTATACACCAATTATTTTATCCTTTCATTTTTTTTGGCCCAATACTTCTTGTAATAATTGCGAAAATAGGGAAGAGCTTTTAAGATGCGTCCTATTGTATCTTTGAACAAAGACTTATAGAAAGTCTTCCAGGTATTAAGTGGGGAGAAATACTTAGAACGCGCCCTTCGCGTTTCTTTCATGGATTTGACTGGATTGGAATAGGATATTCCATGCAAGGACCGATTGGCTACCAGAATTGGAATATTGAGAAATCGAGCTTTCTGTTGATAAAATCTTAGAAAGAGCTCATAATCCATTGCCAAACTATAGGTTTCATCAAAAGCCCCATGTTTAGCGAAGACGGAACTTTTGAAAACAGTAGATGCATGATGGATGGAGGTTTCTTCGCCGATATTTTTCCAATCTGAATAACTGTCTACTTCATGTATTTTTCCATTATAAAATGATGAACCTCCGCAATACAGATCATATCCTGGATACTTCCTGATGAATTGTCTGACTTTTCCCAAGATATTGTTGTGTAACCAATCGTCTGCATTCACAAATAATATATATTCCCCGGATGCGGCATCTATGCCTTTATTTAGCGCATGACTAATCCCCCTGTCTGGTTCACTGACAAAATAAGTTATGTGCTTTTGGTATGTAGAAATAATATCCAGGGTAGCGTCATCAGATACGCCATCGATTATAATAAGCTCGAAGTCACGGACTGGCTGATCTATTATGCTTTTAATAGAGCGCTCTATCGAGGCTTCTGCGTTTTTGCAGACCGTCACAATACTGAAAAAAGGAGGTCTGGAAGACATAATAATATTTATTCCGTGTTAAGAAGAAGGTTAAGTTAAACGGACCAAACTGAATTCTTGTCTTTTACATAAATCGCCTTGCTTTCCTTTCCAGGAAGTGGCATCCATTTTTCCTGGTCCCAAACAAAGATTTTACCCTTTATATTTTGTGTATCTCTTAATATCCATAGTGATCCATCTTTACCAACCCTGAATTGTGCAATATCAGAACCAGGAAGTCTCGACCATTCCTGACCGTTATATTTGAAAAGTTTACCGTCTTTTTTCCCACTTCCGAGGGCATAGATGAGATCACTGTTGACGGGATAGTAATCCTTTAAATTCAGACTGCCTTTTATCGGGCTCCATTCACCATCGGCATAGATGAATAAATGCTTATCACCTTTTTGATTTTCTCGAAATGCATACAATTTATTGGCCTTGTCAACCTTGAGGTCAAACAGCTTTGATCCCTTAAGTGGCACCCAGGTTTTTTCATTGAACTCAAACACTTTTCCCTCTTGATTTTTCACATAAAGTGTACCATTGTTAATGAGCACCTGATCAAAATTCTTCCCTGGTAATCTAACCCACTTGTCATCAGACCACCTCATAATGCAACCAGTATGATCTGTTAAATCTCTAATGACATACAGATCATTATCAGAGCCTGTGGCGAAGTCCCTGATATTTGATCCGGGGAATGCCGTCCACACATTGTCTTCCAATTTGTATAATTTACTTTTGCCGCCATCTTGTTCCATGATTGCAAATACAGTGTCGTTACCATTAAATTGAAGCTTCTGTATTTTATCGCTTTTGATGATTTGCCAATGGTTGCCATCCCACTGTTTCAGCTTGCTAGATGAAGAAAGTTTTCTTCTTTTTCTAGCCTTGCTAAGAAGGAGATTAACCCGATCTGTGTTTTGTTCCTTAACCTGATTAACAAGTTGCACAATATGAGAAAACTTTCTATTCAGAATTTCTATGGTTTCTGGCTTAAGTTTTTCCAGATGGTCTCCTGGATACATTTTGCGCTTGTGTCTTTTCTTTTTACCGGCCATGATTTCTTCTGGAGACAGCTCATCAACATCTGAAAACTGATGATAGAACTCCTCATAAATAAGATCTTTTTGCTCATCGGTTAAGTCAAAATTGCTCAAGACCTTGTCATTCCAAATTTGAAAATTAAGCACCATATCATAATATGAGACCAGCATGAATTGCTTCTTATTTTCATAAGCAGCAATATCAAGTATATTTCTATATCGCCTCAATAAATCATCTGCCTCTCGGATGCAGAACTCATCGATACCCATTTCCTGTATCTCCTTTGCCATGAGCCTTTGCTCTTCAGATTCGAGTTTGTGCATATAGCCAAACGAAAAATATTGACTCACCAACATATCCATGGGATGTCTCAATAAGAAAATCGAAAAACAACCAGGCGTCAGTTCTTTTGGAAAAAGTCGAGATGGACTTAAAATTCCTTGCTCTGAATTTTTAAATTCATTCGCATTCGGCGTAGGTAAATTGTTTGAATAAAATGGTTTGTCAAGCATTGCCGCAACAAACTTGAAATATTCAAACAAAAACATACTTCCACTCTTATGAAGAGCATGTACACTTATTTTATTGTAATTCATCATCTTTGTCACCAATAATTAATATGCTAATACCTTTCCTCTAGGCGTGGAGTTTAAATTACTAACTCCATTGATTCCAATACCTTTCAACTTATCGTTTTCAACGTAGAAAACTTTCTTATCTTTTCTTAGACAGTAAATTATACCTGAAGCATCAACAGCAATATCGATAATGTCTTGACCAGGCAATGCACTCCATTTATTGTTGTTGTATAAAAATGCTTTCGTTTTTCCGGACTTCAATTTCCTGAGCGCAACAGTAGTGCTGCCATAACCATCCACTGCTATAACATTATTGGTTTTCATTGAATTCCAATTGCCATTGTTGGCGCTAAATAAGCTTCCATTATTTTTGACAGCCAGTAAAGTATTACCGACTACCTCAATATCTTTTATCTGGCCACCCCCAAACGAGCTTAATTTATCGTTGTTCAAAGCGAGAACAGTTGTCTTACCTTCCTTTGCTCTTAACACATAGGTTTGAGATCGAGAACTTGCAACATCAATAATATCTTTTGATGGGATAGCTTTTTCACTACCGCTGTACCTAAACAATACGTTGTTATTTTTTTTCGTACTTCTGGTGTAGTACAAGCCAGTTGGTGTTCCATACAATGCATTCACCTTCTTGTTAACGGCTTCCCATTTTTTATTTTTTAGAGTATATAGTGCGCCCTTGCCTTTTTGTGCAAAAAGTTGACCTTGATTATCTGCTACGATTGAAGTTACCCCAGTCATGGATCGCATAACTGACTTTTCCTTATTTTGAATTACGAACAGTTTCGGGGTATTTGCAGCATTATTGTTCTGTGATTTATTTTCTTTTTTAGTATCTACAGGGGTACCTGCTTTCTCTCCGCTACAGCCTGCTACAAGAGCTATTAGCATAATAAGAGATAAAAATTTAAAAGTAGATTTTGCAAGATTAAGTTTCATGTCAATTATTAATTAATGATTTTTCAATAAAATATTCGTTTTGATTTCCCAAAAAGTCGATACATTCATCAGTATCAGTTAGGACTTGTGAATCAGATGTATATTGTTCTTTGAGGGAGAATTCTCCTGTTAAAACGTTAAATGTTGTAAAGTTGCCGCTCCAACTTTTGTCATTATCATAATCACCAAGATAAATGCCTTTGCACTTGAAGCGGTTAATAATGTCAACGTGATTCAAAAGCCCGTTAATATATAAGAGTAGTGTTTTCTTGTTTTTATTTATCTCCATTTGAAGTAAAACTTGTCGTTCAAATGGACACAGCTTTACGATATCAGTCTCTTCTTCTCGGTCGATGGACAAACATAAATAATCATCTAATAGAATCAGTTTTAAAAATTTAAAGTCGATAATATTATGTTCTTTGTTTTTACTGAAGTTTTCAAAATCCAACTTAATGCTGAGCAATAAGTGATCTTCGTTATTGATGACCTCAGAAATTTTGTTCTCATTTTCCTGAAACCTAGTATTTCCCTCAACCTTAAGTTGGTTTTCAATTTCTTGAGTTGATTTAGAAATTGAATTTGTATTTTGACTTAATTTAATTTTTGGTAAATCAGTCCTTACGAGTTTACCATGTACAAGGTATGTGTCAGGATATAAGTCTCGAATTATATGAATGTTGTGTCTGTCTCCGCCTGTAAATTTTGGATGTCCTGCAAGGTTTTGTACATATTCAGTATAGTTAAACTTATGAATATGAGTTTGGACGAAAGGCCAGTTATCAGGATCATTTAAGTATATCTGAAATCCAATATCAAAAGCAATTCTAGGATCTTTGTTCTTGATATATGAGTCCATGTACGGAATGAACTGTTCGTCCATGAATTCTTGAAAGGAATCATCACCAGTGGCATATATAGCGTTACCGTTGATATGGTTCTTGAACACTGGATCTAGTTCAGAAAGACCTCTGTATATACTACCCATTAACCAGAAATCATGTGGCATACTTTGAACTATATTCTGTAACTGCCACAACCAGTTTTTCTTTACAACGATACAATCTGTTTCCATTTGGAATATATAATCATATTCCTTCAGGGTTTTGATCATGAAATAGAATACATTGTTAGGACCAACTTTATAACCTCCTTTTGGCGATTTTTGAAATAATACAGACAATGGATCATTTATATAATCCTGGGAATAAATATTATCCTCATCGCTGAGTTCAGCGTATTTGAATCTAAGGTTTCTGAAACAATGTTTGACATAAGTGGTATTCAAAAATGCTTCATATATCTTATCTTCTATTTCTTGATTCCTTTGTTGCCCATAAATAAATACCAAGTCGACATTCGGGCTTTTTGGAATATTAATCATGGGATAATTTTCCGGTTTATCCCAAAGTTTGAAATTATCGATTACGAGTGGCAGTTCTTTTTCTATAGTAGGAACTGCAATCGCATTTAAGATTTTACGCTTTTTCTTTTGATCAAGGTTGATGTATTCGACAATACCATTGAAATCATCAATAGACTTAAAGTCTCCATTATAAATTTCAATATTAGGGTTCACGGACTTTACATCCCTTAATGTTTTAACTACTTCACCTACATGCTCTTTTTCAACGCCTTTGAGAATTATGCGTTTATATCCAAGATAGCATCCATATCTGATTGAAAATGATAGTTGGGCAAAATCAGTTAAAAAGCTGGTCTTGAAAAAATCTGATTGAATATGATCCGTAGGGTTAATCTCAGAGTTAAGAAAAAACTGGTCTCGGAAATGGATGTATTTATGCTCAAATTCTGCGTCAAAAGCATCATTTTTCTCATTTACAATAATCTTGGAAATGAGTCCTTTTTTGGATTTCCATTCCAGTAGTCGAAATGGAATGGACTTGGAGTAGTCGATAAGGTTAATATATTCCGGATACCATTTTATTTTATTTATTTCCTGAAAATCAGGATGTATCGCCAATGTATCAAAAGCCCTGAATAGCTTAGGTTGGAATCTTTTCCAATTATATTTATCTGTAAAAATGACTAGCGTATCCATGTAATTCTACTTTAGACGATCTTTCATTCCTGGGATCCATTTTAAAAAGAAATACATGACGCGTGTAGTCCGCCAACCAATTTTCCACGATAATGAATTAGAAATTGCTTTTTGATTTTCTGATAAATTATTGATTACTTCTTCTTTTGCGAGAAGGTCGTTGTGAAGTTGTTGTAAAACTTTTGAGTTGGCATTGAGTTGTTCCCATTTCTCTTTTATACTCATATTTTGCTTTTCCACCAGTTCTTTAAGGGAATTCAAAGTTGCCTCAGTATTCTCTGAATTGTTGCCTGTTAGATTTAATTCTTTTGTGAGTTTCTTAATCTTTGAATGCTGTTCTTGAATCTTCAATTCTTTCTGGAGAACAATATCAATCAATTGATCAGGACTAAGTTGTTCCAACTTCTCATTATTTAAATCTTTAGTCTTCATTTCATTTTGTTTAAAACCAATCATACTGATTTAAATTTCCATATACAGATTCAATGCCTTCTTCAAGATCAATCTTCGCTTTCCAGCCTAAGCCATTTAATTTTTTAACATCCAATAATTTTCTTGGGGTACCGTCTGGTTTTGTAAGGTCGTGAACGATTTCACCCTCATAACCTACAATTTTTTTAATAAGTAATGCGAGTTCTTTTATTGTTACGTCTGTACCCGTACCAATATTTAAAAATTCTTCACCATCATAATTTTGCATGAGGAAAAAGCAGGCTTCTGCTAAGTCATCAACATGTAGAAACTCTCTCTTGACTTCACCGGTTCCCCACATTGTGACTGTAGGATCTCCGTTCTTTTTTGCTGTGTGAAATTTTCGTAATAAAGCAGGAAGAACGTGTGAGTTCTGAAGGTCGTAATTGTCATTAGGCCCATATAAATTTGTAGGCATTACAGAGATGTAATTTCTGTTATACTGAGATCTGTAAGCTTCACACATTTTTATTCCAGCTATTTTTGCAATAGCATAAGGCTCATTCGTTGGCTCTAAAATTCCAGTAAGCAGTTGATCTTCATCCATTGGTTGCTTTGCATACTTGGGGTAGATGCATGATGAACCAAGAAACATAAGCTTATTTACGTCATTGACATGTGCAGCATGAATAACGTTATTTTGAATCATCAGATTGTCATATATAAATTCAGCCCGATATACATTATTAGCATGAATTCCACCTACATGAGCTGCAGCAAGAAAAACAAAATTTGGTTGCTCTTCTTTGAAAAAACTTTGTACAGCAGCTTGATTCCTAAGATCCAACTCAGAGGATGTAGCAACCAGTAAATTGTTGAAACCTTCCTGTTCCAACTTTCTTTTTATTGCAGAGCCAACCATTCCTCGGTGTCCTGCAACATATATTTTATCCTTCTTTTCCATTTACTCGTCTAACTGGGTAATAATCTTATACCCGGATTTTTTCAGGAATTGGTTTTGTTTCATGAGCTCAAGATCGCTATCTATCATATCCTTGATAAGGTCTTTGAGACTATGTTTGGATTTCCAACCTAATTTTTCAGAAGCTTTAGACGCATCACCAATGAGTAATTCAACTTCAGTTGGTCTGAAATAAGCTGGATCAACTTCTATGATTTGCATACCTGGCTTAAGGTCCGTGTCTTCATTATCTACTGAAGATACAATTCCAACCTCATCAATACCTTCACCTTTGAATTCAATGCCTATACCCAACTCTTCGAAAGAGAGTTTAACAAAATCCCTAACAGTGGTTGTTTCACCTGTGGCTATGACAAAGTCCTCAGGAATATCCTGTTGTAACATCAACCACATGGCTTCTACATAATCTTTGGCGTGTCCCCAATCTCGTTTAGCATTCAGGTTGCCCAGATATAATTTATCCTGTAATCCCAGGGATATTTTAGAAGCAGCTCTTGTAATCTTTCTTGTCACGAAGGTTTCTCCTCGCAACGGGCTTTCATGGTTAAATAGAATACCGTTGCACGCGTAAATGCCATAAGCTTCTCTATAATTGATCGTGATCCAATAAGCATACAATTTTGCAGCAGCATAAGGAGAACGTGGATAGAATGGGGTGGTTTCAGATTGTGGCACCTCTTGTACTAAACCATACAATTCTGAAGTTGAAGCTTGATAAAACCTTGTTTTCTTTTCCAATCCCAATAATCGGATGGCTTCAAGAATTCTTAACGCACCCAATGCATCTGAATTGGCAGTGTATTCAGGTGTTTCAAAACTAACTTTCACATGAGACTGAGCACCAAGGTTATATATTTCATCAGGTTGAACTTCCTGAATAATTCGAATAATATTGGTGGAGTCCGTTAAATCTCCATAATGCAGGATGAATTTCCTGTCTTCTGAATGCGGGTCTTGATATAAGTGGTCAATTCTTCCTGTATTGAAGGAAGAACTTCTTCTTTTAATACCATGTACTATATACCCTTTATCTAATAAAGATTCGGCTAAATATGATCCGTCTTGACCAGTAACGCCTGTAATCAGTGCAACTTTCATTTAATTTCTGTTTCTAATAGTGCTTTATAATTTCTTATGACCTCTTTCGGGTCACCGTAATCCATTTGTTTGCCATCCATAATAAGCAATGCTTTATCACAAAACTTGTTGACAAAGCCTAATCTATGGCTTACCATGATTATAGTTCGATTATTTAAGAATGTTTTTTCAAATATCTGATTGCTTTTATGCTTGAAAAGTTCATCGCCGATTCCTCCGAAAAATTCATCAAATAAATAGATGTCAGAGTCCGAATGAACAGCAATAGAAAAACCTAATCTCGCTCGCATTCCTTTGGAATATCTTTTAATGGGAACGTCTATAAATTGTCCTATTTCAGCAAAGGTCACAATCTCCTTAAATTTTCTTCCTATCTCTTCAAAACTTAATCCCAATATTGTACCATTTATGTAAATATTGTCTCTAGCCGACAAATTTAAATCAAATCCCATTCCCAAGGACAATTTTATCATTTTACCATTGATTTCAAGGGTACTTCCAAGATCTGGCTTCATTGCGCCGATTAGAATATTGAGCAATGTGGACTTGCCAGAACCGTTCTTCCCAATGATTCCCAAAATTTGGCCTTCTTCGACGCTAAAGTTTATGTTTTCTAAAGCCAGAATTTTTTGCTTTTTAGGAGGGAAAAACTTCCGTAGACCATTCAGATTTTTTCTAGGCTGATTGATGTAAAATGATTTAGAAAGATTTTTGACATTAACGACTGTTCCCATATACAAATTTTATATTCTTTCTAAAAATGACTTTGAAAACTTTTTAAACAAAAAGACCGCTAATATCAATACAACAAATCCGTACAATAAATTGTAGAAGAAAAAGAACCAATTAGGTGCAGTGTCAAATAATATGGAGTTCCTTACATTATTGATGATACCGGTAAAAGGATGAATGTAATCCAGGTAGCCAAACTTTTCTGAAATAACTTCTCCTCTGAATAAGATTGGCGCTGTCCAAAAACCAGTTAATAACACAAGGTCCCAAATATGAATTATATCAACAAAATAAATGTAGATCGTCGCGAGTAATATTGAAAAACCAAGACAAAGGATGATGATATTAAAAAGGTAAATGGGAAAATAAAGATAGTTCAATGTTATATCCACCTGGAGTACAATCGATAGTAAAAAATACGCCAGAAAATTGAAAAGAAAACCCCAAAATACGCTTAAAGTTGATGCCAGATATAAATCAATCCAGTTGAATCGGATACTCGATATTAAATACTTTTTTGTGATCAGAACACGAAAGGCCCTCTTTGTAGATTCTGTAAAGAACATCCATATCAGTAATCCCGAAAATAAATACAAGGCATAGTTGTCAATACTTTGAGGTATTAAATACTGAAATACAATGAAATAAATTAGCAGCCTGGCAAGTGGATTAAATAAAGCCCAAATAACCCCCCAGTTGCTATTATAAAACCTCTTTTTATAATCAACTTGCGCTAATTTCCATATCCTCTGAAATCTATTATTCTGAGGTAGATATGATACAAACGGCCGTAATATTGAATTCAACATTCGATTCCTTAAAATTACTTTTTGAGGTCTTAAAAATGGAAAGGGTTTTGGAACTAACTGAATGTACAAATTTAGCTATTCTAACTGTAAAACAAGATAATTATATATCTAATAATTTGTTATATATGACCTGCGCACTAT
>JABDJE010000268.1 GCA_013002625.1 Saprospiraceae bacterium | reverse complement strand
CATCAACGAACCTTCTTTGTTTTCTTAAAAATGAAGGGACATTCACGACGGGTATACCGATAATTGTACCGCTCACTTTTTCATCTGCTATTTCTTTGAATAGCCTTTGAATCACTGGAATTCCATTGAGTTCATTTCCATGAACAGCCGCCGTGAGTCCCAGAACAGGTCCTGGCTTGCTACCCCTACCAATAAGCAAGGGCAATGAAATGGGCTCACCCAGTGGATTCGTAATTAAATTAAACCAAACTTTATGCAGCTTACCGCGCTCGAATTTATCCAATTCAAGGCTCGTAATTTCTTGATGTTTCATATCAGACTTTCACAATAATTTATAAATAGGTCAGCAAACTGACCTGTGATATTCAGACCTGTGATTTTTTCAGCAGGTACTATACCTCCTATACTTAAGGTATTTATTTCGGAAATAAATCTTTCACCATCATTACCGACCAATGTATCAAGGCCAAAATAAAAGATGCCCTTTTCTTCCAAGATAGGTGAAATATAATGTACCATTTCCAGTTCAGTTTTATCAGGCTCTGTAATATGTGAACTCCCACCTTGGGCAATATTACATAACCATTCTCCTTCCTTGGGCAATCTCAGTGAACAGGCAAGAATTTTACCACCTGCAACGACAATACGTTTATCTCCTTTAGAAACTTGCTCGGCGTATTCCATTGCCAGATATGGCTGTGGATCATTATTATAAATTGATTTAAAGGCTTCGATGGTCATGGTTGAGTTTTCGTAGTCAACATGACCTTCTTTTATCTTTACAATCCCCTTCCCGCCATAGCTCAATAAAGGTTTTAAAACACATGCGTGCTTGGCGTAAAATTCTTCGATATCCTTCCAATTGTTGCAGAGCTTCATGTCAACTGTGAATTTTGTTAACTCCAGTAAGAATGCTTTATTGCTGGTTAAATGAATTCCAGAAGGCCTATTAATAATATTCCGATCTGGAATTAACGAGACAAGGTGCTTAAAGAATTGATCATGAATGGGTCTGGCTATTCTTAAGAAACAAAAATCTATTCTACTTAGATCAACTCGATTTAATTGATCAGACCTGAAATCAAGCGGAAACTTAATTTCACCGTTTATTTCATGCCCGAAGAGTTCTGGACTTTCAGCATTGAAGAATGGTTGATTTTTCTTCTGAGCTCGATTTACAAGAATAATGGATGTTACTCTTGGATGCCGATACAGGGCATTGACAATACCGTAGACTGAATTTTCTGGGCTATGATGTGTACTGTCGGTTAATACAAGAATTCTCATTCTATGTACAATTCATTGATAAGTGAGTCATCGTCATTCAGTGATTTGAACAAGCGTTTCCTGAATTTTCCTTTGGAGTTTAAAAATGTCTGAGACATTTTATCGATAGCTAGCATGGATAAGACTGTCTGTATGTATCCTTCAATCAGGTCATCCAGGCCAATTCCAAGTTTATTGAAATCCCTTCGATCCATCAGTAGCAAACGTGTTGTATCGCTGTCCCATTTATTATCGCCAAGTTTAACACTAAGGTTGGTACCAAGCATGTCCCATGAATGCGTGCTTTCGAGAATCTGATCCTGCAATGGATCTTTTGATCTTCTGGAATAGGCACACAATGGTTTAATTCCTTCCAATGTAGCACTTACCATTATTCTCAAATCAAAAACGTAAGTCGCGCCTTTATTCGTTGGCATTGTCCCTACATGATATAATTTACCCTTGGAGCTTGTGGAACTCCATTGATAATTACCGATCAGACTTTGTACTATGAATTGATCGTATTCAAACTCCTGTTCCATAAATGCGTCCAGCTCCCGGGCATTAACAATTGTAAAAACACCTTGCCCAGCATTGGAATAGGGAACCTTAATCACTGCGTGTCCCCCTAGTTTTCTAACCCACAGTGGGATTTCGTTTTTGCTTACGTCCCAAATTGTCTCAGGCACGTTTATTTTCAAACCTGAGGGTGCCAACTCAGCATTATAGATATCATAGGCTTTGGCCGCAATCATTTTATTCCTTCCCCCTGAAATACATGCAAGGATGGGGTTCAGAATTTTAGTCTTCGAATGAATTGGAATTCTGTTCCAGGGTTTTTGTGTCACATATCTAAATGCGGCTTTTATTTGAATCCATCCTTCATCTGTTTTCAGTTCCAGAACGCCATCTGTAAATCTCAGATAATGATCATAGTCAGATTTGGGAAAATATATCAGATATATCTTCTCGTCAAGAATTTCTGCCAAAGCGGCCGCATACCCTGAGGCTTCCATGTAATTCTTGTCATAGAGGACTGCCATTACACCTCCAGTGATCAACCTTTGTCCCCTCAAAGAAGGAAGGAATGTGCGCTCAATAAGTTTTCTATAACTGCCCAATTCATCATGGTCATTAATCAGAGGCATGGACTTCTGTCCTGAAGGACAACTGTTGTTTTCAATGACTACCATCTGTTTACTGCCAGCTGCCGTTGTCACATTTATCAGGTCAGCGCCTGCCCATCTGAAGTACTTCGGCCTAGACGATAAAATATCATGCAGTACCTTTTTGTCAACTTTAGGATGCAGATGACAATAGCGTTCAATGATCTGATCCTTGGACATATTAAGAAAATAGGCCATCATGGGGTGGATGGTGGCGTTTAAGGCCTTGGGGTACCAGTGTCGATCTGCTTCAAAACTTTGAGGCAGAATCACTTCGTGTTGTTTTTGCATTTAATTATTTGTGATTAGAGATCCTCCTCTAACTCTTCAAGATTCCCTTCGTATTCTTCGATCACTTCGGATTTCAAATGACCATTATCATTATAGTCATCATCCTCTTGAACGATATCTTGTGCCTCTTCTCTAGTCATTCGCACAAGGTAATATCGGTCCTCCGTTTCAAAAGGCAATGCACTGATTAAGTTCTTTTTTGGACCCTTGAAAAGTATGAGATGCTTTTCGAATCCATAAGGATAGTTGAGCTTAATCTGTTCTAGAATTTGCTCGTCTAACTTGTCGTAGTCTTTTAGGACTTTTGGTTTGCTCATTTTTGCTTTCGCTTAAATATTATTCAGCTTTTAAATTATGTTTTCTTACACTTTGTGGAAACGTTTCAAATTAAAAAAATGTCCCTCAAGTATAGTTTAATTTCGAGTAAATTTAATTTTTTTAATCATTTCAGTATTAAAAAAATTCATAATGTGAATTATTATTTTCACATTAAAATCTACCCTGCTTTAATTTCAAAAGAAAACTATTATAAATCAAGAATATTTTACGCAAAATCAAGGGGTTATTTTAAAAAAAATATAATTTATAAAAATCCCAATAAATCCAGCTCTATGATGAATTTAGCTCAATGGCATAATATTTCACACTATCCACTCTATATTGTAACTAAATAGTACTGTCTAATTAATCTATGTCAATCAATAAAAAACAATTGTTGGGTACTATACCAGGAAGTATAATATTCAACGGCCAACGTAAAGTAGAGCATATCGCTATTCATTACACCGAATACAATGCTTCATTTTCCAACTTTGAGGAGTTGGATAATCAGACCATCCAATCCTTTCATACGCCAAAAGATGATTTGGTGCAGTGGTACGATATACGGGGACTTCATGATACCGATTTATTGCATGAATTTGGACAGCTTTTTAATCTGCACCCACTTATCCTGGAAGACACGGCTGATGTACACCAAAGACCTAAATTGGAAGAATATCCGGATGGGATTTACTTAAAAATCCATGCCCTATCCTATAATGCAGAAATGAAAAGTATCTCCAAAGAAGATGTAAGTATATATCTCGGCCGTGGTTTTGTTCTTTCGTTTCAGGAAAAATCTGAGGATCTTTTATCGCTTGTCAGAAACAGAATTAGGGACAAACGAGGTCGCATCACCAATAAAGGAGCAGACTACTTATTCTATGCTCTGCTGGACTCCATGGTAGATAATTACTTTATGCTTATTGATGCTCTGGCCCTGGACATCCAAAAATTAGAAACCAGGATAAGCGAAAACCCAAATGACAAAATCAAAGAAGAGATATTAAGGTTGAAAAAACTCTTTATGTCAGTAAGAAAGTCAATTCATCCGATGCGAGAAGCTGTAATTAAATTGACAAAATTCGAAAACCAACTTATCTCCGAAGGATCATTGATTTTTATCAGAGACATTCATGATCACTTGTATCAGATCATAGAATCCATTGACACAAATAGAGATCTTTTATCTGGATTGCAAGACTTGTACATTTCAGAAATCTCATTGGAAATGAATAAGGTTATGCAAGTGCTCACAATCATCACGACCATATTTGTTCCTTTATCCTTTATTGTTGGATTGTATGGTATGAATTTCGAATACATTCCAGAATT
>JABDJE010000260.1 GCA_013002625.1 Saprospiraceae bacterium | reverse complement strand
GTGGTGGTGGTATATCATCTGCACATTGCAGAGTTAAATCTGCCGGTGCTGACTGTGGTACCGGAGCCGTATCGTCCACAATAGTATATGTACATGTAAAGTTGCCAGCTATATTGCCACATTCATCCTCTGCTTCGAAGGTTATGCTCAATTGCTGCTGGCAAGGACCTGCATTATCATCTGTTTTGCCTGTTACCCGGATAATTAAATTACCGCCCGCAGTACAATTATCGCTGACACAGCCGCTTAAATTAGGCACAGTAATACCTGCGACATTCCAGGTTGTATTCACACTAATCTCATCACCTACATTCAAGCTGATCTCTGCATCTGCAGGACAAGTTGATCCACCACTGGTGGTATAGATCGTATTGATCTGGCATCCGAAGTCCCAATTTGGAGCTGTGGTATCTGCTACTGATATAATTTGATCACAACTGGCAGAATTGCCGTTTGCATCAGTGGCAGTCCAGGTTCTTGTTATGACTTCATTTGCACCACATCCGGCGACTGTAGAGTCAATAAAGCTAATCACTGGATTGGGATCTTTATTATCAATTGCTGTTGCGGTGCCGGTATTCGCCGGGCTCGTATCATCACCACAACTCAGAGTAACATCTGGCGGGCAAGTAATTACAGGAGGTTCTTGATCTGTAGTATCAATACAATGCTGAATATTATTAAAATAAAGATCATTGGTTGAGCCGTTACCAGCGTTGGCATTAAACATGCGAATCTTACTGATTTCTTGGCCTCCTCCAGGGTTGAATAAGTTTCTTCCCGGAAATTCGGTTGAAACTCCGCTCCCCAGGTCAATGATCACCACATCCACAACTCCTGCTGCGGTTTGGGTAAATTTTATGGTAAAACCTTCATCACTAAATCCTATACCAGTACTAAAAACACCACCACTATCATTGAGGGAATAAGCAGGGTCTCCCCCGATGAAAAAGAATTCAATCAGGTTTTCATCACTGGAGTTTTGTAAACCAAAACCTACAGTTGCCCCATTATCAATAAAACCGTTATCCATATCGATGCAAAAAATATCACCATTAGACATGGCTGAATCAAAAGCTCTTGAGGCCTCTGAAAATTTGCCATTATTGGCATAGAATCCAAAGGCTACTCCCGCACTATTGATATCACCATCGCTATTGTCGTCACCATTCCCATTTGAGGTTGAGTTTCCAACAAAGAGTCCTCTTTCTGCATCATTATCTACTGGATCTGGATTAAGACCCCACGGTCCAAAGCCATCACCGGCCAGATCGATAAAATTATTGGCGCCAGCAGCAAATGCATCGGCGAACTGGCATTCCAAATTCACGATTTCAATAAATGCGAAAGGCACTGTTGATAGTCCGCTGGCATTGGGTTCTCCATGCAACCAATTTAAAAGATCTTCAAAATCGGCCGCATAAACAGGGATGCCTCTTTTTGTTGGGTCATATTCTGTTTTCATTGGAGATGACGCTGGGAATCCATCTATGACCAGAGCCTGGGTAAATATCCCTGAAGGATCTTCGGTTGCTGGAATTGTTCCCCCGGAAGTCGTTGATGTTCCCGTAAATATTACAGAATATATATCGGTGACCCCATTGGTAGGATCATTATCATCATCAGCATAGGCATAAAAAGTTTCGCCGTTTGAAGCGAGTGCGAAGTTATTTCTGATTATGGAAATTGAGCCGCAAGACACACCAGTGCCACTGCTGCAATCCAGTGAAAATGTATTTGTAGCTGTTTCAGTCACGACAATGACATCGCCCTGTGCAACCCCTCCGGCTGGCGCTGTCCATTCCAGATCAGCCTCACCGCCATTAAACATCAAGGTCGTGTTATCAAATTCGTTTTCGGAAAAATAAACCACGGTTCCGGCAGGAATATCTTGGGCTGCAACAAAGGAAAAACCTTCTGTTGTACCCTCATTCAACCCGGTTAAGGCCACTAAAGGATTTGAATCACTGGTATCGTCATTATCGATCAGGCCGGTGGCAGCATTTGGCGATCCACCGATGTAGCCTGTTCCTGAAGCCACCATCAATTCAATGGACTCCTGGGGTTCAACATCGGGATCGGCTACAGGAGTTAAGGTCACCGCCGCAGTGGTATTGCCATTTGCTATAGTGACCGATCCGGTAGCGCCATCAAAACTGTCGGCACCTGATTGAGTATAATCGGTTGTAAAGGTTGCTGTTCCGCCAATGGTAAAATTAACGGTCGTTCCACCTGGGCCAGCTGGTGCAGCCATGGTAAATGTATACACTAATCCTGTTCCACTATCTTCCAACACAGATCCTGGAGCAAGGCTAACTGTCACCGCCGGATCAGCTGATCCCGTTGCAATTATGATGTTGGCAAATGGCGTTGTATCTAATGTAGCTTGAGAAGCTGCATGGAGCCAATTGCCTGTATTTTGAAAATTCGCTTGATCTACCGTAATACCACGTTCTCCTAAGGCAAACCTATATTCAGTTCTTACAGGTGCTGAAGCCGGGAATCCATCAACCACTACAGCTCCTGAATAAACGCTTGATGGATCTTCAAGTGACGGAATAGTTCCGCCTGGAGTTGTAGATGTCCCTGTAAAAAGTACAGCTGAGATCTCGGTAATTCCATTTGTATGATCAGAATCGCTATCTGTATAGGCAAATATAGTTTCTCCATTACTTGCATAATCGAAGGTACCGCTTATAATTGAAACCGTTCCGCATGGTCCACTGTCACAAGTAGTTGTGAAGGTGTTCGCAGGGCCTTCAGTAACTACGATAACTTCACCACGAAAAAGGTCTGTAGGGGCGGTCCAGCTGACTACGGACTCACCGCCAGAAAAACTAAGTGAATTTTTATTAAAGGTATTTTCCGTAAAATAAACAACAGTACCTGCCGTAATATCATCTAAAGCAACAAATGAGAATCCTTCTGTACCACCAATAGTATGTACACTACCTGTAATGGCAACAACTGGTGTTACCGCAATAGAATCGTCATTGGTTATGGTTCCAGTTGCACTACTCGGACTGCCTGCTGTATAACCAGTTCCAACTGCAACTGCTAAAATTGCCGTCTCATCCGGTTCTAAATTTGCATCACCTACTGGCGTGAGCGTCACGGAAGCTGAGGTTGCAGCGTTAGGAATAACAACGGTGCCCGTTGTTGCATTGAAGGTGCTTGCGCCACTTTGTGAATAATCTGTCGAATAAGTTGCTGATCCACTAACATTAAAATTTACAGTGATCGCACCTGCAGCAGGAGCATCCAAGGTAAAGGTATAGACCATTCCTGCGCCACTATTTTCAGCAACCGAGGATGGGGAGACTGATACCGTTAGTACCGGGTCTGCGCCAACAAGGTTAAAGTTGTTAAAAGGAACTATGGACATATCAATTGCCGATGTACCGTTAACATAATTTCCTGTATTTTCTAAATCAGCTTTTGTCCTATTATCTCGAACGTTTGCGGTACTAAATGCAAATTCTGTTCTGTCGTTATTAGGAAAGGTAAAACCATCAGTAACAATTGCATTTGGCCAATCTGATACTGGATTTTCGTTAGCTGGAATAGGCCCTATAATAGTATACATTACCGAGTAGATCTCTCCTATGGCATCGCGAGGATCATCATTGTTATCTTCATAAGCATAAAGTGAATCTCCAGCAGAAGCGAAAGAAAAAGATTGGTTCCCAACCCCTATATTGGTGGATAAGGTTATGGTTCCACATGTGCCACTCGAACATGTAAGCGTCAAGGTATTCGAAGAAACTTCTTTAACATAAAACACGGTGCCCTTTGTGACATTAGCGGTAGCAACCCAGGTCACTACAAATTCACCTGTGGGTGCACCATTGAAAGTGAACACATTGGCAACAGCATCATATTCGTTATCGGTAAAACGAACCGTTTCACCAGCTGTTATATCCTGGGTAGCCAGAAATGTAAATCCTTCCGAAGAATCATGACTAATGCCCACAACTGCAATTTTTTGAGCAAAGCCAACGGTACAAATTAAAAGAGTAAAGATGAGAACTAAATAATGGTTGATTGTTTTCATGATAATGGTTTTAAGTACAGATGTATGGATTCTTCCAACTTGAAGCGGGAAGTGTTTCAAATTTGGTATAGAGCTTTTCTATTCCCGGAAGTTCCATTGTATCTATGACTGTGTTGTGAAATTTTACATTGTTGAAATTAAATTTTCTTATTTTGAAAATGTCAATTTGAGGTTCGTTATAGCTATTAAATGAAAAAGTCCCTCTGGGTGAATTTATATGTTGACTACGCATATACTCCCCTATTTGTGGGGTCATAGACGTATTATGTTTTAAGGTCGTATCGATAATCAATCCGGCTTCATAGCCCATTAGGGCAATTATATTTGGTTCGTCCTTATAGTGATCGGTGTATTTGGTATTAAACGATCTCATCAGGTCGGTTTCATCATCAAAAGCCCAGGAGGCTGCTGAGTAAACATCCTGAAGATTATAATTCCTAATATTCATCTGTTCATCGGTCATTAAGGGGAAGGCCATGATTGGCAATTTTCCGTTGAGCTCCGATTGTGATAATTTATCGAAAATCTTATTTCCTTCCTTAAAACTGAAGAGTGTGAATAAGACATCGGCATCTGCTTCTGAAACTTTAGTTATCATGCTATCAAAGGTCTCATTCTTATAATCCATTGGTCCTACATAGTAGCTTTCTATTTGGCCGCCATTATTGGTGAATCCGGAAACAAATCCGTGAGTAAGATGGTAACCCCCATCATAAAAAGATGCAGCCACTGCTGCTTTTTTTCCAAAAGTATTAGCAGCATAAACACCGGCAGCATAAGCCGATTGCCAAAGATTTAAAGTATGATGGAGTACATATGGGCTTATGATCTCTTTTTTTTGAACATGACCCCCGAGGTCAATATGTAAGAGTGGTTTTTTATAAGCTGTGAATAAGGTATTGAGTTCTTTTAGTTGGTGTTCACCGCAAAAAGCTATGGTCAAATTGACCTCCTCCTGCAGAATCATTTTTTCAGCTACTTTAATAACCAATTGATCGGCAGCATTGCCAATACTTTCAATAACCAATTCGGGCATATTGGATATCCCTGATTTATTTAACCCCAATTTCAGGCCATTTAAAAAATCCATAGCTAATGTGGGAAACATGTCCGATCTTGGTAGTAATATGCCAACTTTTAAATCCATATTCTGCGATTAACTCCTTGAGGGAAAAAGTCCCACAAAGGCAATTGAATAATTCATAACCAAATAAGGGTCTCTTAAATTAAATGCTTGAGACCCGCCATTGTTTGCTGTGGCTGAAGCATTCTTTAAGGCCGCACCTGGAGTTGCATCTTCATTAAACGCCGCAGCGTGTAAAGCAATGACATTGTCAGCAGGACTAGCTTCATCTCCAGAAGCTGTGCTTGCGCCAAATAACAATGCATGATTATGAGAAGGTAAATTAGCAAGGCTTAATGTTTGTGTCTCTACTCCGCCTTTTGAGCCAATTGATATATTGGTTAACCCAGGACCCTGACCGAACCCCAAAGGTGTACGTCCTCGTAAATCGGGTAAAGCAAAGGTTGTTCTGCCATCGCCTCCGTAAATTGTTCCCAATAAAGAGAACAAGGCTTGGTTTTGTGAAATAGCTAATAATTGACCCTGGCACAAAGCCCAACCTGTAGGTGGGAAGGTAAATCCGAAAAGTTGTATTTGTCCTAAAAATGGTTCCATAATTGTTGTTTTTTAGTTAGCTTCTTGATGGGTAAACTCCAAAAAGTGCAATTGAATAATTAAGTCCGATATAAGGATCTCTCAAGCTGAAGGATTGACTTGATCCATTATTGCCTGTGGCAGCTGCATTTTTTAGACTTACACCAGCACTTGCGTCTTCGTTAAAGCCTCCAGAATGCATGGCAATAACGTTGTTATCAGGATTCGTTTCATCACCACTGGCTGTACTCACGCCAAAGTTTAAGGCGTGGCTATGTTGTGGCATGTTGGCGATTGTTAAGGTTCTGGTTTCTATTCCGCTTCTTTGCCCAATTGGTTGAGGGCTTAAACCGGGCCCGGTTCCAAATCCTATGGCCGACCGACCTCTAAGATCAGGTAAGGCGAAGGTTGTCCTCCCATCGCCGCCATAGATGGTACCCAATAATGAAAATAAGGCCGTATTCGAAGATACGCTCAGAAGTTGGCCGTTACATAAAGCCCAGCCATTAGGCGGAAAACTAAATCCGAAAAGTTGTATTTGTCCTACAAATGGTGTCATGTTATATGAGTTTAAATGGTTGGTTAATAATTATATCGATAAATTAAATGTTATTGTTTCGTGAAAGGTGTGTATCTCCTTTTTTGGTAAAAGACGGTCTCCTAATCCCTGGTTTCGGGCCCAATGCTCACTGGAAATAAAAGCTGTATTTTTATGAATCCACAATCTGGAACAATAGCTGTCATTCACTGTGCTTAGTTTGAAATGAATTGCGGGCATCTGGCCCTTTTCCTTATTAGGAGGATCGGTTAAAAAACTGTACTGACCGTTCGCATCGGTTTTTAATTTGGCCCGATGCCTGTATTTTTTAGAATTTGGAGACAGATGCCAGACCTCGACCAATGCTCCAGAAATTGGCTGTTCAGTTTCTTTAGAATAAACTGTTCCTGTAACCTTAATATAATTTTCAAAGATTCCCTGTCGCATATCGGGATTGGTTCCAGCGTAGGGATTATAGCCTTCCAAAACATCGGTTTTGGAATTAAAGGCATTTAAAAAAGAGGTGGAAGACAAAAGTGCGATCCCGGAAGTTGCTAAAGTTAGATTTTCCACAAAAGATCGACGTGAAAGTTTAGTTTTCATAATGGTTGGATTAATTAAACACGTTTAAAAAAACATCACCATAACCTTACTTTCGTCATAAATGGTCATTGCCATAAAACGAAATTGATACATTCATATTAAAATATCAAGTAGAATACGTTTATTTAAATGGGCAGCCATTCGATATAAATCTTTATAATTACAATATATAAGTAACGGATTTACCTCGCACAAATACTTTCATTATATGACTGGTCTATTAAATACTTGAATAGGGAGAAAAAAAAGATTTTTAGTTGTTAATAGCAGTATCAAGATACATTATTTTTTCTATATTATTACGACTTTGTCAAAATATTTATAATTTAATTTTTAAATTTAATTTTATTAAAATGAATGAAATCCCAAGCATAGAGCGACTTTCTGAGATAAGCCAAATTATAATTAAAGATGAAATTGATTATCTGGAACTCAAAGAAGCCTTAAATTCATTTAAGGAATTATTGCTTGAAATTTCAGAAATGACCAATGAAGATCTCAATAATCGGGACAATATTTATTTGGATTCCGGAAAGGCAATCGCTCCTGAATGGGCGATACGCTGTGTTGATGATTTGTTAAGAACGAAGCGTTTTATTTGCGGCGTATATAAAGCGGTTTTAAAAGTAAAAGAACAAAGCGATAAGAAACCTATATATATATTGTATACTGGCACCGGACCATTTGCCACGTTGGTGCTGCCCTTAATTACATTATTCTCTCCAGAAGAGATCCAATTCATTTTAGTAGAGATCAATACCATAAGTTATGAACAGGCCAAAAAAGTATTTAAAGCCTTCAATGCCGAAGCTTATATCAACGAATTTCATCAAGCAGACGCGGCAACCCTGAAACTGGATTCTCCTGAACGCATCGATATTCATGTCGTGGAATGCCTTCAGCATGCCCTTGCACGAGAACCTCAGGTAACCATAACCTATAATATTATTTCACAATTGAAAAGATCGGCCATACTCATTCCGCAGAATATTGAATTATCCATTCTACAAATTAATCCCAACCTGCATCAGGAACACATGATGAACACCAATTCAGAAAAAATTTTAAAGCCATTCTTAATAAAAAGTGAACCCGTTTACGCCTTAAATAAAGATGAAGTTTTAAATTCTAAAGCTCTGGATGAGAACGGTCAACTGATCTTTCCGAAAAAAGTCATTTCTATCGATAATCCTGATAGCGCATCTTTTAGTCAATTGGCCATTGGCACTGATATTACAGTTTTTGAAGATGAACGCTTAGGCTTTGCAGAAAGTGGATTGACCATTCCAAAAATAATTGGATATCAACGTGAAGGCCAACGCATTAATGCTGTGGAAACACAGTATATAAATTCGAATGATCCTGAGCTCACAACCAAATTTATTCATTAATACACTGTTCACAAAAAAAGGCATTAATTAGAATTTAATCAATGCCTTGTTCTTAAACTCTTATAATTGAGCCCTTCTATTTATACCCAATAAAAGCACTTTCTACTTCCAAGACATTTTTAACATAGGTCTTAAAAGCCTCATAATCTTCTGGATTGATATTTGCTATTGAAGGTGAAGAATTGACCTCAACTCTTAAATGATTCGGTAAAACCTTTTTATATGAGATCGAATAACTGTGGTCTTTAAACGAGAAAGATGCATCTTCTGGGATCTCTGAAAATGCCTGCCCTTCTTCAATAATAATATCGTAAGTCGTTACATAAACATCTACGTTTTCATAGT
>JABDJE010000220.1 GCA_013002625.1 Saprospiraceae bacterium | reverse complement strand
ACCTAATACCTAATACCCAAAACCTAATACCTAATACCCAATACCCAATCAATGTGTCCCTTTATTAATTTCTCTCCAGAGTGATACAATCATACGAACAGGTAAAAGTAAATTGGATAACATTGCTGCTGCCCAAAAGAAGAGCATTTCACTGCGAATATAGGAGGACAATCCTTTTTGGAGACCATTCGGCATACCCTTCATAATACTATAAATACCTTCTTCATCTACAAAGGCCTGAAACGTAGAAATGGCATCTGTAAGAACCAGCAATAATGGGATAGGAATAAATATGAAAATGACCTTGATCCATTTTGCGTAAACGATATAATGATGCTTAAGCATAAAGATGTAACGCATGAAGGTTACGGCGATCACGATACATATGATGTTATAGGTATAAAAAGGGTAGTCGTTTTTGATATTTAAATAGATTGGAGACAGGACTAGGAGCACAATGACCACTGTGATTACCCACCATAATATTTCAAAGTAAATCTTCTGCCGCATAGGTGCACCAAATTAATTGAGTTGCCAAAGATAGCATCCTTGATGTAATGTTGAATAAGTAAAATTGTTTTAGACTTTGGTGCATGAATTGAGGCATTTATGTAATCAAATGATTAAAGCTTGTTTTATCTATGAACTTTAAGTAAAGAAAAACATAGGCAATATCCCTAATTATGTTCCAAAGTCTTGAAAATATTGAATTAAAAATTTAACTTAGAGTTAAATTATTGAATTACACATGGAAACAGCATCAAAGTCTATTCATAAACTTAATGGTACAGAATTTTTAATAAAATCCACTGACGAAGCGCATACTTTCAGTCAACAGGATTATACTGAAGAACATCAGATGATCCAGGCTTCAATTAATGATTTTATTAACGAGAGGATAATACCCAATGCAGACCGAATCGAAGTTCAGGAACCGGGTCTCAATTCTCAGCTCATGGCAGAAGCCGGTGAATTGGGATTTCTTGGTGCACACATGCCTGAAATATATGGAGGTATGCAATTAGACTTTATCAGTGAGACTATTATCGCTGAAGGCATGGGCGGTTCAGGGTCCTATTCTGTAAGTTATAATGCACATACCGGTATTGGAATGTTACCCATATTGTATTTTGGAACACAAACTCAGAAGGAAAAATATCTGCCGATGTTGTCATCTGGAGAATGGGTTGCAGCTTACTGTTTGACCGAACCTGGTTCAGGCTCTGATGCCTTGTCGGCCAAGACAAGAGCTGAGCTGACAGAAGATGGCAAGCATTATATTTTAAATGGCCAGAAAATGTGGATTTCTAATGCCGGTTTTGCTCAACTGTTTATCGTATTTGCACAGGTAGATGGTGATAAGTTTACAGGTTTTTTAGTCGAAGCGGATACACAAGGTGTAAGCCTGGGAGAGGAGGAAATGAAGTTAGGAATCAAAGGTTCGTCAACCAGACAGGTATATTTTGAAAATGTAAAAATTCCAACTGAAAACCTTCTGGGTACTTTAGGGAAAGGGCACCTCATAGCGTTTAACGTATTAAATATAGGCCGTTATAAACTTGGTGTATCGTGTCTAGGTGGATGTAAGCGCGTTGCAACAACCACAATTGAGTATGCCAATGAGAGAAAACAGTTTGGACAATCCATTTCCAATTTTGGAGCGATCAAACACAAACTTGCTGAGCAAGCTATTCGAATTGCAGGACTGGACGCTGCCGTCCTGAGAATAGCCGGATGGATGGAGCAAGACATTAAAGACAGAATTGAAGAAGGTGCAGAATATGGTCAGGCCAAATTACAGGCAGCCGAAGCTTATGCTCTGGAATGCTCAATTATAAAAGTTTTGGGTTCGGAAGTTCTGGACTTTGTTGTTGATGAATGTGTGCAGGTGCACGGAGGAATGGGATATTCTGAAGAGGGGTCAATTGCAAGAGCCTACAGGGATTCACGAATCAATCGAATTTTCGAAGGAACCAATGAAATCAATAGGCTTTTGATGTTGTCCCTATTATTTAAAAAGGCGATGAAGGGAGAGTTTGATATTGCCACTCCAGCTATGGCTGTTCAAGCTGAATTGATGAAAGGCGCTCAACAGGAGTCAACAGAACAGGAGTATTTATATTCTGATGAAAGAAAAACACTGGATAACTTCAAAAAAATCTTTTTCATGCTCATGGGTTATGCAGGTCAACAAGCCATGAGTGGATCCTTAAATCTTAAAGAAGCACAAGAACCTCTGATGAATCTTTCAGATATTATTATCGATATTTTCACCACAGAATCTCTTTTACTGCGCGTTGAGAAAGAACAAGCATCACGTCCTGGTCTTGAGTCAGCTTTAAAAGTCCAGTTCCATGATGCCGCAAAAAGGATATATGCCAACGCAATGGATGCAACGGGTTCTCTCGTAGATGAAAGTATGTTCGGAGCATTCATTTCAGGTATTAAAAAATTGTCAAAGTATCCAATGCAAAATGTAATGGAGCGCAGACGTGAAATTGCAGACATCTTAATTCAAGAAAATAAATTCGTTTTTTAGAATTAGTCAGGTTCCAGCATTAACTTGGATTTCAAATGCTGAATTCCAAACCCAATAATTTACTATCCTATGCGATGCTCATAGGCTTGTTGATCGTATTTTTTATCGTAAAGCTAGAGTACATTGCATTACCATACTTTTGGGATGAAGCATGGGTATATGGTCATGCTGTTAATTATTTTATAGAGTCCGGCATACGTCTTTTTCCTAATGAAGCTTCTGTTGAATACACAAGGGGACATCCCATGTTTTTTACCTATATATGCAGCTTATGGGGTAGGTTGACAAGCAATTCTCCATATCAAATTCATTTTTTCGTGCAATGGCTTAGTATATTCTATCTGGGTTTTGTGTTCTTTAAATCCAGACAATGGGTACATAGTTTTTTTGCTTTTGGGCTTATCTTGATGTACATCGCCAATGAAGCATTTTTTGTCCAATCTCATCTAGTGCTTCCAGAGGTTACATTGGCATTCGGGTTAACTGTAGCCTTGATTGCATTCATCCAAAAAAATAACTTTCTTTTTGTTTTGAGTTATATCGCAGCACTTTATACCAAGGAAAGTGCAATTGTTTTATTACCGGTACTGGCCATTTACACGCTCTTTATTGAAAGGCCTTTATCATTACAGAAATGGCTTGAAAGATTTAAATATGTTTTACTATCCCTTGGGATAGGCTTCATACATTATCTGGTTCAGAAAATTCAATTTGGATGGTTTCTTTACCCATTTCATGTGGAGATTATGGAGTTTTCAATGTTCACCTATAATGAACAGTTTCGCGCATTTGTGACTGATCATTTTCTTTCAAATGCGCAATGGATATTGACTGTACTTGGATGGGTATTTTGGTTGCTAATCGCAATAAAGAGAAACACCTTGACAATCAAAGGCATAAGACTGTATCACGTTTATCTATTGAGTTCGGTTTTGATGGTGTGCGGATTTAATTGGGGTAACGGTTTTGTTTTTGCAACGATGTCGTTTTTTATTGTGTTGGCTGTAATTATGAAAACTTCAAAATTCAAGTATAAAGCGATGCAGCCATTTTTATTTGCTGCGTGTGTGTTTATGGCATGCTATTTCGCTTTCAATGCGCTTAATTTTTATTCTTCCCGTTATAATATGCCCATACAATTTTGGAGCACCGTATTACTGTTGTTTGGGGTATTTGAGATATTATTCAATAATACAAAATGGGCATTTGGACTTGTGCTCATTATTTTTCTCAGCATATTAATCCTAAGAAATAATGAACGGGGCTTTAATGATGTAGACACATACTATAAGTATGCTGTGCGAACACATCAGGATATAGCGAACTATTGCCGTGATAATATTGATCCGAAATCAAAAATTAATGTTGAATTTTTAGAAAAAGTGGTGCTCGGACAACCCAGTGCTGGTTATATATCCAAGGAGGAAAAATTTTCTAACTTAGGCTATCTGGATGAACCCGATGGAGAGTATATTATCCTTTCCAATATCGGAACGGGTATAGAGGCAGCAAAAGAAAAAATAGATACTGCTTCACTTAATCTAATTCATACTATAAGACACCGTAGGGGCAAGGCAGAGATTTATAAGCAGAAATGATACTAATTACAATCGCTCAACAATAAGTTTAAGTGACCATAGACATACCAGGCCACCCACTGTATAGACCCAGTACCCCCTATTTTTCAAATATTTAAACACCGCTGTATTAAATGTAATTATAGCGAGTACAATTAGAATCTGGGCCATCTCTACACCTATATTAAATGATAATAAAGGAATGGTTATGTTGTCTTTTCCAAGTATTGATTTAAAGAAATTTGAGAAACCCATTCCGTGAATAAAACCAAATAATAAAGCCAGGCCATATTCTTTTTTGAGCTTTTGATCAGATTGTTTTTTGATTATTTGCAGCAATGCCGTGATAAAAATCGACAGGGCAATTAGTATTTCTATTAAATCGCTGTTAACCTTTATTATATCCAAAGCACTCAATGCAAGCGTTACAGAATGCCCTACTGTGAATGCAGTAGCAAGAATGATTACGCGCTTCCAATCCTTAAGGCTGAATGGCATTGTAAGTGCCAAGAGGAACAGCACATGATCCAAGCCGTTGATGTCTAATATATGTTCAAACCCGAGTTTAAAATAAGCTTCAAACATTTTATAATTTCTACAAAAATCGAAACTTATTGAATTATTCCGAATAATTCATCCAGATAATAATCTCTGTTTTCAATATTGTAGGCCGTTCTGCAATTCGTAAGTCCGCTGTGCATGATGCTTTTACAAATTCCATTTGTGAAAGCCAGGTCATTATGATTAAGTTTTAATGCACAATGTCCCAATTCATGAAATACTACAAACTCGCGATTGTAAAAAGAACTCGACTGCCAGAAGTTAAGATCAATTGTAACATGTGCAATGTGTTGACCATATTGACAGGTGCCTGCAACGTTGGTTTCTTGGATATTTTCAACTACGCCTGTTATACCTAATGTTTTCAGGTTTATTGGGATTCCGCGTTTAGCAGCTTCATCTTCGAATCGCTCAAAATATATCCATAGAGACTGATCAACTTCAGGATAAATTCCCTGTTCCGCTGTATCGTTAAAAGTGCTGGTTTCACATGCTCCAATAATCAGAATCGATAAGAGAAAAATGAGGGTTGATAATTTCATAACAAATATTTTTTAGTGGTTGAATTTGAAATGTAATTATCACCTTATAGACATGCTTTTATGTATAACAGTTTATCTTGACTGCTTAGTATAAAAAAAGCAATGCAAGTAAATTGCATTGCTTTTAAATGACTGCAAACCAGTACTTGGATTATAACACAACCATTTTTTCAATCTCATGAATGCCTTTGGCTTTATATACCACCTGGTATACACCCGCTTCCAGTTTTTTCGTACGTAATCGTTTGGTGAAGTACCCTTTGTTCCGATAGTCTGTATTTATAATCGTGTATAGGACCTTGCCAGAATTATCAAGTATTTCAATATGAACATTACCGGCTTTATCCAGTAAGAATTCAATTATTTGTTGATCTGAATCTGCAACTGTGATCACCTGCAAGTAATCCCGTTTCTGCTCTTCATCCAAGTCTTTTAATTGTTCAACGGGTTCGTTATTGCCGCCGTTTGCACAAGGTTGAATCATGGATAGAAACTCTGTAGAAATTGGTGTTTCAAACCCAGGCAGCAAGTCTATTTCTTCTCCAGCAATAAATTTAATATCACTGTTCGATTCAAGTATATTTTCAGAGTTAATTGTAAACGTCGCACTGTAATTGTTCTCTGGTAACAAGGTGTCTCCTAAAGTTAAATTATCAACAAGACAATCATTAAGTTGGATCATTTCTCCAATACATATACAGTCTGCCGCTATACTATCGTTTTGAGTAAGAGGATTACCATCGTCGCATGATTGTCCTATGGTAGTACAACCAGAAGTAGTAAAGGTCATCTTACCAAAACCTCTACATGGTTCTCCGTTTGGATCATCAAGAGAAGTAATCAATACATATTGGGCAATAACACCTCCAAAGTTTGGTCCGATAAAGCCCGAATACTCTTCTCCACCATTTGCTAGATTCCAATTGAAAATGCCCAATTGTGTCCATGTTGTGCCATCGATAGAATAATCAACAGCTACGCTTTCAAAACCCTGTTGAGTTTGCCCACTTTCATTGTAATTCCAGACGTGACTTGTCAATAAATAATAAGATTGCCCTAAGTCATACTTGATCCAATGTGTTGTATCTCTTGATGGATTTGGATTATCAGATCTATTACAGCTTAACCAACTTCCAGTCTGAATATTATCCAATTGATCGGTTAATCCACATTTTGCATACGGTGTATAGCTCGCTACCGGATCATTGCAATTGGACCCTGAGCAAGGTGTTCCTATACATTCGCAATTATTGTCGTATACATCATTATTGGTGTATGGGTTACCGTCGTCACATGGTGTCCCTTGTGGGATGCATGCCAAGGTGCAATCATATTCGTAAAAATAAAAGTCAGGCACACGTTTCCATGTTTCATCCTGAGTAAATGGCGTCTGCCAGAATATACTAAAGTGCTCAGAATAAGAACTTTCTTTATGATTCAATTCTACATAATAGTATTGTCCGGCAACCAGGTTTATATTGGATGTACTTTGGAAAATATATTTATCATGCTCTGTAGGATCTGTACTGCCTACCACAAAAATCTGATGTGCTTGTTTGTTAGCAGGATCTTCATCCGAACTCAGAAAAAAGATGGTTTCATTATTTCCGGTAACGTTGAATTTATAATTTCCGGTTACAGGTACACTTAAATAACCTTGTAACAAGGTGCCGGTGCTGTCATTTTCATTCGAGTAAGGTATGCCAAAAATATCTAATCGGGCACTCCTGTCTGGCATGGCCGGGAAGTCAGGATCTTCATATAGATCGTTCAATGTAGATCCCGGTATATTGTCGTAAGAGAACATTTCTACATAACCGCGTTCACCGATGCAGGTGTTGGGATTATCTTTTCTACCAATACAATTGCAGAATCCATCCTCCATATCATCGATAGTTGTTGCATCTCCATCATCGCATGCTGTTCCTCTTTCCGGACAAGCTGCAGGAAGACAATCTATGCCATTTAAATAACCGGCGGTAATAATATTCCAGGCACTGATATCAACATTATCAGTTTTCCACCAAAGATTGACATAATCGCCACCTCCGCCTTCAACGTAAATCAACTCAAAATAATAATATGTGTCGGCCTCGAACCAAATTGAATCAGATGTCTGTTCAGGATATTTATCATGTTCGGTTTCGTTAGACCAGCCATTCATATAAGCCCTGAGCTCTGCGTTGTCGGGATTGTCATCTGTACTGAGATAAAACCTAACGATATCATCTCCTGTAACATTGAATATGATAGAATCTGCTTGGGGAACACTAATGAACCCGGCAATTCTTCCAGCCATCATGTTATCAAAATTATTTGGACTTGCTGTACTATATAAGGTCTGTGTAACATCCGGACTTAGGGGAAAGGATTCTTCAGCGTAAATTTCACCCAGTTCGTTATCAGGAAGTTCTCTCCAAACTTGCCATTCCAATTGACCCTGCGTTCCAACACATATTTGTGCGTTGAGACAAATGATATGGCTTAATGTGATTATAAGTGTTATTATATACTTCATCTTGCTATCATTTAGGGTTATTAAAACATTCCAATTGGCATATAATTGGCGGGTGGTGCGGCAGGGCAGCCACTCGTTGAATAGAAATTACACAGGTTAGGCAATACATAATCGAGGTCATTAGGTGATACACCAAACCACAGGGCAACTTCTGCATAGAACTCATCAACCGAAGTTGTAGGTATATATCGACCTCGATCAGATACATTGAGTGGGTTGGTCAAGTTTAGTGTAGGGTATGTACCGTAGATTTCCTGACCTGTAATCGGACCGCCCATTATCATTTGATTGCCACCCCAGGCATGATCTGATCCATTTCCGTTAGAAGTTAATGTTCTGGCAAAATCTGAAATTGTAAATGTGATCACTTTGTCATGTATGCCTAGTTCCTTCATCGCTTCATTAAATGAATGTAATGCGTCATTTAATATTGGCAACATAGCATTTTGATTATTTATAACATCGTCATGATGATCCCAACCACCAAAGGTTGTGAAGAAGATTTGGCGACAAGATCCAAGGTGAGATCGAACACTCATTACCTCTGCAATTTTTTTCAAATCCTGTGATAATCCAGTCGTTTGGAATGTCGTATTCAGAGGGACAACATTAGCTAGTGCCGTCTTAAAAATCTCAGTACTTTCTATGGTTTGATCCCCTAATTCACCAAATGTCTTTTGAAATAAATTCGCGTAAGAATGGTTGACCATGCTGTTGATTGAGCTGTCCTTGGTCATATTTAAAAACCCACTATTACTCCACCAGCTAGGGAATCCATCAAATCCAATATTTTGAGCAGAGGTGTCATTATTTATAGCATACTCGACGATTGAATTACCCGATTGAAATCTATTTTTTCCATCGAGTGAAATATTCATAGAAATGCCATCAATTGAATTCATAGCATGAAGTAAATCAGCCATTCGACCACCCACGCCTACAGCAGATCGACTCTGTGGTACTGAGGTCTGCCATTGCATTATTTGATCGCTATGTGAGTAAAGCCCGAGTGGGATTTGTTTTCCACCGTTTTCATAATCATTATAATCATCAATCGGTTCAATTAAGGTGCCCACATTGGCCAAGAATGATAGATCACCTTCATCAAACATATCCCTTACATCAGGCATGCCGGCATGAACGCCATAAGTTAATCCGTTATCATCATAATCCAGATCAAGAATTTCAGGTGGATTTGCATTTATATCAAGCGCAAGGTCACTCCTCGTTGCCTGATATGCATCATATTCTGAAGTTTCTGTTGGAATTAAAACATTGTGTGTATCAGCACCGCCTGCAAGTAAGATGCAAACCATAGCTTTATAATCTGATGGCGATCCAATAATATGAGGCCTTGCTGCCAAAGTATTAATCGCGCCCAGATTTAAGACTGAATTAAGGAATGCAGTAGAACCAAGAGCGGCACAACTCGCTTCACCTAAAAATTTTCTTCGTGATATATGTCGTCGTTTCTTTACCATAATTTTATCTGTTGATTAAGTACTCAGGAGAGCTCATGACTAAATAAATTGCTAATCGCGTGCGCAGCTGCAAGTCTTCGGCAGTTTCTTGACTGAACTCTTTGATCGCATCAATAATGACTTGTTCAGTATAACTCGATAACCTTCCCTGAGCCAGGATTAGATTAAGCCTATCCACTAAAAGCGGTAAGTGGGCATCATCTGCCAATAATTCTTCATCTGACAAGTCCAAACTCCCTATTTCATCTTCATAAGAGGCATCGGGTTCACCACTATATAAATCATATTCATCTGCAGGGTTTCCGTTTACGACCCACCTATATAAACCATTGATCCATCCTGTTATGGTTTGTGAATTTGTGATTTGAAACTCAGGAGCGAACAAATTATTTTGCTCTATTGAGCCGATCGGCTGATAATCATATTGAAAGAAGTTAAATACACTCGGAGATGTATTGGGCTTTTGCTCAACAAATTCTTGAACATAATACATATCATTTCTATGATTACCGCTCATTGTATTAATATCAAAGGCTCGATTGAGCTGATAATATCTTACAAATGGTTCGCGTAACATACCAAAGGTTGTATCTATCGCAGAATCACAAGCCTTTGCTATTGGGTCGAGAAGAATTGCTTTTACCACTGCCGCTAAATTTCCCCTTGTTCCTGTTCCGTCATCATTAAAGACGGTTGCAACACGATTTACATAAGCTGGGCTAGGGTTCGATGTGACCAACCGTTGAATTAAATAGCGGCATACAAAAGGCCCACAGTTAGGGTGATTAAATAAATTGTCAAGCGCATCATTTATATCTGCTATACCATCTACTGGGTTTCGATCTGGCACTTGAAATCCATTGAGGAGGTCTTTAACACCAGGCTCATGAAATTCATTAAACATCTGAAGTGGTACGACAAAACTTGTATCATCGTGCGGCCAGTACTTACCAAACTCATCTCGATCTCCCCAGGTTAATCCCGTAAATATTTTTGAAAACTCTGCTATGTCAAGATTATCATATGTAGGTATGAGCTCACCCGCAGTATCGACTTTTTCAGTACCGTCATTGTTAAGTTCATACAATCCGATCGTAAACAATTGCATTAATTCACGTGCATAGTTTTCATCCGGATAAATGTTTTCTATAGTATCTGACTTGGGGTTGTTCATATAGGTGAGATATCTGGCCATGGCCGCATGATAGGTCACTTCTTCCAAAATGTCTCGGTAATTGCCAAAGGCATGGTCCATGAATATATCATAGTAGTCCGCAAATGCATAGGGTTCATTTCCAAAGTTTGAAAACCTTGATATCACGATGAGTTCGCTTAATGCAAAAGCAATTCTTTGTCTCAGGTAATCATCAGAAGTTACATGGTATTGCCACCATGCATAATCCCAGAATCGAATTGAAGATCCGGCTTCAGGATTTCCAAGTCCATCTTTTCTGAATTCGTGATACTCAATGACTTTATCGAGTAGGCTAAAGGATTTAGGCATGGCGATTTGATTATCAATCCAATCTTCAATACCCATGTCAGCAACTTCTTCGATGTCTTCAAAACTGTATCCCAGACTTGCTTGAGCTAAAAACCTTGAAGCGGCATTTAGGTTTGGTTTGAACCCATCCTGGGTTAAGGTATTTATACCTTGGGTTGAACTAGCTTGACTACTGGTTTCAACTGTGACATTATCAATGTTTTCGCTCATTCCAATAATCTGATTCTGAGCCTGGATACTCATCGCAAAAATGAGCGCCCATATCGATAATGCGAATGTTTTGAATTTATAATCCATACGCAATCGTTTTCAATTTTATAATTAGAATTGTGGTCTTTCAAAGTTAATAGCCTATATGCGAAATTTGCTAAGTGTAAACACTTAATCCACAGGCGATTAAACTCATGGTTTATAACTATAAAAGGGCCTTAGAGTAGAGTGGTAAAAGGTTGGACCATTAATTTAATTAGAAATTTTGGTTTTTTCTATTCAAGAATTCGAATAAGGCCTTCTTGTACAATAGACGCCACTAAATCTCCTTCTGAATTGAACATACTGCCCTGGCAAAATCCACGTGCATTGCCTGAAAATGGGCTGTTTACAACATAAAGATGCCAGTCATTCGGGTTGATTGGCTTGTGAAACCACATCGCATGATCAAGGCTGGCAATTTTCATGGGCGTTTTGAAAAAGCTTACATCGTGTGGTAATAGTGCGGTAATAAGCAATGAAAAGTCTGATGCATAAGCCAGAAAAGCCTTCGACAATGCATCATCCTTTGGTACAATTCCATTGGGTTTGAACCATAAATGGGTTAATGGCGGCTTTTTCCCAGGGTTAAATGGATTATATCGCTCAATTGGATGAAAGACAATAGGACCATCTTCAGAGTAAAAGCCTTTCGGTTTTATTTGGAATTTTTCAGCGAATTCTTTAAAAATTTCAGAGAATGGGGTGAGTACATTAGGCTGTGGAACATTCGGCATTGTTTTTTGGTGTTCCAAGCCATTCTCTTCCCGGTGAAAAGAAGCTGCCATAATAAAGATGTTCTTGTCACCTTGCCAGGCTTTCACGCGTCTTACAGAAAAACTTCTACCATCTCGAACTACATCCACTGAATATCTAATGGGTTTGTTGTTATCACCCATTAACAGAAAATAACCATGAATCGAGTTAAGGGATTTACCCTCTACGGTTTTGTATGCAGCCAGTATAGATTGCGCCAGTACCTGACCACCATACACCGAAAAACTACCAATGTCCAGATTGTTGGCTTGGTATACATGTGTATCGATTCGTTCTAAATCAAATATTTCTAAGAGCTTGGTGAACAGAATCATGCTTCTGGTTTTACATCTTTAAGGT
>JABDJE010000211.1 GCA_013002625.1 Saprospiraceae bacterium | reverse complement strand
CATCAAGCCATTATAGATATTCGTTCTTTACGCACTCAAATGAATGGTTATACCAAAAGAATTGAAGATGAAGAGATCAAAGCCTATGCAAGTGAAGTGGATTCTGTAATGACCAAGGTTGAAAAAGAGCTGTATCAAACAAAGAATCGATCAGGTCAGGATCCTCTCAATTTTCCGATAAGACTCACTAATAAACTGGCCCACATTAACAGTTTAACACAAATGGGCACGAACGATTATCCACCTACTGCGGCAGCCATACAGGTGAAAGATGAGTTAATCGATTTGATCGACGTTGAATTAAATGACTGGCAAAAGGTGAAAATGGAAATGCTTCCGCAGCTTAATGATATGATCAGAGCAAAAGCATTGGATGTGATTATATTGGATGAATAATTATGTGGGTAAACATTACGCTAAATGCCCTTATTCATGGAGCTTTCTACGGTTTCATTTTCCTTGCACTCATCATTGCAATGGGTTTGTCTGGTATCTTTAAAAAGATCAGAGACGATGAAGGGCGTATAATTAAGCCACTCAATCCTGAAGCCTATCTGGGATTTGCTCTGTTTATTGCATTGATGTTTTTCTCAATCTATAAGAGCAACATGCACCTCGACATTGAACCGAATTGGTGTATTTTTTGGATAAATGGTTTTCTCACTTATGTTGTAATGAGCCTTATGGATCTCATAATTTTAGACTACCTATTGGTGGTTGTTTGGCACCCTGCAAAACTAAAGTTACCGGACACAGCTTACTACACTACAATGAAGCCCCATGTTGAAGGTTTCTTCAGAGGTTTAATTCCAGGGTTTTTAATAAGTGGAATACTGGCGGTTGGCGCAACCATTTGATCAATGGTATTCAGCAGACATAGTGCTTATGGGAGGAGCAGAATCAAAAATCCTTTAGATAAATCCTTTTTCTAAAGTAAGCCAGTATGGCAATGATTGTGATAGAGACCACACTGATATATACCCAATTGGGAATTGGCACTGGATCACCTGCTGCATAAGAATGCAAACCAGACAGATAGTAATTTACACCAAAATATGTCATGATCACTGAGGCCCATCCAAAGAGTTTTGACAAATTGTAGGTATACATATTGTGCAATTTCGGAATGATCCGCATATGCAAAATAAAAGCGTACACCAGTATCGTTACCAGGGCCCAAGTCTCTTTTGCATCCCATCCCCAATATCTTCCCCATGACTCATTCGCCCACACACCGCCTAGATAAGTACCTACACTGATCATAACCAATCCACCGATTAAAGTGATTTCACTTATGTATGACATTTCGGTAACGATCCGTTTAACACGTTCTTTATTTCGATCATTCAAAAACACAAAAAGAATCAAATTGATCAAACCGATAAGAGCGCCTAACATCAGAAATCCATAACTGCCCGCTATCAATGATACATGAATTGTGAGCCAGTAAGATCGCAGAACCGGAACCAGAGGCGTAATTTCAGGATCCAAATAACTTAATTTAGCAACCAATAAAATCGTCCCTGCCAACACCATTGTTGCAGCCAGGCCACCGGTCGATTTACGCGTAAATATCAAGCCGGCAAGACATGAAGTCCAGGCTATGTAAATCATGGATTCATATCCGTTGGACCAGGGCGCCCTGCCGGAAACATACCAACGAATGCCGAGGCCCGCGGTATGAAAAACAAACATACCCGCAGTAATAACTAGAAGAGTTTTAAATACACTCTGTCCGATATCTTTGCCCCGAAATACATTAATGAAAAGCAAGGTAAGGAAGGCCATACCCAACAATAAATAAGCTATAGATAGCCTGTCAAAGACTTTGAGCTTATTAAGCAATACTTCGAATGACACCTTGGTTTGAGATGGTGTCACTGCAGAGCCATGCTCCTGCTGATATTCAGTAAGTTCCTGAATTAATAAATTCGGTAATTCATAATTGCCATCCGACATAGCTTTTTGCAATGCTTCTTTATAAGCCGGAAAAAATTTCACGGCTACAGGCGGAAGCGCTGCGTCACCATGCTCTGCCCTGCTGGAAGCCCATGTGTTGTTTGGATCACCAGGAATCGGAATAATTTTGAACATGCGTCCTGAAAACATCATTGAAAGAATGTTAATTCTTTCATCCAATTTCATGACCTCTTTTTCAAAGGTGCCTCTGTCGATAGGTTGTAAGCCATAAGCTCGTCTTACTGCTTCAGCCATTTTATAACTACCATCCTGATTAAAGAAATCCTTATAAGAAGCATAATCAGTTCTAACATCAAGCAAATCTTTTACAGCCTCATTTTTTCCCATTTTTATTAGTTTGGCTGAAAGCCAAAATTCACTGTAGGCAAACATGCTGAGAATAACTTGATCTGCATTATAACCATTATAGCTCTCAGACCTCGAGACCTTTCGCAAAAGCTCTCTCGATAAAGTATGAACAGGTTTCATTCGACCCTTATGATCCTGAACAAGAACTTTGGAAAAAAATGCTGCATGTGTTGCTTCAATTATGGGGACTTCTGCATTGACAACCGTTTGACCTTTAGCGCCAAAACTCGTTATAAGCAATAACAATACAATGCCGGATACAGTACGCATCTTCTTAAGTTGTTTTACCACAAAAGAAAATCTACTGCGCTTGCTAAAGAAAATTATTATCATCCCTACGGTAAGTAAAAAGTAGCCCAGGTATGATATCCAAGTGCCCCAGAAATCGTGATTCACACTCAGATAGGTACCTTTTTCATCCTGATCAAATGAAGATTGAAAAAATCTATATCCTTTGTAGTCAAGGATGTTATTCATGAATATCCTATAATCTTTTTCGTAATTCTTATTTGAATCAATTAATCTGACTTCACTGGCATAGGATGCTGCACTGTTGGTTCCCGGATACCGTTCCATCTGAAAATCATACAATTTAATATCAAAAGGAAGCGTCAGTGTTTTGGCACCATATCCAATTGCTATACTGGAGTTTTTAAATCGAATTATTGAAGGTTTATTTTGTAAATGCTTTTTACCGTATACATAGCTGGACTTTTCTTCTCCGTCAATTGTAATTTTCAAGTCAAGTGCAGTCATGCTTTCGTTGCGTACTTTTCTGTCAGCACTTTGCATTACTAAATTAGCCTTCGGATTAAAGTCCCCAAAAACAAAGCTTATATCACCATTAGAATACAATGATCTCAATCTCAGTAAATGCGGACGCGGTGATACCTCAAGTGTATCAAGAGATTGCGTTGCCATAATCATCTGGGTCAAAGGCTGGTCGTGCTGGAGAAACAAAGAATCATTTCTCCAGTAAATATCAAAATCGCCCTGAACACCCGGTGCTTCAAAGTTGAAAACGGCGTTACCAATTGTTCTGGAATACCCCTGACTTACAAAATACTCCTGCCTTCCTGATGCACCTCCAAATACAATTTTGATAGTGGGTAGTCCTTCATCAGATGTCTCTAATACCTGAGCAGGATTAGGAATAAATGACTGCAATTCAACTTCCACCAAATGGTCATTAAGGAGGTAGGTGTTATTGAAACTATTATTGCCTAAGGATGAAAATAACACAGGTTCATCCCATTTAAATTTTTGGTTGTCGGCTAAAAGCTCAAATTGCAAATATGTTTCAGCTGATATAAAAGAATTGCTTGTATCGCCTTCGCGGATATGCATTATGCCTTCATAGCCAAAATATCGTGTGACACCTGCACCGATAAGAATAATGATCATGGCAAGATGAAAAGTCAATATGCCCCAACGGCGATTCTGGATCATTCTAAATCGTCTGATATTGGCAATAAGGGTTAAGGAAAAAAGAAAAAGTAATAATTCGAACCACCAGGACTTAAAAATGACAACTAGTCCTGAACTAGTACCGAAATCATTATCAATGAATGTTGCTACTGCAATAGCCACAGCAAATAAAATGATATATAAGCCTGCAGCACGCGTGTCTGTCAGCCTGGTGTATATTTTTTGCAAGTATTTATTAATCTTCACTTCTATTGTTGCCTTTTACCCTCTTCCAAGATTAAATTATATCTATATCCAGCACCGAAATCTTTGTTGAGCACTACTACGCCCTGCATGGTGAGTGTCTCTCCTTCCATGACACGCTGATTGGTGGTGATCACCAAATCAAAGTCATCTGCAGACCCATCTTTCAAATGCACCCAGTTTCTGCCCATTATATTAGGATTCACCTTTGTACACATCCCGGTCAATTGTACGACTTCGCCTTCGAGTTCTTCTTGTTGTTCCAATAAATCTTTAATCAAAATAGATCCTTCTTTGACTCTATTTGTAACAGGCGCCTGTGAGGGAGCATCTGTTTTAATAACTTGCTCCTGAGTTCCTGTATTGCCATGATTAGAAGGTACTATATTTGACACGAGATAGATCGTATCAAAAATCCTGTTGAATTCTTTACTTTCAAATCGCGTTTTCAAGAGTCCTTCTCGGTAAAAGTATATACCGTTTATGTCAACATCCTGTTTCCGAGTTGCAATCCAGAATGTATCTGATTGTTCGACTACTTCCAAATACACATATTTTTCAGTTGGTAATTTTTGGACCAC
>JABDJE010000001.1 GCA_013002625.1 Saprospiraceae bacterium | reverse complement strand
GTTGTTACAGAATATGGCCAATAAGAAATATTATGGTATAGATACCTTAACTGTCTTTGACTCGGATACCTATGAAGAGTTCAACTCAGTATATAAACGTACGCATCCTTGTTATTACATAACTTGGGGTAATTTCGGTCTTAATGAAATTTCCAATCATTCCATTTCTGAAATTGAGAAAAAAATTAATACAGCTATTCAAATTAATTATGAGGGTTTAAAAAACAATTGTGGTAAGCCGATAAAATATTCAATGAATGTTATAGTCGCGGCACCAGGAATGAATGCTATTGCCTTTAATTTAACAGAGACGAATAAAAAATTACCTGTAGATAAAATTAAACCTTACATCAAGAAAGATGCACGTATCTACATTCATAAAATCAAAATCAACGATAAATACAAACTTAATGATGTATATGCCTTAAAGGTGATTTAGAGGTAAGAGGTAAGAGGTAAGAGGTGAGAGGTGAGAGGGTCTTTTGAGTTGCAAAGGGTAAGTATTTTAATCTTAATATCAATCACTCAATCACTCATTCATTCATTACCTAATACCTTGTATTACTTTCTTCATCTGCCTCAGGCTTATATTTTGCCACCAGAGCCCGTGTAGCCTTCGCTAACATAACGAGATCCACGCCCAAGCCTATAATACGTGCACCGGCATTTGAATAAGCCTTGACCAATTCTTCTTTTACGGCAAGTGTGCCTGCAACCTTACCTGAGGCGTGTATACGGCTCATGGCAGCACTGACTTTTTCTACGACTTCCGGATGCATGGGCTGACCCAGATATCCCATAGATCCTGCCAGATCAGCGGGACCCACAAAGACGGCATCGACGCCATCCACCTGTAATATTTCATCCAATGCATCATAGCCTTTCATAGATTCAACTTGCACAATCAGACACATTTGATCATCCGCATCCTGGAAATAATTATTCACGCGATTCCATTGCGCTGCACGCGCAAGAGCAGTACCAACACCTCTTATCCCATGAGGTGGATAACGCATGGCCTGAACCATTAGTTTGGCATGTTCAGCGCTTTCTACCATGGGAATAAGAAGAGTCTGGACTCCGGCATCGAGCAGTTGCTTAACAATAACGGGATCTCCTACGGGAGGTCTAACAATAGGTGTAACCTCATGAGAAGCTAGCGCTGTCAATTGAACAATAATACTTCTCAAATCATAAGGTCCGTGTTCGCCGTCAATGAGTACGAAGTCGAATCCTGCACCTCCAAGGATTTCAGCGGCATAGCTGTCCGCAATACCATTCCACATTCCGTATTGCATCTTGTCCTGATGAATGGCCTTTTTAAAATTATTAATTCGAATGTTCATGATTCTCTTATTTGAAATAGCATGATACAGTACCTAATTCTCCGTAGTCTACAGTAAATGTATCACCTTTCCTTACTGGGACAGGACGTGTAAAAGATCCTGCAAGAATAATTTGTCCGGGTTCCAATGCGACCCCGTGTTGTGCATATTTTTTTGCCAACCAGGCTATGCCTTTGGCTGGGTGATTTAGGACTGCCCCCGAAACACCACTTTCCTCAATGACACCATTTCTGAGCATCATAGCGCCAACCCACCTCAGATCAATGGCATCAGGTCTTACGGGCAAGCCCCCTAGAATTATTCCTGCATTTGCGGCATTATCAGAAATTGTATCACGCACAGTTCTTTTATATCCATCCTCTGGATCTACACGATGTGATCGGGCAGCAATTAATTCCAGGGCGGGCACAACATATTCTGTGGCGGATAAAACATCGAATACAGAAATATTTTCTCCGAACAATCTTCTGTTTAATATAAATGCCAATTCGACTTCAATTCGGGGATCCAGAAAGGCACCTGCTTCTATCTCAGTACCTTCTTCAAATACCATATCGTCAAGTAGTGTCCCATAATCAGGTTCATCGATGCTCATACTTTTTTGCATGGCTTTAGATGTTAATCCGATCTTATAACCCGCTACCTCTCTGCCTTCTTCTTTCTTTATATCCATCCATGCAGATTGAATTGCATAAGCATCTTCAATCGTCATGTCCTGATGACGTTTTGTAGTGGCTTTGATTTGTTGCCTTGTTTTCTCAGCTTCGTGCAGCTTGACAGCTTCCGCTCTAATAATCTCTGGTGTGAGCATAATTTTTCAATCTAATATTAATAGTATCAAATAACACGCCATTCGATCAAAATTGTTCAGCTATTCATCCTATCGTGCTATCTGATTTTATTTGAGACTTGAGAATTACATTTTGATATGGGAATGGAATTTCAACCCCATTCTTATCAAAATCTCGTTTTACCATTTCAAACAACTCAAAACGCATCTGAGTTGCTTCAATTTGATTTTTGGCCCATACCCAGGCGCGTAATCTCACATAGGTAGAGCCCAGTTCAATCACTCTTACCGGCACAATGGCTACCTCATTATTAATATCTTCTTCGGATCTGGCATCAATAAAATTTGGGTGTTTAAGTACATTCTCGATAATTATCCGCCTTGCCGTATCAATATCTGAGCTATAACTGATATCAAATTCAACCCATTTCTGGACTTTTTCATCAATATAATCTGCATTGAGAATGGTAGAGCTGCTTATAATATTATTGGGAATGATGATGCGTTGATTCTCATAATTTCGAATAACTGTATGTCTTAGCGTAATATCTTCAATCTCACCAATAACCTGACCGTTATCAATAACGACCCGATCTCTGATCTTGAAGGGCTTGAAAATTATAATAAAAACTCCGCTGATGATATTGCTTAATGCGGCTTGTGAGGCAAAGCCCAGCGCTGCTGCGGCAATACCAGCGCCAGTCAACATTGTCGCAGAGATGGTTTTAAACTCTGGCACTTGATACATCGACCAACTGAATCCAATGAGATAAATCATTGCTGTTATAACATATCCTAGAAATCGGTAGTTGGTAGGATCATTATGTAATTCATTGCTAGACTTTTGTATATATTTTCTGAAAATTCTTCTGAAAATATACCCTAGTATGATTGTCAGCAAAATGCCTATTGCAGCAATGATATATGCTTTCATGATCGAGTTTTAGATTA
>JABDJE010000176.1 GCA_013002625.1 Saprospiraceae bacterium | reverse complement strand
GATATTAACTTCAATCTTCCTTCTAAGCTTCATTTTTAATCCTATCCTATCACAAGTGAAAAATGAGGGTCAGCTTAATGACCTGAAGATTGCATTTGTTTCATATCGCAGCGGGTCGGCTGAAATTTATCTAATGGATACGGATGGGGGTTCAATTGAACAGATTACAAGCTCAGAAGAAAACAATAGTTTCCCTTTTCAAATAGATGACAGAACGATTGGGTTTACAAGAACGGATTCATTGCGTAATTCTGTAAAGTATACGATTGATATTTATACAAAGCAAGAAGAACTTTATCTTGAAAAACCAATCCGCGTGTGCGCCAAATGGCAAGTTGAATCCCATGGTAATAGATTGTGGGCCTTTACCCGTTCAACAGATTATAAAGATCGAGAGCTGTTTATCTTTGACACAGTAACAGGAATGGAAAAACAATTGACGCGTTGTAAAAATGATAAATATTCCGCCTATTCTATTAATCACACCTGGTCTTCCAACAGTCAAATGTTGGCATTTATGAGCGGGCCAGACTGGTATACACAAAATATTCGAATCTACGATCTGGTCAATGATTCAATTTTTGCCCTTACAGACAAGGGTTTTATGAATTCTGGTTTGAGCTGGCTTTCGGACAACAATACATTAATCGCAAACCTTAAGATTAAAGATGAAACAACTTATGAAATCTACAGTATTGATATCAAGACAAAAAAACTTCAAGCACTGACTGAAGGTATTAACCTACACCCTGATGTATCTCCAGATGGAGAATGGATTGTTTTTGAAAGCCAAAGACATGGTAATCATGGAGAAGTCTACATCATGAAAAAGATGGGTCTAATCAAAAGAGGCTGACCTTTAATCCGAACTATAATGGACGGTGTATTTGGTTTAAACTGTAAGAACTATTTTGAAGTGTGCCTATCGAATCTACTAAGCAATCCAATTAGTTTATTCTGATTGTTTCGACTTCAATTCTGCTAAAGCTACTTAATAACAAAGATCTTATGGTTGTCAATGGGCGTGTACATGAATTGGATTTTTTTCCAGAGGCCAATTTTGGGATTTGCTGCAAGCGGTCCTACGAAGACAATGCTTATTGAATTGTCCATTATATCGGAAAATGACTGGTTAAGAGAAGGTGGGTTTGGACCAGAAGGGAATATTTTAATCATTCCCAAAATCGCCTTAGCCATGATCACAATGAAGTTCTACTCCAATAATTAGTTTTCTTTGATTATACAAATTATAACTTAAGATATATCATTGGATAAACCCTATGTCCATATGAGAAATATTTTAAGCCTCATTTCAATCAATAAATCCCGTTTTACAGTTGACAAGGATTAATAGTGTTATTGATCTAAGTCATTTTCAATGCGCATGATAATCTGTAACTAGTTGTAAACAAGTTAATTGAACAAAAACAAAACTTATGAAACGTATTACTCTTTGTCTGATTGCATTAGGATTATTGCCACTACTTCTTGCTTCCCAAAGCGACCAATGGCCAGTAAAAGCTATTAACAAATCAGGGAAAACCATCCCTATTATGATGCTTTTGGAAGACGACACAACGATACCCGTATTTGCGATTTTTGAAGCAGAAAATGATCACTTCATGGATGTTAAGGGTGTTCATAATGGTGAAAATATTTCCATCAAACTTATTGCAAGCAATGACGTCCTTGTACCGGTAAAAGGTGTATCTAAAGATGGAGACATATACAGGGTTAAAGCAGTGGATACGAATGGGAACATTATTGATGTAAAAGGCGTCAGCAGAGATGGTAATACTCTGAAATTAGCTGCCATAGCATCTCAGGGAAACCATCTGCCTATAATGGCCATTTCTCCGACTGGCCTTCAAAGGGAAGTTAAAGGTGTAAAATTTGTAGGTCAGAATGTTGAACTTGAATTTGGAGACATTCAAGTCATTGCTCATGTTAAGGCATTACCGACAATTGATGTTGGGGATGTCGATAGCAAATGGGACATCGGGGCAATAACAAATAATAATGAGACATTGAAGCTGGTTGCCACAAGCAGTAAAGGTAAAGCGTACCCCGTAAAGGCAGAGATGGATGGCAGCTATCCATACCTGATGAATGTAAGGGCTTCGGCTAGAATTGTTATCCATATCAAGCTCGTTAAAAATGACAATAAATTAGTTGTTACCGGCATTGATGAGTATGGCCGACTTTACACCGTTAGAGCAGTATCAGATGACGGTGAGGCCTATTTGGTGTATGGCGGCGAATCCACAGGCAATGTCACACCGATATATGTACAAGGAGATGATGACAACACCTATCCCGTGAAGGCTATTTCTTCTGGTGGACATCAATTTGATGTTAAGGGTTTGAAGGTTAAAAAGGATGACGTCGAAGGTGTAATTTCTGGACTCAATGAATGGATCAGATATTATGCCCACATTAAAGCTCTTGCTCCGAGGCAGAATATAGAATAGACTAACTCGAAAGGCATAAGAGATTATCCTCGACATAAATGAGGTATCAGCTTAGGTTGTCCTGATTTTAATCAGATACACCGATCATCTGTAGATTGATGACTGCAAGTTCATAGCTTAATTTTGGTTGTATTTAAGTATCAGACTGAGCTAAGTAATTGTTCTGACTCTTTTTAAGATGCTGATTTTCAAATCATTAAAAATTATTTATACAGGTCTTATCGAACAGATGCCTTAACTTATAATGTTATAATGATGATCCATCTGACCACTGAGTTATGAATCGTTAAAACATTAAACTTATGCAACAAAATAACTACGACACATTATCACAAGCTGTAAACGCTCTGACTGCAAATGGGTATAAAGAAGGGTTTAAAGCTGCTGAAAATAAAATTATCGCCACCAACTCATCCAAAGAGTATAAACCTGAAGAGTTGAAAATCATTAAAAGATATCGGTTTGACGGGATGACAAATCCTCAGGATGATACCATGGTTTTGGCATTAGAAGCTAAAGATGGCCTTAAGGGTACACTTGTAATGTCTTACAGTTCTAAACATTTTCAAAACGTAGAACTTATCAAGAAAATACCACGCGCAAATAATTAGCCTTGACACATTCCAAATTCAAAGCCTATTGTCCGGCACCAGGATGATATTCTAGAATTCATGTAGTATTTTAAAGCTATATGACTTGTGCACGTTTTATTTTTCTGCTTATCCCAATATGCTTCATCTGTATAAGCTGTTCAGACCGTAAAGACAAAAACTCTGATGAGGCTCAAGCAGCTCAAGACGTAAGTTCTCCTTATCAACTTCTTCTCCTTTCCAAAGGACTAGCTACGGACACACTAAAACAAGCATTCCTCAATCTGCTCGATGATGAGCCAGATGTATTGAGTGCAGCAATTGTAGTAAACGCCAGTTCGACCGAAAAGAAAAAACTAAAGAAATACAAGAAGATTAAACTCCAATTTGAATCCCTCGGCTTTGATTCAACCCAAGTTCAGATGTTTGATCTTTTGAAATCAGAGCCGACTGAACTGAAGCATTTTGATATTATTTATGTTCTTGGCGGCAACCCGTTTTTACTTCTGGATGAGCTTAACAAAAGCGGAGCAAAAGCGGAGCAAAACCGGTATTCTTAGAACTTGCAAAACAAGGCAAACTTCTCATGGGTTATAGTGCAGGGGCATTGATTTTTGGACCTGATCTGACACTGATGAATCATGTTGATAGTTTGTTAGGCTTTAATGAAATGGGTTTGCGTGAGCGTGACTGCATTGGTTTATACGATTTTCATATTTTCCCACATTTCAAAGATTTCACGAGTCAAGTTCCAGAACTTTCTCATGAGATTACAGCTTTTGAGTCTCAAGCCGACGATCCAGTGTATAGGATAAATGACAATCAAGCCATCCTTTATAATAATGAAGGACCGAAATTAATTGGAAACTAAAAGACTGAATCTCTACACCTAACTAAGCCAGAAAAAGTTTTGTCTAGGAAATTAAAACGGATTTATTACTCATCGACTTTAGCTGTCAGCTTTTCAAAGACAGGTTCAAAGTTCTTGCTTTCTGTATTCATCCACTTATCCCAGAACGTGAAGTACAAACCATAATTAGTTATGAATTCAGTATGGTGAAGACTATGATGAGTCGCCCCAATCAACCATTTACCAATAAAGTTCTTGTGAAAATTCCTTGGATAAATCTCAATATCCAGGTGATTGATAGTTGCAGATACCGTCATAATGAACAACAAAGCCATTACGACAACTATATGTGCTGGTACGAAAATAATTATCACGGGTATAAACACGACCTGAAGAAATGACTCAATAGGATGAAATGAAAACGATGTCCACACGGATGTAATTATACTGTCATGATGTGTCAGATGTACTTTTTCATATATCCCGGGTTTGTGTATCCATCTGTGTAACCAATAATAATAAGTTTCGTGCAAAAACATGATCAAGAAGAAACTGACTACGAGGTAGGCGATTCCCATTTCAGATACATCGGTATATACGGCAGTGTACCCTTTTTCGAATAGTAAGTAAAAGATAAATCCACCCACCGCAAAAATACCTGAAGACCAAAAGGATCTCCATATTTCCTTTTGGGATTGCTTTGGTTTACGCATTTTGGAACTGATCTTTCGGCCCTTGTAGGTATCGAAGCTCAAGACATAAAATACAAAGTAAAAGATATAGGAGACGAACAGGTATCTGAAGAAGATGATACCCACAAACAGCAAATAAATCAAGCTGTATTCAAAGAATTGAGATATGTTGAAATTATTTTCTATGGCTATGTTTTATTTAAATTCAAAATTAAGGTACAAGGTATTTTGGGAAGGATATACATATTTTTAATTTAAATTATATAATCAACTTTGATCAGACTTTACTAAGATTTGAAAATACCATAGAAATCAAGGATGTAACTGCGTTATCATCAGAAATCAACTAAAAAACCTATCCGAAATGAAATATCTAATGACAAGAACTTTTGCATACTTGACTGATTGTCTAATTGCCTTTACTGCAATCATGCTCATATTTCAATGGGGTATTTTAAGTCATATTTGGCCATTGATTGGAATAACTGACAGTTGGTTTGAAAGCAGTGTGAACATGCAACTCTATGTTCTAGTGACGATATCAATACCTGTTTGGATATACTTCGCCTACTTTGATAGTGAAAAATCAAAGGGCACTATTGGCAAGCGTCTGTTTAAATTATCTGTTGAAGATGTTGATGGTCAAAGGATAACTTTTGGTAGATCAATGGGGCGAACTTTGCTGAAGCTGCTTCCATGGGAAATGGCGCATGTAGGCGTTATTTTTCCTGCACCACTCTACTTTATGGATGAGCCTGAAGTACGCATGCTTTCCTACATTGCTATATTCTTGTTTATTACATATGTCTTGAGTATTCTGGTTGATAAAAGAAATCAATCTTTATATGATAAATGGCTGGGTACCTTTGTGCACAGCAAATAAATGCTCGAATTCAAGCTGATAATGAAGTTGTTTTCTTAAAAGGCCTCCATACGACCTTATTTGTTGGTGGATTCGAAATTATTTACATCAATTTACATTGTAAGCATAGGATAATATCTTCCAAACCATACATTTAAGTAAAGACAATATATTATGAAATGTTCCTGGCCAAAAACCCAATGGTTCTCATTGCTATTTGTTGCCTTGATGCTTTTCACTGCATGCCAAGGTCAAAAAGAGACACAAGGAATTGATACTAATAATCCACCCAATCCCTCAAAGCAAGTCTCAGTACCTGATGATCAAATAGCAGAATACATCAGACATATATTTATTGATAGCTCTGGAAACTTCTGGTTCGGTACCAATAACTATGGGGCGGTACATTTTGATGGTAACAGCTTAAGTTACTATTCATATCAACAAGGGTTCAAAGGTCAACAGATCACAGGGATCGCCGAAGATATTAATAATAACATTTGGTTTGCGACAGATCAAGGAATAGTAAAACATATAAGTTCAAGTACGAAAAACAGCCATAAGGAATTCATCAATTATACAGATGCTAAATATTTTGACAAGCAACGATTCTGGAGTATTTGTGCTGACAGTAAAGGTCATATTTGGGCAGGAGCAGAACGAGGTATTTATAGGTTTGATGGAGACAAATGGGAACAAGTAAGACTCCCTTATCCAATCAAAATTGAAGGAGAATTCATAACCGAAGCAACCTCATGGTCAATATATGAAGATAAAAATGGTACTATGTGGTTTAGTACAAATGGATTTGGTGTTTATAAATATGATGGCGAAAGCTATACCCAATACAATGAAAATGATGGACTCACTGACAATCGAGTTGACCAAATCCTGGAGGATAGTAATGGAAACATGTGGTTTGGTACAAGAGATGGTGGATTAAGTAAATATGACGGTCTTAATTTTACAAATTACACAGAAAGAGACAGTATTGGAAACAATGAGGTTTGCGCCGTATTTGAGGACAGTAATGGCAATATCTGGTTTAGTTCAGAAGGTTTCGGTGTCTATAAATTTAATGGCGACAACTTCACCAATTACAGTTACGATCAAGGACTGGCTGTAAAAGCAGTACAAACAATTATAGAGGATCAAAGTGGGCATATCTGGGTTGGCGGCGGCGGTGGCCTCTACCGCTATGATGGACATACATTTACAAACATATCTAGGAATGGTCCATGGAATTAATACAATCCAGAATTAAAGAAGTATCATTAATTTAAATACAAACCACAATGCTGAAATATCTGTCTTGTTTACTGGTAATCTTACTACCATTTTCAATGAAATCGCAGGATTCCTCCAAATCTGTTGAAGGGTTTGTGAGCGAATTAAACAGTAAGATCCCATCACTACTCGAAGACTTTAATGTACCAGGTACAGCTGTCGCCATCATCAATGATGGTGAAATAATTCTACAAAAGGCCTATGGGTATGCTGATGTTGAAAACCAGATAAAAGCAGATGTAACGACAGGTTTTAATATTGGATCAATTTCAAAAACGGTTGCAGCTTGGGGTATAATGAAATTAGTGCAAGAGGGGGAAATTGAGTTGGATGCGCCCGCTGAAAAATACCTGACCCGCTGGCATTTACCTAACTCAGAGTTTGATTCCGATAAAGTTACCATCAGAAGATTATTAAGCCATACTGCTGGACTGTCATTGCATGGTTATCCAGGCTGGTCACCCGAAGATACGCTCCCCACAATCGAAGAATCTCTCAATGGCAAGAACAATGGCCCTGGTCGCGTTGAAATCATTCACGAGCCCGGCAGCCGTTATAAGTACTCAGGGGGAGGTTATTCCATAATGCAATTAATAATTGAGGAAGTTACAGGAAGAAAGTTTGCAGACTATATGCAATCTGAAATCTTGAGCCCATTAGGAATGACCAAAAGCAGTTATAATATCAGTGAAGAAATCATGGCTGCATCGTCGATGGAATATGACAATTACGGAGGTCTTATTGATTTTGAATTGTTTACCGCACAGGCAGCTGCAGGATTTCATACGACAATTCAAGACTTCACACAATTTGTGTTAGCGAATTTGTATAATTCGAAGAATTTCAAAAAATACAATACAGTGCTTTCAAGTGAGACAATTCACGATATGATGCAACCTGTACCACAAGCAGAAGGGCGATTTGGATATGGCTTAGGCTATATGACAGAATCATTGGATCGAGGTGCCATAAAGTTGGCAGGACATCGTGGAGCCAACACTGGATGGCATGCTATCTTCAATGTTAATCCGAAGACCAATGATGGGTTTATAATGTTAACGAACGGTGGTTTGGGACAGAACGTATATCATGCCGTTTTTTATGAGTGGGCCCTTTGGAGAATGGATTTACAACTGGAAGATTGGTATGTTGCTAAACCATCCGTTGCTGATGCTTTGAAAAAGCGTATTGATAGTCACGGGATAGAACAAGCAGCATCTCTTTATACGGATCTGATTGTAAAGGCACCCAATAAATATAATACCGATGAGAATCAACTCAATACACTAGGTTACCACTATATGAATGAGGGGAATCTCGACTATGCTATTAAAGTTTTTAAAATCAATGTAGATGCATTTCCAGATGCCTATAATACATATGACAGTTATGGTGAGGCGCTTTTAGCCAGTGGTGATACTTTGGCTGGTGTTGAAAACTATATAAAATCCATAAAACTGAATCCCGGCAATACAAATGGCATATCAATTTTAAATAAGCTAGATGTTGAAACAGATGACTTGTTTTACAACATTTCTTCCGATAAACTTAGACTGTTTGAAGGTCAATACATTTCGCCTGAGAACCCTGAATGGATTATGTATTTTGATTTAAATAACGGTGTGATGACAGGAACAGATAATGGGTATAGGTTTAAGATTCTACCAACGGGAGAAAACAAATTTGTAAATGCTGATAATGGTACAACCTTGGTGTTCCAATTAAATGAGGATGGACCCAATACCATGATTCTAGGAAGCCAATACGAATTCAAAAAATTGAACTGATCGTCTTGCAGATTATGCTAGGGTTTTACATATTTACAAATCATAAGTTAGTACTCTTAGAACTTTACAACAACTTTCAGTCCTATGTCTATTATACGATTCATCGGTTTAATTGTCTTTTTGATTGGAATAAATTTCTCGGGGCAATGCCAAACAGAAAGCAGCTTCGATATCACCCAATTTTCACGCCATAACAACAAGTTTATATACGGCGATAAAACTTACAAGTACAAAGAGTTGGGAGGCCTCTTCACAGACCATAATGACTTTCAGGTGTGGTTTAACAGGACTATGCAACAGAAGAGACAAATTCATACTATTGGGGCAAGCTCCCTGGGGATATTTGGAATAGGCGTATTGTTTGTTGCCCTGTCTCCTGAAGGCCTCGGACAAAATGGAAACTATATCCCGCTCATTATAGGCGGATTGGGGTTTAATGTTACACTTCTTAAGTTTATTAATTTAAGTCAGGCAAAAAGAAAAAGCATTCAAGCGCTCGAAGGCAACTTGGATCCCAAAGATCGCGCAGGCATTCGCGACATATCGTTTGATGTTCGTCTGGCCACTGGATCGGTTGGCGTGATTATGACCTTCTAAATTTTCGTATAGATTTACGTACTGGCATAACTAAACTTGTGTCTCTTTGGATTTAATTTAGCAACAGTTCTATTGCAGATATTATTCTTTTATCGTAATATTGCAATATATCTATATTATGGGATTAACAAAGACTGAACTGTTTACCAAAGAACAAAATGAAATTGCCAGTATTGCAAAGGTGCTTGGACATCCAGCACGTATTGCCATACTTCAACACTTGCTTAAAGTGAATGCCTGTATCTGCGGAGAGATTGTTGATGTGATCGGTTTATCCCAGCCTACCATTTCACAACATCTCAAGGAATTAAAGAACATTGGTTTAATCGTTGGCAATATCGAAGGCACTAGTATTTGC
>JABDJE010000172.1 GCA_013002625.1 Saprospiraceae bacterium | reverse complement strand
AGATATGGCATTTCATTATGTTTCCAGTATGGATGAAGTATTGGATATCGCATTGAACCTAAAGCTTAGCAATTAGGTTAAATATGCGTTAAATGGTAAGAAGTTTTGAGTACTTCATGAATATTTTGTTGTTTTACAATTGTGAAATTAGTTTACCCTATCCTCGTAATATTGTTCACAAGTGCACTTGGTGTTAGTGAGCTTAAGGCCCAAACAGATTCAAAAGATCTGATTCAATTTTCTGGTGTAGTTGTAACAGAAGACGAATATGGTGAGATGGCGCCTCTACCCTATACCACCATCGCTATTCTAGGTACACCCAGAGGTACTTATGCCGAAGTTGATGGGTTCTTTTCAATCGTAGCAGAGGTTGGAGATACCATGGAATTCAGCCGAATTGGATATCAGACAATACAGCATATTATTCCAGACACATTAGAATCAAAATTTTATTCCTGGTATCAGGTGATGTCCAGAGATAGCATTCTTCTACCAGAAGCTGTCATTTATCCTTGGCCTAGTCGAGAGCATTATAAAATTGAATTCCTCGCATTGGATGTATCCAACGAATTGAGACAAAGAGCAGAGGAAAATCTGGCTCAGGAAGTTCTACAGCGCATGCGATCGGAAGTGGCGCCGGATGGTGGAGAAGCTTATGCATTAACCCGTCAGAACTACATTACTGAATATACCTATTCAGGACAATATAAGCCACAAAACATCTTTAACCCCCTTGCTTGGGCACAATTTGTCAAAGCATGGAAGAATGGAGATTTCAAAAAGAAAAAGAAATCCAATAGCAAGTAACTTGTGCCAGTACGCATAAGTGAATCATGCATTGTCAAAATTGTAATAAAACATTAAAAGGCCGAACTGATAAAAGATTTTGCGATGGACATTGTCGTTCAACATATCACAATGCCCGTTATGCACGATCTGACAGACATAGGAATCACATCAACAGGATATTAAATCGTAATAGGAAAATCTTATCTGCTTATTATTATTCCGGAATTCAGCCTACTGAAGCTTTGCTTCAAGGTGAAGGTTTTTCATTTAAATACTTTACGCATTTAGAAAATGTAGAGCATTGTCAGGATTTAGTACGGTTTTGCTATGATTTCGGGTATTTCCAAACGGAAATGTTAACGGTTAAAATATTTAAATATGGACTGTTAAATAATCCTCAAAATAGACTTACGAACCATTTCGTCAATTGAAAAGCTAATATATTTGGTAAAAATTCTAAACATGAGACTTCAAAATCTAATTTGTTTGCTATTAATCGTTGGATTAACAGCATGTAATGAAAGTACTTCAGATTCTAATACTACGCCAGAAAATACGGCTGATCGCAGCCATCCAGCAGCAAAGGCTAAACAGCAAAATGCAGTAAATGACCACATGAAAACTGGAGATTTACAGTGGTTGACCTTTGAGCAAGCAGCAAATATGAAGAATAAGGGGTCTAAAAAGTACTTGGTCGATGTATATACAGACTGGTGTGGATGGTGCAAGGTAATGGATAAGAAAACTTTTACAGATCCAGAAGTTCAGAAATACCTTGATGAAAACTTCCACGTTATTAAGTTCAATGCTGAACAAAAGGAAGCAATAGATTTCAAGGGCAAGAAATATGAATGGCTTCCGGCAGGCAGAAGAGGCGTAAATATGTTAGCTATGGAATTATTAGGCAGCAGATTGTCATACCCGACCTTAGTGTATTTAGATGAAAATATGAACAAGATCAAAAGTTCGCCAGGATTCAAAAAACCAGATCAACTAATGAGCGAGTTAAGGGTCATTTCAGGTTCATAATTTGTCTTATATTTATAAGCTCAAGTAAACAAAGTAAAGAGATGAAAAATATTCTAATTCTTGTATGTTTTGTATTCTTTGGAATAGCACTGCAAGCTCAAAGCGATCAGTCAGTATTTCTATCCAAGATTGAAGTGAATTGGCTAAATCAGGAAATTGGTGATTTGCACAGTGCTTATCAAAAAGTAAAAGTAGCCGTTAAGCAAAAAGATAACATAGGCGTAAGTGAACAGAAAACAGAAGTAATCAAATCTGTAACTTCTATTGTTTCCAATACAAGAATATTTTACGACAAGATGATGATGGATATCAACAGGGAAAACACACGCCATGCACAGGTAAGTGACAATCCTGATGATTATTATTTGAATAAAAGACGCGAGAATCCAAAAACGCAGGAATTAACCTTGAATAAGAATCAGTTGGATAAATTCAAGGCAAATGTGGAAGCCATGGAAACCATTAAGTCTAATTTGAAGGCAACTTCTTTTGATATCCACGCTGGTTCGCAGTATACTCAAAAGAATCTTGAGCAAATAGAATCTTTCATCACATTGGCAAAAAATAATAACAGAATTATCCAAAATAATTTAGTAACAGAGTAAGTATGGCATTTGAGACGGAAGGAATTCTGCACAAAGTTTTTGATACAGAAAGTAAGACAGCATCATTCCAGGCACGTGAATTCGTAATTAAGCATGAGGGCAATTATCCTCAGTTTATAAAATTTCAATTAACTCAAGATCGGTGTGATCTCATCAGTAAATTTAATGTTGGTGACAACATTAATGTACATTTTGATTTGCGTGGTCGTGAGTGGAATGAGAAATACTTCACAAATCTTAATGCATGGAAGATAGAAGCTACATCCGCTGCACAGGAAATTACGCCGGATTCCCCACCCGGAGAAGATGCATTCGGCCCTTTATCGGAGCCTGTCAGTTTGAATAATGATAATGCTCAAGCTGAAGATTTTGATGATCTTCCTTTTTAACAAGAGATTTCAATCTACATTTTTCTTATTGGCATGTTGCGCTTGTTTGATACAGGCCCAATATGACCTTACAGGTGCTAGTGCTGTGTGGGATGATGCATTTCATGAGTGGAATGTATATGGCTATGATCAACAAGAAGAGGAAGTTGAAGGCACGCTTCGAGTAAAATGGCAATTCAGAGAGGATGCCTGGAAAGAATGGGAATTTGAACTAGAGGATTACCGAGCCCAGATAAGGCAGAAGTTTGCGAATGATATGCATAACTGGGAACTTCGATCAGACAATGGAAGTCTGGATTTCAAATTGATGTGGCGCAATGATATCAATCAATGGCAAATTCATTGGAACCGGAAAAGATTGAAATGGCGTACAAAGTTTACTAACGATCTTAACGATTGGGTGTTTGATGGTGAACGCGATCAGATTTATACAGTATATACTGTGTATCGGGATGATCCCAGAGATTGGGAGATTTATGCAGAGAATATAGAGCTTCCAATGGATGTTAGAGTAGCTATGCTGTTTATCAGCATTTACTATGCAATTCCGAAATAATATTAGCAGCTGGGCTCTGCTTCAGATTCAAGTTCCTTAATGGCCTCCAATACCTGTTCTCCGTGACTTTTAGTTACTACTTTTTCGATTATATGTTCAACGATCCCTTTTTCATCAACAAGCACAGTAGTTCTGTAGACGCCAACAATTTCTCGCCCCATAAATTTTTTCGGACCCCAAAGTCCAAAACTTAAGATCATTTCCTTTTCAGTATCAGCAAGTAACGAATACTGAAATTCATACTTATCTATGAATTTTCTATGTTTTTTGGATTTATCAGGACTGATGCCAAATACAGTATATCCCTTCCTTTTGATGTATTTGAAATTATCTCTGATACTGCAGGCTTCCTTTGTACACCCTGGCGAATCGTCTTTTGGGTAAAAGAACAACACATATTTTTGGCCCTTTAAGCTGTCTGAGCTTACAATATTTTCATCCTCATCCTGGAGTTTGAAAAAAGGAACCGGCTTGCCTACTTCGATATTCATAGTTGGAGCTTTTTTATAACTAACCCGAATTCGAAATTTTTGTTTAATTATTAAATGTAAAACTTAAACATTTTTGAAAATTCGTTGCCAAGTCGTTGAGTTTCCGCAGTTATCCTTCACTTGGAGCTTAAACTCAAAAGGACCAGAGGGGAGTCGATCAAAGTCTTTGAAAATAAGTCGATCTGACTTGAGATCATAGAAGAGCCTAACCCATTTCCCATTAACCTCTGCTCTATAATACAGGTCAGGTACTTTGCCATCAGGTATTAAATTATCGGTTATCCTGAAAATCCATGCGCGGTTTAACCCTGGATCTATATTGATGGTCTCTATTTTTGGTGCTTCTTCATCCTTGTATAAGACAAATTGTCCAAAAACATCCA
>JABDJE010000215.1 GCA_013002625.1 Saprospiraceae bacterium | reverse complement strand
GTAGAGGTATGGGCATCAGATTTAAACGTTGGAAGTTATCACCCGTGCAATAACGGACCGCTGACATTTAGTTTTTCTTCTGACGTAACTGATTTAGCACGCGTATTTACTTGTGATCAAGTAGGACCGAATCCAGTACAGATGTGGGTGACAGACAGTAAAGGAAACCAATCGTATTGCGTCGTTATATTGGATGTACAAAACAACGCTGCCAGTATTCCTGACTGTCAACCTGACGAACAAAACAAATATGTGCTTGCTGGTAAAATTAAAGATGAATCTCATGACCTGTTAGAGCAAGTTCAGGTTACAATGAAAGACAGAGAGCCAGGATATTCTTACATTACTGAAACAGACTCATCTTATAACTATGAAATAATTGACAGTTTTTATAATGGTACAAATGCACTGGTATACATTTATGACTTGACAATTGTCTATGAAGAAAAGATTATCGACTCGATTCCTCATTACAATGTGATTCACACACATTCAAATCAAAATGGTGTATACGGCGTGAATGATATTCTTCTAAACCGAAACTATGAGGTTACGGCCTACAAGCAAGGTGACATGACAAAAGTTACGGCAGAGGATCTTGAAATTCTCCAGGCATACGTGAACGGAGAATACGAATTCCAGAGCCCATATTCGTTCATAGCAGCAGACATCAATGAGGACTTCCGTGTTGACACAGAGGATCTTGAAATTCTTCAGGCATTAATTGAAGGCGAAGAGGACGAATGGCCCAACGAAAGACAATGGGTATTTTACAATGTGGAAGACATGACAAGAATGACAGCCAATCCCCTCCATGATGACTTATCGCAAATGGTCTACATTGAAAACATCCAGAACAAAAGCCATCACCATGATTTCATGGGGGTATTAAAGGGTGATCTTGACAAAAGAGAATCTTTAAGTATCGAAGGTGAAGACCTGTCTTTTGAAAGACTTGAATCCAGAAACGGGGAGACAGTTGCTGAAATATATCCTAACCCTTTTAACGAATCATTTATAATTGACCTAAGGGGTATTCAGGAAAATACAGCAATTAATGTTTATTCTGCCACCGGAAAACTTATGTTTAGTCATGAAGTTAACAGCGCTACAAGACTTAGTCTTCAGGAAGCCACGAATTGGCCGAAAGGAAGTTACTATTATCAAATTTCTTCAGATCGGATTCAACGATCTGGTAAGTTGATAAAGATTTAAAACAAAAAATAAATGAAAAGAAAGCCTCCTGCTCAGGGGGCTTTTTTATTGGAACTTACGATTCCCACTTAAAGCTTTCCATCATTCTCTCGAAATCAATTTTAAGAAAATCATATACTGGAGCTATCGAATCCCTGTTTACCTGTGCATTAAAATATAGACTTCCACGTAAGAAATGAGACATCGAGTCGGTTACATAAAACTGGAGCGGCGCAGCAACTGGTCCATCGATCTCGAAAAGGATTCCATAAAGCTGAGCATCTTTATTTTCAATGATACTCTCTGAGCGATAGTTGGCTTTAATATTATGCTTGTCTACCATTTCAAAAGCATCCTGAATCAAGGCATCAAATGTTGGACGGTCATTGAAACGAATGTAACTGAAATGAAAAATGGAATTTAATTCTTCAGAGTACAGATCAAACCAACAGTCGGCACCAGCGATGTCGAGCGTACTTATACTATCCTTTTGATATTGGACATAATTGGCCTTGTCGAAAACAAAAGGGCAGGCATCGTGACTAAAAGGCGCGTAAGACTTTACCGGAAAATCTATCCGAGGATAAACCCTTGGCTTAGGAATGGTCGTCTGGTCGCTTTGGCAAGATAAGAAAACAAAAATAAGAACTGCTACAAGTATTCTCATTGCTATAATAGTGTTACATGTATTTTTTCAATACGTCTTTTTGAAACGGAGACGATTCTAAACCGAAATGGATGAATAATAAGCTCCCGGTCCTTTTTTGGAATAAGTCCAAAATGTGTCAACATCATCCCAGCCAATGAATCGGCATTTCCTTTAAATGTGTCAAACGACCCTTTCTCAAGGCCCATTATACGTGCGACATCATTTAACAAAGATTTGCCATCAAAAATATAATTGCTGTCATTGATTTTAATAAAATCGACCTCTTCCTCATCGTCGAATTCATCTTTGATTTCACCAATAACTTCTTCCATGATATCCTCCAGGGTCACAATACCAGCACTTCCGCCAAACTCGTCTACGACTACAGCCATATGCATGCGCTTCTGCTGGAATTCCTTTAAGAGGTCATCAATTTTCTTTGACTCGGGAACATAGAGTACATTCTCACGAATAAACTGTTGCCAGTCGAAAGAGGCATCTTCATTTGAGCAGCCCAAAAGATCCTTGGCATAGAGAATACCAATTATTTCATCAAAGTCCTCTTTATAAACCGGAATACGAGAGTATCCACTTTCTTTTATGAGCGCCATGAGCTCTTTGAAGTTGTCCTCTTTTTCAACAGCGACAACATCTACTCTTGATCGCATGATTTGTTTTGCAGAGACATTACCAAACTTGATGATTCCACGCAACATGTCTGCTTCTTCGGATTCGTGTATATTATTGACGGTTAGTTGAATGGCTTTGTCTAGTTCTTCTTTACTGGTGTCGTCAAGACCGGATTTTTGATAAATAAACTGTGACTCCATTTTAGAAGACCAGTTTACCAAGAAGCGACTAACGGGTGTAAAGAAAAGAGCCATTATGTACATCGGTCTGGCCATCAGTCGAGCAAACTTCTTGTTGTTAAGGTTGGCGTAAACCTTTGGTGCGACCTCCCCAAAGAGAACAAGGAAAAAAGTAACACCAACAATGGTTATTAGAAAGTTGACTACACGCCCGAGACTCATTGCTTCTAAAGGCACGTATTGGGCAAACCAACCCCCTATTTTGAGCAAGAGCTCATCGCCCAATAGATTACGTATCAGAAAATCCGAGAGGATGACGATAGCAATATTAATGAAGTTGTTGCTGATTAATATTGTAGCAAGTAACTTTCTCGGCTTGCTTCGCAACTTTAGAACAACTTGATCCAACTTATCTCCTTCCTTTTCCAGGCTGTCAAGATCATTGGGCGATAAAGAAAAGAAGGCAACCTCTGATCCAGAAACCAATGCAGAACAACAAAGCAAAATAAGCAGTCCTATGGAACAAGAGACTATACCCCAAAAGGATAAAAGGACTGAGAATGCGTTAAATAAAAATAATAGAAGGGGGGGTTCAGGGTCCAAAACCAAATGTTTAATTAACGAATAGCTTAGCGATTAAAACGGTAAATCATCATCTTGCTCAACGACAGGCTTAGCTGTATTAGTGTTTGCTGCTGGCTGTGTTGATGTAGATGGAAGCTCATCTGAGATGCTTGGAAAACTGTCCATAGCTCCGCTGCTACCAGAATTTTCACGCTTGTCTAGTGGACGCAATGACAAAGCAACCACGTCAGTATTATAACGGTCATTGCCATTCTGATCTTGCCACTTTCTTGTTGATAACTTACCTTCTACATAGACCAGACTGCCCTTTTTAAGGTCTCTTTCTGCTCTGCTTGCAAGATTTCGCCAGGCAACGACATTGTGCCATTCTGTAATAGATTGCCACTCGCCATTCTTGTCTTTGTAGTTTTCATTTGTAGCAACTGAAAACCTTGCCACCACAGCACCATTCTCTAATGTTCTAACTTCAGGATCTTTTCCAAGGTGACCAATTAAAGTGACTTTATTTATCATAGGAATAATTAAACGTTATTAAAATAAAGGTATTGATTTATCATTTAAGTACAAATCTATGACTTTTGGGAATGCATAGCTACTCAATGCCTCTTTATTCACTAATATATATTCATTGGGTAGGTCTTTCAATTCAGCGTATACTTTATAAAATTGAGCAAAAATAAGTTGGTGGGTCAGTGTTTGCTTATAGGCTTTTGCGGAATCTTCTTTAATCAACTGCGGCGACAGTGAAAGAGGCAGTCTTCTGGGCTTTTGCTGAAATGTGGCTTTATCAAGCTCAATCATGGGAAACTGATACAGGCCGCGCCAGATATCTTTACCGATCCTTTTTTGTAAAACAATCTTTTCGTCGGATTCTATTTTAAAATATTGAAAATAGCGCGATTTCTTTTTGAGCTTTTTCGACTTAAAAGGAATGGCAGATACCGTATCTAAGGCTCTGGCCGAGCAGTGGTTTTTGATGGGACATTCAGTACAATTCGGATTTTTGGGCGTACATACCAATGCGCCTAATTCCATTATTGCCTGATTAAATACGGAAGGCTGCTGATCTTTTATGAGTTTTTTACAGGCGACTTGTATCTGATTCAGAACGGGTCTGGTGTCAACAGGGTCGCTAATATTCAAGAGTCTGGAAACCACCCGAATCACATTACCATCCACAACGGGATAAGGAAGCTCATAAGCAATGCTGGCAACTGCGGCGGCGGTGTAATCACCTACACCCTTAAGTGCACGAATGTCATCATAGTTGTCAGGGAATTGACCACCATATTTTGTGTAGATAAGCTTTGCAGCATGATGCATATTTCTTGCCCTGGAATAGTAGCCAAGACCTTCCCATAGCTTTAGAAGATCATCTTCAGGTGTTGTGGCCAGCGCCCCTATATTGGGAAAGCGGTCGATAAATTTCAGATAATAGGGTAGACCTTGTCGAACCGTGGTTTGCTGTAGTATGATTTCAGATACCCATATTAAATAAGGATTCTTGGTGGCTCGCCACGGAAGGACCCTTTTGTGTTGAACATACCATTCAACAAGTTCAGTTGCAATTGATGAGTAATTTATAGACATAAAAAAAGCGGCTACCAAAGTAACCGCTAATCTATTTATTATTACTAAAAACTATTAAGCCGAAAGTTTTCTTCTTACGGTATGATAATCACCGTAATGACCCTTGATCGATGACTTCAATGCTTTTCTTGCGAAAAATATTCTGCTCTTCACAGTACCTAAAGGCAACTCAAGTTCATCTGCGATCTCTTGATATTTAAAGCCCTCAAAGTGCATCAAAAAAGGAACCTTTATTGTCTCATCTAATTCATCAATCATGTTCGTCAACTCTTTCATTAAAATGTTGCGATCCGCATCATTGTAAATAGAGTTCTTACCCGAATTGATATAATAAAGGTTTTCGGTTGAATCGATTACAGTATTTGCTTTTGCTTTTTTTCTGTAATTGTTAATGAAGATGTTTTTCATTATTGTAAACATCCATGCCTTAAAATTTGTACCAGGTCGAAACTTTTCCTTATTGGATACCGCCCTGAAAGCCGTTTCCTGAAATAAATCTTCAGCATCATCCCTATTTTTTGTAAGGTTTAATGCGAACGAATTAAGTGAAGGAGTAATGAGATCTATCTTATTATAAAATTCAACTGTAGACATGTTCAACATTTTGTTTAACAAACCTAAACAAAACTTAAACAAAAAACAAGTTTTATTGAACAAACCACATAAGTGTTTGAACATCAATGTTTGAACATTATTTATAATACATTGATAAACAATGACTTAACAAACAATGTCGAAAACACCAATTTTCAATATTTTTTGAAAGTTTAATTTATTTTTGGGAAAAACCCATCAAAATAAGAGCAACAAATGCAAAAATAAGGTTAGGGAACCACGCGCCGAGCATGGGAGACATAGACATATTGATGGCGAAAGTTGAAGAAAACTGAGATAAGACAACATAAGCGGCACCAATTATCACACCTAGAGCCAAATGAAGCCCCATTCCGCCACGGACCTTGCGCGATGCGATTGCAGCACCAATGAGTGTCAGAATTAAAATACTGAAAGGGCCAGCATTTCTCTGGTGCAATTGTACCAAAAAGTTTTTAGCGGCATCCATGCCCCTACCGCGCCTTCTGTCGATATAGGCTTTTAAGTCACGTGTCGACATATTTTCCATTGATTTTGTATTTCTAACAAAATCTTCAGGGGTAAGATCCAATATGGTATCCAACTCTGCTTTGGGATAAGATTCGACTCTTTCTGACAAACCATCAAACGTCCTTACTTCATAGTTCTTCATCGTCCAAGTATTGGGCGATTCTTTGAAGATTAATTGTTCAGCTTTAATAAGCCGCTTTAATTTGCCATCTTCAAAAGATTCTAGTCTGAAGGTTTGACCCGAGGTGTCACGCTTCCTGTAATAACGAATAAATATTTTTTCGTCAGGATTGAGAAAGATGTGAATATCGTTGTTAATCGTCTTTTGATGCTTTTTACTTAGATGCTCATATTCAAAATCATTCTTCACCTTGCTGCTCTTTGGAATCACATAGTTTTTTCCAACCCACAGTAAAGAAGCAATTATACTTCCTGCAATAATATAGGGCACCATCAGCCTGTTAAAACTAACACCACTGCTCAACACGGCTAGGATTTCTGAATTTTTGGCCAGGCGCGAAGTGAAAAAGATCACAGCTATAAGAGAAAACAAAGGCCACATCAGACCATTTATCCATGGGATGAAATTTAAATAGTACTCACTGAGCACTTTCCAAATGGATAGATCTGCATCGATGAACTTGCCAATTTTTTCACTGAAATCAATAACAACAGCCATCATGGTAATCAGCAGCATCGTAAAGAAGAAACTTCCCAAATATTGCTTAATGATATAGATATCTATTTTTTTCATCCTTTTACAGGCGCCGTGTAATATTAGGTAAAATGGAATCTTTCCAGCTGTTAAAACTTCCATCCAGAATTTTTTCCCTGGCATTTTCAACAAGCCACAGATAGAATCTTAAGTTCTGAAGCGTAGCCAATTGCGCTGCCAGAAGTTCCTTTACTTGAAATAGATGACGCAAATAAGCCTTCGAATATTGTTTAGAACTCTCTGGTCCAGACAAAGCATCTATCGGATTGAAGTCATCCTTCCACTTGGCATTTTTAATGTTTATTACACCTTCAGAAGTATATAGAATACCGTGGCGTGCGTTTCGACTAGGTAAGACACAGTCAAACATATCTATACCCAATCCAATACATTCAAGAATATTTTCTGGCAGCCCAACACCCATAAGATAGCGTGCACTGTTTTTTGGTAAAATGTTGGTGCACACATCGGTCATAGCATACATCTCATCATGGGGCTCTCCTACAGACAATCCACCAATTGCGTTAATCATTGCACCCTTTGATGCAATGAAATGGCAGGATGCTTCACGCAAATCCTTGTAGGTGCTACCCTGAGCTATGGGCGCAAGTGTTTGCTCATATCCGTATAAGGGCGCTGTATTATTAAACCGCTCAAAGCACCGATTAAGCCACCTGTGCGTGAGCCCCAAAGAGTTTTTAGCATAATTATAATCACAAGGGTAGGGCGTGCATTCATCAAATGCCATTATAATATCTGCACCGATCTCGCGCTGAATATCCATGATTGACTCAGGCGTAAAAAAATGCTTGCTTCCATCAATATGAGATGAAAAAGCCGCGCCCTCTTCCTTTATTTTCCGCATACCACTCAAGGAGTATACCTGATAACCACCCGAGTCGGTTAAGATGGGTTTGTCCCAAGCCATGAATTTGTGAACGCCACCTGCAGCCCTGAGGATATCAGTTTGAGGTCTTAAATAAAGGTGGTAGGTATTTGCTAAAATAATTTGAGCCTCAATGTCATCCTTAATCTGTTCCTGGTTGAGGCTCTTTACAGTGGCTTGTGTGCCTACTGGCATGAATATGGGCGTCTGAATTTCACCATGATCTGTTTTCAAGATACCGGCCCGTGCTCTACTCCCAGAGTCAAATTCTTCAATTACAAAATTCATGGGCGCATATTAATTAAATTAAGTTTCATATTCAAACACTAAGATATAGCCCAACAATGTTCTAAAGATATATTCATTAGGATCTGAATAAATATATTTGAGTACATGACCATTTACAAGTTTTCAAGAGTTGTTGCCATACCCTTTGGTCTGGCCGTATTATATTTTCTATTTGTTGCCTTTAATGACAGCACCTCGTCGGTATTGGTCTGGATAATTGTACCTGTAGCAATTTTGATTCTAATCTATCTCTTTCAACCCCAAATCGACTATTGGTGGCTGGTCAGGAATCCGATCCCTTTAGATCCCAAACTTGAAAAACTTATTTCAAAGATCAACCCGCAGTATCGGGCAATGAATGAGGAAGACAAACAACGCTTCGAAAACAGGATGTTACTTTTTGTAGAAGCCAAAGCATTTATCGGAAAAGGAGAAGACGATAAAGATGTACCCTATGACATCAAATATATGATAGCTCAAGCTGCTGTTAGTTTAACCTGGAACCTGAAGACATTTCTCATAAATCCATTTGAAAGAATTATTCTATACAAACACCCCTTTCCGTCACCCCGGTTTCAGTTTTTACATGCGTATGAAACAGAAGTAGAAGATGGTGTAATTATAATGGCCTTGGACTTTATGGAGAAAGGCTTGTTTGAGCCGGACCACTTCTATCCTTTGTTAAATCATTGTCTGGCAGAGGCATTTATTAAGGCGCATCCAGCCATTAATTTTCCCAACGGCGGACAAGATTTTTGGGAGAGATACACAAGAATGACAGGGTTTGAAAAAGAGAAAGTGTTGACAACCCTTGGCTTCAAGCAAATGGACCAGAGTATTCTTTTGTTAACGGCTTACTTAACATATCCTGAACGCACCCTGGCACACTTTCCAGAAGAAAGACAGCAACTTCAAAACCTCCTTAGAGCCTAGGAGAGACACAGGACATTTTTACTTAATCAAAGGCGGGATGTAAAGGCCCTGCTATTAATAATGTATTATTTCCATTTTATATTACAACCCGCACTAGGCAATTGTGGAGATATTTCCTTGATACCAAGAAGTGTTGCCTCAATGGCAAAACGCAAATCAGAACCAGTTAGAGGAACACCATTTCCGGGCCTGCTGCTATCAAGGCGACCGCGATAGACCAAGACATCATCTGAATTGAAAATATAAAAGTCAGGGGTACATGCGGCATCATAGGCTTTGGCAACCTCTTGAGATGCATCGTATAAATATGGAAAGGGGTATTTCAAGACCTTGGCAACGATTGACATTTTATCTGGGCTGTCTTGTGGGTAGTTTTCGACATCATTTGAAGATATGCCAACAAAGCCAACACCTTTATCCAGATACTGATTAGCTAATGCAACCACTTCATCATTGACATGCACAACAAAAGGACAGTGGTTACAAATAAACATTACAACGGTCGCTTTTTCTCCACGAATATCATTGAAGCTTTTATCTTGTCCTGATATCACGTCAGGTAAAGTGAATGATGGTGCAGTAGTCCCTAAAGGCAGCATGTTTGATTCTGTTAAAGCCATGTTTTTTTACTTGTGTTTATTACAGTCGTTATTAATTCCGAGAATATAATGATCAAGAATATCAATTTGTTTAGAAGTGTTGTCTCCGAGGTAGCCCACAAATACACTGTCATCAAGGAGGGCAGCTTTTTCAGTAAGCTCTTTTGAAAGGGGCACATAGGACCAATGCCATTTTTCTTCATTATAACCATAAGGACGAGAAGCGTTCTTGATGGTGTATGGTCTGCAGAAACCGTAAGACGATGCATTGGCCTCTAACCAATTAAATACTTGCAAGCCTTCTCCGGTCTCAAACCAGCTGTTGTCAAAACTGTTAAAATCGACATCCGTTCCCCAATGGTGCCTCGATGACCCGGGCATGGAACTGTATTCAAGTATCCGACGTGCACGGGTGGAGTCATCAGGATATGCTTGCGCAGCATTTTGACCATTGCTTAAGATTGTTTGTCCAGTCCATTTTCTTTCCCAGATTCCCTTTTGATAATCAAAGTTGCGGGCAGCAGAACGAATTACCAGATCAACGCCATCTTTTTTTGCGGCTTCATACATGGCCTTGAACGCAAGATAGGCTTCCTTTCTCATGTACATTCCCGCTCTGTCCGCATGTACTATATCGATCATCTCAAACAAGGGATGTGCAGCAGGGTCAAATCGGCCCGTAAGATATGCAACATCACTGCTATCCAATTGAGGCACCTCTTTTTGTAAGGAGCTGGACAATGTTATATTACTATTTTCAGGCGCACAACCCATAATCACAAGCAACAATATGATCGAAATGAATTTATACAAGGCTTGAAGATTTAGTGTTGAATTTAAACAATCCCTTTTCCTTTATTAAAGAAACCAATGCTTCTGGTACGGCATTTTCCCATGAATCCTTGTTTTCTTCTATTGCATGAAGCACGTTCCAAGGCATAATTTTCAGCAAGTCCTCATCATAGCCCTTTATGGCTTCAATTTGATGGGCGTCGATCAGGTGTTTGTATAGAAAGTGAATGCCTTCTGGCACGATGAGCGTATCGGCGGTAACCAGTGGTCCACCTTTTTCAAGATTTGCCGGATAGACATACACCTTAATATTACGGTTGAACAACTCACCAAATGCCACAAGCAAGCGACCATCCTGGTTGTTGTAAAACTTCTCTTTAATAATATGCTCGAGTTCACGTACACCAATGACCAAACCAAGATAACCGATTTGATGGTCTGATAAATAATTAATCAGGTTCTGGTGGTTGTTACAGTCTGACAGAATAACATTATGACCTAGGGCACAAACGGCATCAGCACGATCAAGGAAGTCGCGTTCGTCTATGCGCCCATCAACCATTAAGTTGTCCAATGTAATTTCAGCAATGATGGTCGCGTTTTCCGGTTGAACCTCATCTTCATTTTTAAATTGACTCAGACCGGTATTAAATACATCAATGGTCACTTTGGTCGGCGGGTGGTAGTGGCCCCGAACAACCATAAGGTCTTTTTTCCATAAAAACTCAGAGGCATGAATGCTGCGTTTGTCAGCACCAAATATGGCAACATCTGACAAACCATATTGTATCGTGTATAAAGTAAGCAACCGATTATCTACATGGTTAAAATCAGGTCCTTCCAGTCGCAACATATCTATATCGACACGATCTTTTATACCATCAACCAACGACTGGACAAACTCTTTGATATCAGTATGAAGCTTGAAGCATGCATAAATCATATTTACACCGAGCACACCGATAGCCTCCTGCTGCAAATGAGTACTGTTGTCTTTCATTTTAACATGGACAATCAGGTCATTAACAGGACCATCAGCCCGCGTTTGAAAGCGTACGCCCATCCAACCGTTGCCTTTTATTGTGCGCTTGTAGTCGATGGCAGCAACGGTATCTGCAAACGCGAAAAACAAGGTTTCCGGTCTTACCGAAGAGAGCCGCTCCTCCATGAGATGATATTCGTGGTCGAGCATTTTGTATAAGCGGGATTCACACACATAGCGACCACTGTCTTCTGAACCATAAATACGATCTGAATAAATTTTATCATATGCAGACATCGTTTTAGCAATTGTTCCAGCAGCAGCGCCTGCCTTAAAGAAGTTGCGTGCAACCTCTTGGCCAGCGCCTATTTCGGAGAAGGTTCCGTAGATTTTTTTATTCAGATTTATATTGAGCGCTTTTTGCTCTGGCTGAAGAATGTGTCTTTTATTTTGCATTTATCTGGGCTCGGTGATGTGCAAAGATAATTTAATTGTAAGTCAGAGACTGTGAAGAAAATTAAAATATTTCAGGCTCAGTGATAGCATCTTTCGTGGTACAATGATTTAGCCTAAATTTGCACTCCCAATAAAAACATGTTTCCAAATTACGATGTCATAGTAGTAGGAGCGGGTCACGCAGGATGTGAAGCCGCAGCAGCCGCCGCCAATATGGGTTCAAAGGTCATGTTGGCTACGATGAATATGCAGACCATTGCACAAATGAGCTGTAATCCTGCTATGGGAGGTGTTGCCAAAGGTCAAATTGTACGAGAGATAGATGCACTTGGTGGATACAGTGGGATTGTAACAGATCACACAATGATTCAATTTCGGATGCTTAACAAATCAAAGGGCCCTGCAATGTGGAGCCCCAGAGCACAAAGTGACCGTATGCTCTTTGCCAGGAAATGGCGCAATCTTTTGGAAGCACATCCTAATATTGATTTCTGGCAGGAAATGATAACAGGTATTTTGGTAAAGGAGGGGAGATGTATTGGCGTTCGCACAGGCATGGGATTGGAAATTAAATCAAAGACTGTCGTCTTAACCAACGGCACTTTTCTGAACGGTATTATTCATATTGGTGAAAAGCAATTCGGCGGCGGACGTGCAGGGGAACGCGCAGCAACGGGTATAACAGAGCAACTTGTAGAATTAGGCTTTGAGTCCGGACGAATGAAAACAGGGACACCGCCACGTGTCGATGGAAGAAGTCTTCATTGGGATCGTATGGAAACGCAGCCCGGGGACGAAAACCCAGGGAAATTTTCATTTTCTGATACGCCAGCGCTCGAAAATCAAACACCCTGTCATATTTCATATACCAATAAAGAAGTTCATGAAATATTAAAAACCGGATTTGACAGATCACCTATGTTTAATGGCCGAATCAGAGGCCTTGGGCCAAGGTATTGTCCAAGCATTGAAGATAAGATTGATCGGTTTGCAGGCAGGGACCGGCACCAGTTATTTGTAGAGCCCGAAGGCAGAGACACTTGTGAAATTTATGTAAATGGGTTTTCATCCTCTTTGCCCGAGGATGTTCAATTCAAAGCACTCAGGAAAATTGAAGGTTTTGAAGATGCTAAAATGTTCCGGCCAGGCTATGCCATTGAATATGACTTTTTTCCTCCTACACAATTGGACATCAGCCTGGAAACAAAATTGGTAGAAAACCTGTTTTTTGCAGGCCAGATCAATGGTACTACAGGATATGAGGAGGCCGGTTCGCAAGGCTTTATAGCGGGTGCGAATGCCCACTTAAAAGTCAATGAGCAAGACGCGCTCGTTATTAAAAGGTCAGAAGGTTACATTGGTGTTCTAATAGATGACCTGATTAACAAGGGCACAAAAGAACCATACAGAATGTTTACTTCGCGGGCAGAATATAGAATTCTCTTGAGGCAAGACAATGCAGACCTAAGGCTTACACCAAAGATGGCGGCACTTGGCATGTCAGATATGGATGAACGGATGGAACGTGTTAAGCAGAAGGAATCCTCAATTGAAAGTATCCGAAAGTTTTTTGAGAAAACCAGTGTTGGTGAAGATGCCATGAACCCATATCTGGAATCAGTAGGTTCGGCGCCATTAAAGCAAAAAGTAAAGTTGATAAATCTTCTGCGCAGACCCGGTGTTAACATTGAAGGACTTGCACAGGTGAATGCAGAGATGAAACAGTATTTTGGCCAGTTTGATGATGAAATATTACACAGTGCAGAAACGGCCATAAAATACGAAGGCTACATTGCAAAGGAAAAAGAGATGGCCGAGAAGATGAACAGACTCGAAGATGTGAAGCTCGTCGAAGGGTTTAATTTCGATGAAATTAAATCCTTATCAGCGGAGGGTAAAGAGAAACTCAATCAAATCAGACCTCGTACAATTGGTCAAGCCAGCAGAATAAGTGGTGTTTCAGCTTCGGATATATCCGTTTTACTGGTCCATATTGGCAGATAATGATAAAAATGTGCGATTTTTTTATTGATAATCAATAAGTTATAAGTGCATTTTTCAAATTCCCTTCCTAAAACCTTGTATTGTAAATAAAAGAAATTTACATTTGCAGCGCTTTTAAAATGAGCAATTTTTAATGTTTAAATAATATCGAAGTGGACACATTAAGCTACAAAACAAAATCAGCAAATAAGCAGACGGTTGAGCGCAAGTGGTACATCGTAGATGCAGAAGATAAAATCGTAGGAAGATTAGCTACGAAAATGGCTACTGTATTAAGAGGTAAGCACAAGGCATCATATACACCGCACGTTGATACAGGTGATTGTATTATCGTTTTGAATGCTGATAAAATAAGATTTACAGGCAGCAAGATGGATCAAAAAGAGTACATCACGTATTCCGGATATCCTGGGGGTCAGAAGAGAAGAACGGCAAAAGAGATGATGGTCAAAAATCCAACTGCAATAATTGAAAATGCCGTAAGGGGTATGCTACCTAAGAACAAATTAGGTAGAGCGATGATCAAGAAGCTATATATCTATACTGGATCCGAGCACCCACATGCAGCACAAAAACCTGAACCTTTTAATTTTTAATAAATGGAAGTAATTAATACAACAGGAAGAAGGAAAGCCTCAGTAGCCAGACTGTATATGAAAGCAGGAAAAGGCGCGATTACTATTAATGGGAAAGATTACAAAGAATACTTTCCACAGGCTAATATTCAATTCAACATCGAGGACCCACTCAACTTGTCTGACAACCTAAAAAGTTATGACATAAAAGTGAATGTAAACGGTGGTGGATTTAAAGGTCAAGCAGAAGCTATTAGACTTGCACTCTCCAAAGCACTTGTTATCGCAAATGAAGAAAACAAGAAAGCCCTTAAAGAGAAGAAATATTTGACAAGGGACGCAAGAGTGGTTGAACGTAAGAAATACGGTAAACCAAAAGCAAGAAAGAGCTTCCAGTTTTCTAAAAGATAATTTTTTCAAGACAACATTTAGACAAATGGCTAAACCTACATATAAAGACTTATTAGAATCAGGCGCACACTTAGGGCATATGAAAAGAAAATGGAACCCTAAAATGTTGCCTTATATTTTCATGGAGCGTAAAGGTATCCACATCATTGATTTGAACAGAACTATTGAATTCATGGACAAAGCAGGTAATGCTTTGAGACAAGTAGCAAAGTCTGGCAGAAAAGTGATGTTTGTTGCAACTAAGAAACAAGCCAAGGAGCATGTTGCTAAGTTAGCAAGAGAAGTAAACATGCCTTTTGTGACTGAAAGATGGTTAGGAGGTATGATGACCAACTTCTCAACGATTAAAAGATCGGTAAAGAAGATGAACAACATCGATAAATTACTTGCTGACGAAAATGTAACAAGTATCACCAAGAAAGAAAGATTGACGCTTACAAGAGAGCGTAACAAGATGGAGAAAGTTTTGGGTGGTATTGCTAACATGAACAGACTTCCAGCTGCAATTTTCGTTGTGGATATTCATCACGAACATATTGCAATTGCCGAAGCGAAAAAGTTAGGCATCAAAGTTTTTGGTATCGTAGATACTAACTCTGACCCGACTCAAATCGACTTTCCAATTCCTGCCAATGATGATGCGTCAAAAGCGATCAGCCTGATTACAGGATATATGGCAGAGATCATTAAGGAAGGAACTGAGGAGAGAAGAAAAATGAAAGAGGAGAAGAAAGAGGCAGTAGCTTAACAAATCAATTATTTTTTAAACAGCAAAAAAGTATTTAAATGAGCGCAATTTCAGCAGCTGATGTAAAAAAACTTAGAGACCTTACAGGTGCAGGAATGATGGATTGTAAAAAAGCCTTAACTGAAGCAGGAGGTGATTTTGACAAAGCTATCGAAGTACTAAGAAAGAAGGGACAGAAATTATCTGAAAAAAGAGCCGACAGAGAGGCTAAAGAAGGTGTTGTTATAGCAAGAACATCTTCAAATAAAAACAATGGTGTTGTATTAAGATTGAGTTGTGAGACTGACTTCGTTGCCAAAACAGAGAGCTTCGTTCAATTGGCTGAATCATTCGCAGATATCGCATTGACCAAATTACCTTCAACTAAGGAAGAGCTTTTAAACCTTGATTATGAAGATGGTTTGACCATAGGAAAAAAAGTCGAAGAGCAAACAGGTGTAATCGGTGAAAAGCTTGAGCTTTCGGATTATGCCAAGATCGAAACAAGTGCCGGAAATGGCCAGGTGCTTCCTTACATTCACATGGGATATAAAGCAGGCGTTGTAATAGCATTGAATAAAGAAGGATCACAATTTGAGGAGCCTGGTAGAAATGTTGCCATGCAAGTTGCAGCTATGAGACCGATCGCCGTTGATGAAAATGGCGTAGCGCAGGATGTTATTGACAAAGAGATCGAGATCGGAATGGAGATAGCGAAGAAAGAAGGAAAGCCTGAGCAAATGCTTGAAAAAATTGCCAAGGGTAAATTGAACAAGTATTTCAAAGAAAACACTTTGTTGAATCAGGCATATGTAAAAGAGAACAAAAAATCTGTCGGACAATATCTTAAAGAAATTGATCCGGAATTAACGGTAACCGAATTCAAGCACATTGAATTAGGATAAAATTTTAAAAGCGATTCATTTTTGAGTCGCTTTTTTTTTACTTTTCGCTTATGGCAGTTAAATACAAACGCGTTCTTCTTAAACTGAGTGGAGAATCATTAATGGGAGAAGGGTCTTTTGGTATAGATCCAAAGAAATTAAATCACTACGCAAAGGAGATTAACAAAGTTGTTCAATTGGGTATTGAAATAGCTGTCGTTATTGGAGGAGGTAATATCTTTAGAGGTCTTCAGGCAGAGGACAGCGGAATTGAAAGGGTGCAAGGGGATTATATGGGAATGCTCGCGACAGTCATTAATGGCATGGCCCTTCAGAGCTCACTTGAGAACCATGGTGTTTATTCCAGACTTATTTCTGCCATTGTAATGCGCGAAGTCGCAGAACCCTATATTAGAAGACGCGCTATCCGTCATCTTGAAAAAGGACGCGTGGTGATATTTTCGGGCGGCACAGGAAGTCCATACTTCACCACCGACTCAGCTGCAGCCTTACGTGCAAGCGAAATAAATGCAGACGTTATATTAAAAGGGACAAGAGTGGATGGAATCTATTCTGAAGACCCCGAATTAAATCCAGAGGCAACGCGCTATGAAAGGGTTTCTTTTGAAAAGGTTCTTACCAATCATTTACGCGTCATGGATATGACCGCATTCACGATGTGTCAGGAAAACAATATTCCTATTGTTGTATTTGACATCAACCATACAGATAATTTACAAAAAGTCGCCCAAGGAGATTTGTCCATTGGAACGATAGTCGAATAAGCCAATCATATTTAAGAGAAAAATAAAAAAGCTTCCCGAACCTAATCGAGAAGCTTTTACCAATATAGAGTAGGGTTGGTAAATTATCCTTCTGCCTCTACGCCGTTGGTTGTCTCAACATCCATCACTTCCTGTTCTTTCTGTCCACCGACATGAGGTAAGTATTGTGCTTTAATTTTCAGAGCAATCTCTTCCATGAGCTCCAGGTTATCCAGTAAAAACTGTTTAGCACCTTCGCGACCCTGTGCAATCTTTGTATCATTATAACTGTACCATGATCCACTTTTACCGATGATACCCAGATCTACGCCATGATCAATAATCTCTCCTGTTTTAGAGACGCCTTCTCCGTATGCTATATCAAACATTGCAACCCTGAAGGGAGGAGCCAGTTTGTTCTTCACGACCTTAACCTTGGTTGGAGAGCCGATTACATTGCCTTCCTTATCTTTAATTGCAGATCCGGATCTTCGTATATCCAGCCTGATTGAAGAGTAAAACTTAAGGGCATTACCACCTGTAGTTGTCTCAGGGTTACCGAACATAACGCCAATTTTTTCACGCAGCTGGTTGATGAAGATACAGCAGCACCCCGTACGACCAATAGTTCCTGTTAGCTTTCTTAATGCCTGTGACATTAACCTTGCCTGAAGCCCCATTTTAGAATCTCCCATTTCACCTTCTATTTCTGCTCTTGGGGTCAATGCTGCTACAGAGTCAATAACTATAATATCAATTGCACCTGAGCGAATTAGGTGTTCTGCAATTTCTAGTGCTTGTTCTCCATTATCGGGTTGAGAGATCAGAAGGTTTTCTGTATCTACACCCAATGCTTCAGCATAAGATTTGTCAAATGCGTGTTCTGCATCAATGAAGGCGGCAATACCACCTTGCTTTTGACACTCAGCAATGGCATGAATTGCTAATGTTGTTTTACCCGATGATTCTGGGCCGTAAATTTCAACGACTCTACCGCGAGGCAGGCCACCAATTCCCAGTGCAATATCCAGACCGAGAGAACCGGTTGGAATGGTATCTACATTGACGACATTTTTATCACCCAGTTTCATTACAGTACCCTTTCCGTAGGTTTTCTCCAGCTTGTCTACTGCCAGACCGAGGGCTTTTAATTTTGCTTGTTTTTCTTTATCCATTATTAGGTATATTTCACATTAAAAGTATTAAATATAATTAAGACTCTCAGGCTCAATCAATGACTTAACTCGGCAATCATTGCCATTTTAATTGCATGCTCTTTTAGATTTCGATCCAAAAGAGATTTAGCCCTTCTATGGTAGTACTCAACATCCCTATGACCACTGATGTTTTCAACTTCCATGTATTTTCTAACGTCCTGTTCATTTGGTAGCGTCAACAGGGATGCCAACTTTCCCAAATCGTTGCCTGTGAAAAATCTGCTGCGCTGAATTTGAGTAGGCAAACTATCAAAGCCAATGCAAATTGGTCTTACCGGCTGATACATTTCAATAACATGTTCTCCCTTCACCTTAATATAATTTGATCGACCCAGTCGCCCTACAACCTGTAGCTTCTGAGGATCAATTCTTCTTAGTTGTGCGTCCATGACATTTTTGTTTACGTGCATTTTAATAATATCACACAGGACCAAATTGGATGCCCCCGGGTGATTTCCCAATACAATAATATCATGCACCGTGCATTCAATTTGCACGGGAGATTCCTGTACCCTAAAAGGCGCTACTTTTTCTGATGCCAGAGGCGTGAGGCCTGATTTTTCAAATTCAGAGACACCTGCAGGAAACTCAACAGACGTAATGGCCATTTGATGAAGTATATCTTCATTAACCATATTCACCACGCACTCTCCGTGAGCTTTGATATTCTTTAAAGTATCTTTTTCAAGATTCTCCCCGGGCCTTAAATTGCACGAAAATGCCAGCATAGGAGGATTTGAACTCAGTGCATTGAAAAAGCTATATGGCGCCAAATTATTGACGCCCTCTTCGTTGACTGTACTAACAAATGCGATAGGTCTTGGCGAAATGGCACCGATTATAAACTGATGCATGTCTTTGACATCTACCTGTCCTGGCGCAAACGAAATATATCCCATAATTTAACTTTCTTTAGGCTCTTAACTATTGATTTATAGACCATGAAATATCTAAAATATATCTCTATACCTATAATGCTCTTTTTAATTTACTTTTTCTTTTTGCGCTCTCCTGGGCAAAAGGAAGGAAGGCCCGCACCGGACTTTTCAACCGAGTTGATAGATGGGACCCCATTTAAACTGTCTGAACTCAAAGGAAATTATGTTCTCCTTGACTTTTGGGGTTCCTGGTGTGCGCCCTGCAGAAGAGATAACCCCAAGCTTGTAAGATTACATAATGAATTCAAAGACAGCCGCTTTAAAAATGCAGAGGGCTTTCGGATCGTTACGGTGGCTTTGGAGAAAGACAACCGGCGTTGGGAAAAAGCAGCACAAAAGGATGGATTTTCCTGGAAGCATCAAATTGTAACAACGGCCAAAGTTGTTTTGCTCTCACCGATAGCTCAAAAATTTAACGTAAGTGAAGTCCCAACCAAGTTTTTAATCGATCCAGAAGGCAATATTATAGGTGTCAATCAGTCGTATGATGAACTTGCAGCATTTTTAAATGAGAGAATAATGTAAAAACATGACAAATTGACGTAATTCGCCCAATGGCAAAGGAATTGATAAGTATACAAAAAAGGATTTAAATATGGCGAAAGCTAAAAAATCAACAAAGAAAACTTCAGAGACACAAGAGGATATTGCAGTACAGGATGCTTCTGCTGAGATCGAGCAACTTCAAATAGAATTGGGAGAAGCAAAAGATAAATACTTACGGTTGTTTGCAGAGTTTGAAAACTTTAAGAAACGCAACACCAAAGAAAGACTTGAGCTTATTAAAACTGCTGCTCAAGATACCCTTAATGCTATTCTTCCAGTACTAGACGATTTTGATCGTGCAAAGAAAAGCGCTGAAGATGAGAACACCGAAGAAGTTTTTCCCGAAGGTGTAGAACTGGTATATCAGAAGATTTATTCTGTATTGAAAGGAAGGGGGCTTCAAGCGATGGAGACCACTGGCGAAACCTTTGATCCTGAAGTCCACGAAGCAATTACTGAAATTCCAGCACCAACCCAAGAGATGAAAGGTAAGATTATCGATACGGTTGAAAAAGGATATTATTTGAATGATAAAATAATTCGCTTTCCAAAAGTAGTTGTAGGTAAATAACGACTCAGGCGATTCAAGCATATGGCAAAAAGAGATTATTACGAAGTATTAGGTGTTGAAAAAAATGCCGATCAAACCGCGATAAAGAAGGCATACCGTAAGGTTGCAATGAAGTTTCATCCAGATAAGAATCCAGATGATAAAAAAGCGGAAGAGAAGTTCAAAGAAGCCGCAGAAGCATATGAGGTGCTCAGCGACGAAAACAAAAAAGCCCGTTATGACAGATATGGACACGCAGGGGTAGATCCCCAAAGCGGTGGATTCGGTGGTGGCGGAATGACGATGGAGGATATTTTCACCAACTTCAGCGATATATTCGGCGATACAGGAAGTCCGTTCGAGAGCTTTTTTGGTGGCGGGAGAACAAGAAGAAGTGCTGGACAAAAAGGATCCAACATCAGGATCAAGGTATCGCTTACGCTTGAGGAAATTGCAGACGGCGTTACAAAAAAGATAAAAGTTAAAAAACAAAATGCCTGCGACAGTTGTGGTGGGTCTGGAGCCAAGGACAGCGGTTCCGTACAGACTTGTGGTTCCTGTGGTGGCTCAGGTTATGTTCGTCAAGTAAAATCCACCTTCCTTGGACAAATGCAAACGACCACCGTCTGTCCCACATGTAATGGTTCGGGTCAACGCATTACTTCAAAGTGTACGAAATGTAAAGGAGAGGGTAGAGCACTTGGTGAAGAAACAATCGAAATTGATATTCCTGCAGGCGTTGAACATGGTATGCAACTGTCCATGCGCGCCAAAGGTAATGCAGGTAAAAACGGGGGTCCATCAGGAGACTTGCTAATAATGATCGAAGAGAAAAACCACAAACACTTTACCAGAGATGGGCAGAATATCATGTATGACCTATTCTTGAACTTCGCAGATGCAGCCCTGGGCACATCTGTTGCAGTACCAACCCTGGGCAAGCCCGTTAAGATCACAATTCCGCCGGGCACACCAGCAGGCAAAATATTTCGTTTGAGATCCAAGGGTATTCCTCAGTTGCAAGGATATGGTGCAAAAGGTGACCAACTGATTAATGTCAATATTTGGACACCCAAAACATTGACTCCTGAAGAAAGGACTATTCTTGAAAAACTGAGAGACTCTGAAAACTTTAAACCAGAGGAAGGCAAAACCCAGAAAGGATTTTTTGCCAGAATGAAAGAAATGTTTGAGTGAGAATATTAGCGACAATATGTTTAATTGTTTCTTTTGCGTCCTGCGGACCAGAAGTATACTATGAGAAGTCTTCCTCAATTGAAGAACTGGGATGGTCCTATTTGGATACTTTGAGCTATTCACTTAGGGTTGACGATACGGAAAGATTGAATAACATCCACCTCACCGTTGAGCACAGCACGGAATATAAATATCAAAACATATACTTTAACATCAATACGGTCTTTCCAGACGCCAGTGTAAAAACCGAACGTTTGTCTGTAGACCTGGCCGATGGTAAAGGCGTATGGTATGGCAAATGCAATAGTGAGGTTTGCCGACTCAAAATATATCTGCTGGAAAATTTCAAGTTTCAAGAAGAAGGAGACTATGTGTTTGCCATATCTCAAGACACCAGAGAAGAAATGTTAGAAGGCATAAAGACCCTTAAGTTTGAACTTGTTGAAAGCAAAGGCTAGACAGAGATCAATGGAAACTCCAACGCGAGATCTGTTTCTTTTTCTTTTTTAAATACCAGAAAACACCCACCTCCTCCTGCGCCCGAAAGTTTAAGTGCATAACTTCCTGAAGACAGTCCATCTCGCCATAATCCTTTTATCGATGCCGGAATCATAGGCTCAAAATATTTGAATTGATGTGCACTTATCTCAAGGATCACATCAAAATTCATTGCTTTGTTCAGTAAGCCTTCAATAGCTTGTGCATTCAGCTTGTTCAATGTCTGCAGTGCTTCCCTGAAAACGGGATCCGTGGATTTGCGTCCTTTAAAAACCTCAATGAAGGATTTTGCATTTCTATGTATGCCAGAATCTAAAACGAGCACGCGACTTGTGTCCACCGAACGCGACACAAGCTCAATATTTCCATCTTTTAAATGTAGGGGCTTGTTTAAATAAATGGTAAGCGGGTCAAGCCCTGAGCTTGTACCGTGGAAGAAAGCCTCCATGGTTGCTAAGTCGTTTTTAATTTCTAAATGATTTCCAGAGACAAGACCAAAGTTGTCATAACAAGCTGCACACAGACAGCCAGAACTTCCCAGACCATAACCCAGAGGGATATTGGCGTCAAAAAACCAATTCTGTTCACGGGCAACAGAGACTTTTTGAGTATCAATAAAAGGCAATTCAGAGATGAATTCAAAAAAATCGCCAAGGTCATAGTTGGCAGTACCTACATTTTTCCATTGTCCAAAATACCGCTGAAAGGGTATTGTCAGGCCAGCACCACCATCAATTATAGTGTATTCTCCAAATAGTAGAAGTTTTGCCGGATATGTCTTTTCAGTTTTCAGAATAAATTCTTCTTAATTAGTTGTTGACAAAATATCTCTTCAATAATAATTATCATAAATTTGCAGCACAATTGTAACATCGATGAGTACAGGGACTAAATCTACAAAAACATATTGGCTGGCTTTTTTACTTTCATCAGCAGCTTGTATTTTATTTTTATTGTTCTTGCCTGAGTGGTTTTGGGTGACACTTCCGTTTGTGTTCACCTCATTTGTCTATGGGATGGACTGGGCCTAAAACTATTCAGCCCTCAGATTGTATATATAAGCAATAGCGAAATAGCACTTAGTGGATAATCTCACTGGGCTGCTCGATTTGTACGCCAATTCTGAGCAGTCACAAAAAATTCTCTCTGGGTTGCGCCAAAGCGAACCTTATCGTGTTTTACTCTCCGGAATGAAAGGCGCCCAGGAATGCTTTGCCCTGACTTCAGTTTTTTCCAAATGGGATGGATCTCACATCTTCATTGCAGAAGACAAGGAAGAGGCAGCATATATTCAGAATACACTGGATCAGCTTATTGATAATCAAAGTGTCTTGTTCTTTCCGGACTCATTCAAGCATCCATTGTCATTTGAGGAAATTGACAACAACAATGTTCTGATCAGAACAGAGGCCATCAACAAGATTTATAATGGTTACAATAAACGCAATATTCTCGTCACATATCCGGAAGCCCTCTTTGAGAAGGTTGTTGATCCCAAGCATTTGGAAAAGCAAAAAATCGATATTCAAAAAGGAGAAGATCTTGATGTAGATACCATTATAGCCTTTCTTATTGAATATGGCTTTGCAAGAACAGACTTCGTATACGAACCAGGCCAGTTTTCAATAAGAGGAGGTATCGTGGATATTTTTTCTTTTGGAAATGAATGGCCCTATCGCGTTGAACTTTTTGATGAAGAAGTGGAAAGCATTCGCTTGTTCAATCCAACGACACAACTTTCCTTAAAAAACATTGAACGCGTATCCATCATTCCAAATATCAGTAACAGATTTTCGCAGGAAGACAAAGTAAGCCTTTTCGACATTTTTAAATCCAACACAGCCATTTGGGTTAAGGATGTGGATATGCTCCTTCAAAAACTCACCATGTGCGAAGAAAAGGCACGAAAATTTGCACAGCACATCCTGGCCGGCAGCGATGAAGAATTAAAAAAGCTGCTGGATGACAGAGCCTTTATCTTACCAGGTGAAATCATCGATCGCTTCACGGACAAACATGTACTTCTTTTAAAGCCAGGATCTAATAATGTTGAAGTCAAAGCAACAATAAATTATAATACGAGCGCACAACCCCAGTTCAACAAAAACTTCAAACTCTTGCTTGATGACCTGAACGAAAAACAGGAGTCTGGTGTAACACCCTATTTATTTACGGATAACAATCGCCAAATAGAACGCTTTCATAATATATTCGAAGACCTCAACGCCGAAGTTGTATTTCATCCAATTGTCGTAGCGATACATTCCGGATTTATCGACCACGACCTTAAAGTGGCATTTTACACCGACCACCAGGTCTTTGAACGCTTTCACAGATATAAATTGCGCAAAGGATTTACCAAAGAGCAGGCCATCAACCTAAAAATGCTCAGAGAGCTGCGTCCGGGAGACTTTGTTACGCATATTGATCATGGCATTGGAAAATACTCAGGACTCGAAAAAATCGATATCAATGGTCATATACAGGAATCTGTACGATTGATTTACCAGAATAACGACATCCTCTATGTCGGCATCAACTCCCTACACAAAATATCCCGCTACGTCGGCAAAGATGGTTCCGCACCCAAATTGAGTAAAATTGGTGGCGAAGCATGGAAAAACCTAAAACGAAAGACAAAGAAAAAGGTCAAGGATATTGCCAAGGAGCTTATAAAGCTCTACGCTAAGAGAAAGGCTTCTAAGGGATTCGCTTTCCCAGAAGATGGCTACCTGCAGAACGAACTTGAAGCCTCATTCATTTACGAAGACACGCCGGATCAATACGAAGCTACGGTCAAGGTCAAGGAAGATATGCAAAAGGCCTACCCAATGGATCGGCTTATCTGTGGAGATGTTGGTTTCGGTAAAACCGAAGTCGCAATCAGGGCGGCATTTAAAGCTGTAATGGGCGGAAAACAAGTCGCTATTCTGGTACCCACAACCATATTAGCCTTGCAGCATTATAAGACCTTCAAGGAAAGGCTTGAACAGTTTGGCGTGGATGTGGATTATGTCAACCGCTTTAGAACAACCAAGGAAAAAAGACAAACTTTTGAAACCCTTAGTGAGGGCAAGCTCGATATTATTATTGGAACGCATGCCTTACTCAACAAACAGATCAAGTTTAAAGATTTGGGCTTACTCATTATTGATGAGGAACAAAAATTCGGAGTTGCAGCCAAAGAAAAACTAAGGAACATCAAGGTAAATGTAGATACGCTTACCTTAACAGCAACCCCAATACCTCGTACGCTGCAGTTCTCTCTTATGGCTGCCAGAGACTTATCCATCATAAAAACACCGCCGCCCAACCGGCAACCCATCCATACCGAAAGAAGGGTGTTCAATGATGAACTCATCAAGGAGTCGCTGTACTATGAATACAACCGAGCGGGACAAACCTTTTTTGTACACAATCGCGTGAAATCCTTACCCGATATAACAGCTATGATCAAACGCTTGTGTCCAGACCTTGATGTGGCCATGGCGCACGGCCAAATGGAAGCCAAGTCGCTAGAAACAACCCTTATTGAATTCATCGAAGGCAAGTATGACGTACTTGTGTGTACGAATATTATCGAGACAGGTCTAGACATACCGAATGCCAATACGATGATTATAAATAATGCACATCATTTTGGTATGAGCGACCTGCATCAACTGCGGGGTCGTGTTGGCCGATCCAATAAAAAGGCATATTGTTATTTGTTTGCGCCACCCATTTCAACCCTAACGTCTGATGCAAGAAAAAGGCTCAAAACGCTTGAAGATTTCTCGGAGTTGGGCAGTGGCTTTCACATTGCCATGAAGGACTTGGATATTCGGGGTGCGGGAAATCTTTTGGGTGCAGAGCAATCAGGCTTCATCTCGGATATAGGATATGAAACCTATCAGAAGATACTGGAAGAAGCTGTATATGAACTAAAAGAAAATGAGTTTAAAGATCTATTTAAAGAAGACCTCGAAAAGGAAAAGAACTTTGTAAGAGATGTTGAAATAGATGCGGATGTGGAAATGCTGATTCCGGATGAATACGTGAACATTATTCAGGAACGCTTAAGTATTTATACAGAAATGGACAAGCTGGAGAACGAGGAACAATTGAATAAAATGCGCAATAAACTGAGGGATAAGTTTGGTCCTATTCCATTTCAGGTTGAAGAACTGTTCAACGGCATACGTTTGCGATGGTTCTGCAAGAAGATGGGCATCGAGCGTATGTCATTGAAAAACCGCAAAATGCGTGCATACTTTATTCGAAATGCCCAGTCTCCATTTTATGAAACCAAGTTTTTCAAAAACTTCCTGGCATTTATTTCTACCAAAGGCCCGGAAATGGGCTTAACTTTAAAGCAATCTAAGACACATTTAATTATGATAAAGGATGAAGTGAATAATCTAAAAGCCTGCAGAAAGCTCTTGCAGTTCGTTCTGGAGGAAGTATAGAATATGGAATTATTTGAAAATAGAAATATTGCTGTTGAGGGATTAGTACAGGTTGATAAACCAAGACTGATAGATCTGGAATCTTCATATTTGCGTGTAATCATCATTTCCCGAGTCATCAGCATACTTTTTCTGATCGGTATCATTATTACAGTGTTCATGGTAATGGATGAGGAGTTAAAAGGGGTGGTAATTCTTTTGGGCATACCTGTGTTACTCTTGTATTCAGTCTGGTCCCTACTTACAGCTTATAAAGGATTCAAGTATAAGGGCTATGCTTTAAGAGAAAAAGATATCAGTTATCAGAAGGGTTGGTTGTGGCGCAGTTATACAACAGTAGCTATCAATAGAGTGCAGCATGTGCGCGTTGACCAGGGCTTTATAGAGCGGCAGTTTAATTTGTCGAGAATCAAGGTGTTCACCGCAGGAGGCACAGGAAGTGACATTACAATTCCAGGCTTGAGACCGGAGCAAGCTGACCGCATTAAGGAATTTATAGTTCAACGAACAGCCCATGATGAGGAAGAATAATCTTCAGGACTTTTCAATTCCGACAAGACAATCTACAGCGGCGATTATTATAATCATGATTCGCTTTTTTAAACTGATGCTGCGTCAGTTCTTCCCCATTTTTATATTGATTTTTATAAATGGTAAATGGGCAAAAACATGGGGCATACTGATTGCATTCAGCGTACTCATATTTTTTGGTATCATTTACAGTATAGTGGCATTTTTCAGACACCGATATTTTATTAAAGACAGTAAACTGATTGTTACCAAAGGCGTGTTTAAAAAAACAAGACTTGAGATCCCGCTTGATAGAATTCAATCTGTAAACTTCCAACAAGGGATTATTCACCAGCTGTTTGATGTGGTTAAATTGGAAATGGATACCGCGGGAAGTGCTAAAAATGAAATGGAGTTATATGCTCTTGAAGAAGAACGGGCACAACAGCTAAGTGAAATCATACTCTCCCACAAAAAAGCAACGTCTAAAAAGGATAGAGAAATCAATACGAGCACCCAGGAACGAAAACGGGTATTTACCCTAAGCTTATTTCAGCTCTTCAAAGTGGGTATTACCGAAAATCACATCCGTTCAGGTGGTGTAATCCTTTTCTTTTTTATCTGGCTGTTTGATAACCTGCGTGAATTGGGTTTGGATATGTATGGCCGCATGGAGGAATACGCGCCCGATGCGGAACAGGTGTCGCAAAACCTATTTATTGTATTTATGCTGATAGCCTTAATTGTAATTGTCAGTCTTATAATTTCTATGGTCCGCACAGTCTTGAAATACTTTGACCTGAATATGTTTCGTCTTGCAGACGGCTTTGTTGTAAAGTCCGGCTTGCTGAATAAAAAGGAATATGCCGCTAAAGACAGGAAAATTCAAATGATGGAATGGAGTCAGAATTTATTGCAATCCATGGCTAAGATTTACGAATTGACGATGAAGCAGGCATCTTCAGTACAGGTAAGTGATAAAAGGGCATTGAAGGTTGTCGGATTATCCAAACCTGATATAGAACAGACGGCGGCCTATATTTTTAAAAAATTAAAGCAAGAGATAGACAGGCTGGTTCCTAAAAAGGTAAATGGATATTACTTATTAAGACGGATTCTTATCGCTGCGTATATTTTTGCGCCTGGAATGATAGCTACGCTATATTTGGGTATCACGCCTGTGACAATAATTTTGACAAGCCTGTTGCTGTTTATCTATTTTGCAAGCCTGCTGAAATACTATAAGAAAAAGTATGCAGTTGGAGAAAATGTAGTAGTTGTTGAAGGCGGAACCTTTGGAAGGCGCCGAGAATTTGCTGAAGTCTATAAAGCCCAGGCTGTGGAAATCACGACCACACCATTTCAAAGAAGAAGAAAATTGGCGACCTTACACCTTATTAATGCCTCCGGGGCTATTATAATTCCAGAGATACCCTTCGACGAAGCATTACAATTGAGAGACCGTATTCTTTATAAAGTAGAGAGTACTAAAAAGAGTTGGATGTAAATAAAAACCCCGCTAAACAATGTCTAACGGGGCGATAGAATATTTAAGGGTGTTAAAGTCAAGCCAAATGTAAACTGAAATCGTGAATTAAAGAAATCTTTACATATAAATATGACAAGTATTTTACATTTAATTTTGCATGGAATGAAAGAAAACAAACTATGATAAAACTGCTTTTCATATTAGGCCTCTTATATGTTTCTTATCGCATTTTTATCCCCCAAAACCCGAGCTTAAACAAGTCGGATAGACCGGATCTTGATGAGCCTGAGGAATATACAGATTACGAAGAAATAGAATAATGAATAATCCTAGATCATGGTTAGTACAAAATGAACCGGCGTTTTTGGCGTTCCATAAACCCGCAGGCGTACTTTGTCAAGGTTCGGACCCGGAAACGACAAACCTTGCAGACCTTGTTGCCAAAGTCTATGGGAAAAAGGCGCATTTGCTGAATCGACTTGACAGACCGGTGCAGGGCTTGGTCCTTTTTTCCAAATCAAAAGCCTTTACTGTCGCGTATCAGGCCGCTCAACAAGCAGGTAGGGTTAAAAAGACCTATCTCGCACTCGTTGAAGGAATGATAGAAGAAGATGGACACTGTGAGCACCTGCTCGTTCACGATAAAAAACGACACAAAGCCTTCATAACAGAAGATGCAAGCTTAGGACGAAAGGTGCGACTTGAATACAAGCTTATAAAAAGACTGGACAATTATACTGCATTAAAGATATCTTTGCACTCCGGGAAATTCCACCAAATCAGAGCACAATTGGCCGAGATGGGGCATCCGATTAAGGGAGATGTAAAATATGGAGCCCGCAGAAAGAACAAAGACAGAAGCATTTATTTATGTGCCAAGGGATTGAATATTTCTAATGTTATGGGGCAGAATATTAATATTGAGACCAGTCCTTCAGAGGACCCCCTATGGAACCTGGTCGAATAAGAATTTAAAATGGAAGAATTTAAAAATACATTCACGGATGTAAACGAAATGGGAGAGTTTGGACTCATCGATCATTTGATGGAAGGGTTTGAATGTAAGAAAGAATCCACCGTTAAAGGTGTCGGCGATGATGCAGCAGTAATAAAGGCAGGCGATGAATACATGGTCGTATCTACAGACCTTCTAGTGGAAGGAATACACTTTGATTTGATGTATTCACCTTTAAAGCACCTTGGGTACAAAGCTGTTGTAGTTAACCTCTCAGACATATATGCCATGAATGGCCGTGCCGAACAGATTACGGTTTCTATTGCATTGTCCAGTAAGTTTTCGGTTGAAGCATTGGATGAACTTTATGCCGGCATTAGGGAAGCTTGCCGCATCTATAATGTTGACCTGGTAGGCGGAGATACCACTTCTTCACCAAAGGGGTTGACAATCAGTGTAACGGCCATAGGCAGAGTATCCCCGAATGATATTACCTATAGATCAGGGGCGAAGAAAGGCGACATTTTATGTATAACCGGTGACCTGGGTGCCGCATACCTTGGTCTCCAAATCCTTGAACGCGAAAAGCAGTTGTATATGTCTAATCCAGGCATACAGCCAGATCTGGAAAACCAGAAGTATCTGCTGGAGCGACAATTGAAGCCCGAAGCGCAGAAACACTCCGTTGAGTTTTTCAAGAAGAATGGGTTAAAGCCAACAGCTATGATTGATATATCGGATGGTTTGGCTTCGGATCTCATGCATATTTGCAAGGCATCCGGTGTTGGAGCCTATGTTGAAGAAGGGAAAATTCCAATAAAGGATGAAGCTCAATTGATGGCTATCAAGTTCAAATTGGATCCCGTGACAACAGCACTTAATGGTGGTGAAGACTATGAATTGTTGTTTACAGTGGATGAGAAAGATCTTGAAAAAATTCGCTTTATGCCCGGCGTATATATCATTGGTGAAATTACGGATGAGGAAGAAGGCTTAAAATTGCATACAACCGGAGGCAATATTCATCCGCTTAAGGCTCAAGGGTGGAAGCATTTTGAGAAGAATGAAGACTCTCAGAATTAAGCGTAAACTGAATAAATTTAATCGTTCTTTTGTCTTCTAGGTGCTGCCGTTCATAATAAGTCAATATGTCCAAGTCAGGGTGAGGCAATTCTCCTTCATATATATTTTCACTTATAATGGACACAGGGTGACGGCCTTCTTGGACCACCTCTTTGGTAAACTCAAACAAAAGATCTGAGTCTGTCTTCAGGTTGATTAGGCCACCATCTTTTAATATACCATGATATTTATTGAGAAATCCCGGTGCGGTCAATCGTCTATTGGCCCGTTTATCTTTAAGAAATGGATCTGGAAAAGTAATCCATATTTCATCTACTTCCTGAGACTCAAAGAACGAGCCGATCATTTCAATCCGAGTTCTTAAGAATGCCACATTGTTAAGCCCGTCTTTAAGCGCTGTTTTGGCGCCCTTCCAAATCCGGGCACCTTTGATATCAACCCCAATGAAGTTTTTATCCGGATAGCGTTCACCCAGTGCCAAACTGTACTCTCCACGGCCGCAAGCCAACTCTAGAATTAAGGGATTATCATTTTTAAAGTGTTGCGAGCGCCACTTTCCTTTCATTTCAACCTCTTCGCCATTCTGCCCTGATAAGACATTGACTTTGTGGTTGAAATTTTCATAAACATTCGGAAATGTTAATATTTCTGTAAATTTTAAAAGTTTATTCCTGCGTGCCATCTAATATTGTCACCTTTAGCGTTAGAATACGAGTGCAAAAATATCTCTATTTTCGAGGCTTAATTTTAAAAATGAAAAAACTAATCATTTTTTTCTTCCTTTTAACCACTGTATCGCTTTCCGCTCAACATAGGGTAGGCGTTAGAGCGGGACTTAATTACTCCACGTTTTTTGGTGAATTAGAAGAGGGCGAAGACTACGGCATTGGCAGTGGGTTCCATTTTGGAATAAATTACACCTATGAGTTCAATGACGTATTTGGCATACGAGGTGAGTTATTGTACACGCAACGTGGAGCAAAGCACACTTTTTACAGAGAGAACAACTATAACATCATACGGTCGCTTACTATTGACAGGTTCGTCGAATATGGAACAGTTGACTTGGGTATGGATTTAGCCAATTCTTATTTTTCCATTCCTGTGACAGCCCAGATACGGGTTCACAAAAAGATTGAATTATTTGGTGGATTGTCCGTTGACTTTTTAATTGGGCCTTCGGGCCGGGGTAAACTTGACTTTACAAGTGCTTCAAGGGAGGATGATATTTTCTATATCCAATCCTATGATCATCGCTATAATTCGGATGTTGCTGGCGAATACAATACCATAATTCAAGATCGTATATCAATCATTGTTGATGGAGACAGGGTATCCTTACCAAAAATTGTAGGGGGTTACTATAATTTTGAAGCGGATGAAAAGACGGGCAACAGATATAATGGAATTGATTCCCATCTGATCCTTGGCGGAAATTATTTTATCAATCCGGGCTTCTATCTGGGCGCAAGAGTGGAATATGGGCTTACCGATATCACGAATAATGAAATGGATTATAGTCTGACAGAATTGGATGAGCTTGAACGGTTTATTTTCCGTGATGATTCGGATCGCTCTTTTAGTGTGAATGTGTCGTTTGGGTTTAGGTTTTAGCATCGATTAATTTGGTTTAAGTTTGAAACTTAAACCTAAATTAATCACAATCCTAGGCTACTCCTCCACCATCTTATCCGCATTTTCAGCCATTTGAAGTTTTTCGATGATCTCGTCAATGAGGCCACCCATTATCTTATCAAGATTGTAAAGCGTTAGATTGATTCGATGATCGGTTACACGATTTTGTGGGTAATTATATGTGCGTATTTTATCGGACCTGTCCCCGGAACCCACAAGGGATTTGCGTTGCGCCTTTTGTTCTGAATACGTTTTAAGCTTTTGTGCTTCTTTTATTTTCTGATATAACTTGGTGAGCGCGATTTCACGGTTTTTGTGTTGAGATCGCGAGTCTGTACTTTCTGACACAATTCCAGTTGGGATATGCGTAAAACGTACACCTGATTCTGTTTTATTGACATGTTGTCCCCCTGCACCACTTGCTCTGAAAGTATCTACCCGAAGGTCGTCCTTCTTTATATCGATGTCTTCCTCTTCGAATTTTGGCATAACCACGACTGTAGCAGCAGAAGTGTGCACCCGACCCTGGGATTCAGTCTTTGGGACACGCTGGACTCTGTGTGCGCCGGACTCAAACTTTAGTTTACCATAGACTTCTTCTCCGAAGACTTCCAACACAATTTTATTATAGCCCCCAACAGTACCTTCGCTTATGGAGACCACCTCATGGCGCCAGCCGTGAGACTCAAAGAACTTTGTATACATTTTGTAAAGATCGCCGGCAAAGATGCTGGCTTCATCGCCTCCTGCACCGGATCTGATTTCAAATACTACGTCGAGTTGATCATCTGGATCCTTCGGAATAAGCAGATATTTAATGTCTTCCTCGAGTGCTTCTTTTTCAGGCGTAAGCGTGTTGATTTCCTCTTGTGCCATGGACTGCATGTCAGGATCTGCATCACCGAGCATTTCTTTCGCAGTGGCTAAATTGTCGAGGATGTTTTTGTACTTTTTATAGGCATCAACAATGACTTGAAGTTGCTTGTATTCTTTGTGGAGCGAAGAATATTTTTTCATATCCGACACGATTTCAGGATCGGATAACTTTTCTTCAATGACAAGAAAGTGATTATATATAGATTCTAATTTCTCTAGCATAACAGAATTGTATTACACCAGTATCTGGTATAAAATTGAGCGACGAAGGTATGAAATGTAATCTAAATTATTCGGATACGGTCCTTAATGGATTGGATGAGATCTGAAGAAACGGAAGAGCGGGTAACATTGTTCTTGATGAATTCGCGGAAGTGTTTTTCTTTGTTGAAAATCTTACAACATCTCGGATCATTATCTACTTTGGTCAGGAGTTCTTGTTTTTCATTTTCGCCAAGCGCATTATCGAAATATAGATTGATCTGATTTCTAATGTCGTGAACATTGTGAAGATTACCCATTTTAATAAGATTTACATTTCCGAGATTAAAAGAAGTTCAAAAACCGTACTATTTATATACAATTATAAAAATTAGATTACTTAGAATCAATATTAATTTACGCTTCTTCGTCAGCAGCGTCTCCATCGTCTGATGGCTTCTTTCCTGTCTTATTTTCTCCTCTCATATCTTTGTAGCCCAGCTTTTGTGCATAGTTCTTTAGCTTTTCCTTAAGCATGTTTCGTGCCCTGAAAAGCCTTGAACGCACAGTACCTATCGGGACATCAATAATCTTTGAAATCTCTTCATAGGTAAATCCTTCAACATCACATAGCAAGACTACGGTTCTAAAATCTATTGGAAGTGCGTTGATAGCGATTGTCACTTCATCTCCCATCATACTGTCAAACAACTCTTCGCGAAGGTCCAAATAACCTTGCATCGTTGAGTCATCACTATCGTGATAGTTGACAATATCTTCGAAATCAACTCTTGTTGGTTGCTTGCTCCGCTTACGGTATTGGTTGATGTAAGCGTTTTTCAAGATTTTAAACAACCAGGCTTTAGCATTAGTTCCTTGAATATACTTATCGATGAATCGATGGGCCTTCATATAGGTCTCTTGTACCAAATCATTGGCATCATCTTCATCGTAAGTAAGGTGAAAGGCAAATGTCTTCAATGCATCGATGTGCGGGAGAAGCTCTTTCTCAAATATGTTATGATTTTCGGCCACAAGTTGCTATTGCTAGAGGGACAAACTTACGGAAATTAATCTTTATAGAACCTTGATAACCTCCTGATCCGTAATTGCATAAACAACATCATCTTTTTTCGGTTCGATACGCGCAGAGCCCGTAAATGTGCCAAAGGAAGGCAAGATCGCCTGGGACTTAGAAAAGATAAAACACGGTAAGGTGATGCTTTGCTTGCTGGCTCCTCGCAATCTGATTGCCGGATGAATATGACCACATAAATTGTACGCCTTTTCGTGGAGGTATGGGTGGTGGGTTAATATAAATTCTGATTCCATTAGTCCCTCAGGAACGATTTCAAGATTTGGGGCTTGATATTGCTTGGCTTCAAGTATGTCGTGATTCCCCATGACAAGGATGAATTGAATTTCAATGAATTGCGCAATAAACTGCTTGAAGTCCAACCATGTCGCATTGTAATGACTATGAAACAGGTCACCCAGGATAATGACTCTGTCAATTCTATAATTCAGTAAAATGTCCGACAAACGAGACAAGTTCTCTTGCTTTGCAGCTGCCGGGACAGCAATGCCCGCCTTTCGGAAGTGTGTAATTTTCCCCAGATGAAGATCAGCAACAAGGAGGGTCTTTTTATTTTCCCAGATTATTGCTTTTTCAGGAAGCAATAAAAACCGATGATTATTTATATGGTGTACAACTGTATTCAAATTGAATGCTAAGATATTGTCCTTAATAAAACTTTCTTTGTGATTGTGCGAAAGTAAAGAGTTAATTATTTTAGCGACTCAAAAAATTGACAATTGGGACGAGCATTTGAATATAGAAAAGCTACAAAATTTGCACGCTGGGATAAAATGGCCAAGCAATTCAGCAAAGCGAGCCGTCATATAACGATCGCTGTGAAGCAAGGTGGCTCAGATCCGGACACGAACATTCTTCTCCGACGTGCAATTCAAAATGCAAAGGCAGTCCAAATGCCTAAGGATAAGATCGAAAATGCTATAAAGAAAGGCGCAGACAAGGATACGAGTAACTATGATGAAGTGGTCTTTGAAGGCATGGCACCCCACGGTGTTGCCATAGTGGTTGAAGCCGCCACAGACAATAACCAAAGAACCGTTGCAAATGTAAGGTCTTATTTCCGTAAAAAAGGCGGTTCACTGGGCACTCAAGGGATGAATGACTTTATGTTCGACCGTAAAGGCGTATTCTATGTCCTTGTTGAAGATGTTGAAGACGTGGAATCTCTCGAATTGGAGATGATAGATTATGGACTGGAGGAAATTGAAAAAGATACCGTCGAAGAAAAAGAATTCTATAAGTTATATTCTGCTTTTGAAGATTTTGGATCCTTACAGGATGCCCTGGAAAAGAACGAAATTAAAGTAGAAAAATCTGAATTGGAGCGCATACCTACAATAACCAAAGAACTTTCTGATGAGCAAGTAGATGAAGTTCTGGCTTTGATCGATTTATTGGAACAGGATGACGATGTGACCAACGTTTTTCATAACTTGTCTTAAACAAAAAATATACATGCGATTATTGACAACTTTCATTATGGGCTTGCTATTTATTGCCCAAACCAATGCACAAACCTTTAATATTAACATTGACTGGATTCAGAATGGCTGTGACATCCTGGACAGCTTGACAGCTAATATCACCGGAGGACAAGGAGAATCGGGTGAGATTTTGGGCGAATATAATTATGTCACCTACAATTACTCTTGTAACATGCCCACTGATACGCTTTCAGGAACGGTAGTCGTGTATGAAAAGCTGGACGGGACCTTAGCGTTCACAGATTTCAGCTTTGGCGTATGGGGAGCCTGTTTTTCAATTGATCCACCGTCAGGATCCTTAAACTTCAGTCTTGTAGATAACATGATTACACCCCTGAATGGAACAGACAATTACGGAGACACCTGGATGTTTGATGCATTTACATTTGAAAACAATAGCTACATGATCACTTTCAGCAGCACCTATGGTGATTTTGGCACGACCATACTCACGCCTTCGGACGGCCGCACCATTCCTGATCTTTCAGGGAATGACAATGGAGGAACAACCAGCTACACATATCAATGGTCAACAGGGGAGACAACGAAAACCATTACCATAAATGAAGAAGGGATGTATTCTGTAATCGTGAGCGATGATATGGGTAATATGGCTATTCAGTCAATTGAAGTGAGCTATTCTCACCCGCAGATAGCAGCATTTGAAACCTTCTATAATCGAACGAATGGTGATAACTGGAACCGAAACGATGGATGGAAGGAATGGATGGAGGGCATCAGAAATTGCAGTCCATGCTTTTGGGAAGGCGTAACGTGTGATGATGACGGAAATGTGATTAGATTAACCATGAACGACAATAATCTTGAAGGAGACATCGAAGACATTCTTTTTCTTTTTCCTGATATTACAAATCTGGAGTTCAGCAATAACAATTTGTCAGGGCAGATTCCAGATCAAATTAATCAATTGCAGTCTTTGGGTTTCTTAAGTTTATTTAATAATAACATTGAAGGCACCATTCCGCCTACAATCGGTGCGTTAAATTTATTTCTACTCAATCTTGGAGCAAATAACATTGGAGGCAATATTCCTCCTGAAATGGGAAATATGCCTTTTCTCTTTTTTCTCAACATTGAGGCCAATCAACTCTTTGGGCAGATTCCAGAGACTTTTGTAAATATGGATTTCTTAAGCACCTTGAATCTTTCTTTCAATAATCTAACCGGTGAACTTCCTATGCCGATTGGCAATCCGGAGCGAATGCGAAACCTGTTTTTATCTTATAATGAGTTATCTGGACCTATTCCGGATGCTTGGGGAGATTATCAACGATTAAATAGTGTTGTACTTTATCAGAATCAATTTTCAGGAGAAATCCCTTCATCCTTATTAAATAGCAGCAACATTGAATTTTTATATCTCAGCGATAATAATTTATCCGGATGCTATCCAAGCTTGAAATCTCTCGACCCTTGTGGTATTGGATTTAATGATCGGGATACTTTGATTGAACTAAATGGAGCGTTCTACTCTGTTTATCAGGGAGAGGGTTATAACTTCAAAAACAACCCGCTCCTTCCATGGGAAGGCGATTATGAAAAGTTTTGTGACGATCAGGACCAAATAGGGGCACCTTGCGATGATAATGACCCAATGACAACCAATGATATGATCAACGAAGACTGCAGTTGTGTGGGCGAAATTGACTCTGCCGTTAGAGACCTTGAAGGCATTTCAATTAACATCTATCCGAATCCAATTATGGCAGACTTATTTGTTGAGACGGAAAAGGGACAGGGCTTAAAAGCAGAACTTGTAAACCTGATTGGACAACGCATTAAGACAATCAGATTTAATGATGCCAATGACATAAGCGATATTCAAGCAGGCGTATATTTCTTACGTATTGAAAACGAACATGGACAGTTTATTATTGAGAAACTGATCAAGCAGTAATTACTTCGTAAAGGAAACTGTCATTTTCGCAATGCGGTCTGACAGTTTTTCACTTGACATTTTTTCGCGTAGGCGATCTACGATAATGGGAAATGCCAGCGGAGAAGGATTTTGTGGATAAACGATTCTGATGCGTTGGTTTAAAATTCTGTTTAAGGCTGTCTTGGTTCTGGCTTCTTCCAACTGAAAGGTCATCACCTCTTCATAGGTTTGTAGATATAGGAGATTATCGGGTTCATAGTCCTGAAACACATTGAACAGTAAGGATGAAGATGCTTGAAGGTGCCGATCCTTTTTCATCTTACCCGGGAATCCTTGAAATATCATTCCACTGATGCGTGCGATATCGCGGAATCGACGACGCGCTAACTCAGTCGCGTTGATGCTCGACTGAATATCTATGGCAAGCCCGGCGGGATCAAATAAATCTTGTGTAATCACCCGATTGACATCGATACGTTTATCTGAGAGTAATTCGAAGCCATAATCGTTCATGGCAATTGAAAAGCTTATTGGTATTTCCTTTGAAATTCTTTGTGCTATCAATGCTGCCATCCCTTCGTGTACGTATCGTCCCTCAAATGGAAACATGACAAGATGGTATCCTTCTTTGGTCTGAAAGTATTCTACCAGAAATTCATCTTTATTGGGTAAAACACTTCCATATTTCTGCATTTCAAGAATGGGTGCAAGGCGAGAGAGTTCTTCGTCAAGGCCATCTTTGTTTTGCTCATATTCATATAACTTGTTCCGCAAGACCTCGGACATTTCAGAGCTTAATGGTACCCGCCCGCCCAAATAGGAGGGGATGCGTTTGTTCACTTTTTTACTTTTCCGAACCAGGACATTCATGTCTTTGATCATTACCAATTCCAAAGGTCGGCCTGCAAACCAAAAGCTGTCTCCAGGATTCAGGTGACTGGCAAACCATTCTTCCACTGAGCCGATACGCCCACCGCGAAAATACTTTACCAGAAGCATGGCTTCACTCGATATGGTCCCTATACTTAACCGATGACGTTGAGCAATACGCCGATCTGTAATCCTGTATATCCCATCCTCCAGATAGACCTTTTGGTACTCATCGTATGCCTCAAGTGACCTTGACCCGTAAAGAAGGAAGTTTAATATTTCATGCCATTCATCTTTGGTCATGCTTCTGTAACAATGAGTCTGCTTCACCTCTTTATAAATTACATCAGCGTCAAAGCCTTCGGATACAGCAAGTGTCATGAGATACTGTATCAATACATCCCACGATCGTATGTAGGGAATACGTGACTCTATGTTCTTGTTTTTAATTGCAGTCCTGAGCGCGGCAGATTCTACAAGTTCAAGGCTGTGCGTAGGGAGGAAATATATCCTGCTCAATGCACCAGGAGAATGTCCGCTCCTGCCGGCGCGCTGCATAAACCGCGCAACACTTTTGGGACTTCCAACTTGAATAATCGTTTCAACAGGCCGAAAGTCAACACCTAGGTCAAGGCTTGAGGTTGACACGACAGCTTTTAATTTTCCGTCATATAACGCATCCTCTACCCACTCTCGCAAGTCTCGACTGATCGAGCCATGATGCATGGCCATAAGTCCTGCAAGTTCAGGGGCCAGTTCCAGGAGTCGTTGGTACCAGATCTCACTTTGGGCCCTGGTGTTTGTGAAAATAATAGTCGTTTTAGAAGCTTCAATTATTGGAAGAAGTTTGTCGGCCAACTTTAATCCCAAATGCCCTGCCCAGGAATATTTTTCAACATTATCAGGAAAGATTGAAATGACTTCTGTCTGTTTTTCAAAACTTGATCTGATCAGTTTTCTGTGCTTTACTTCAAAGTCACCCAGGAGCACATCGACTGCTTCTTCAAGATTTCCAATCGTTGCAGAAATACCCCAAATCAATAAGGAAGGAGATAGGGCTTTTATTCTTGAAATGGCCAATTGGGTTTGCACACCCCTTTTTGAGCCCATAAGCTCATGCCACTCATCGATGATGACAGCGTGCATGTTTTTGTAGAACTTAGGATAGTTTTTAGAGGCCAGAATAACGTGTAATGATTCTGGTGTAGTAATTAAAACCTGGGGTGGTTTTGCAAATTGTTTTTTTCTTGCGCTTGAAGAAGTGTCCCCGCTTCGGATAGCGACCTCCCAATCCAAATCAAGGGCCTCGAAGATTCTTTCTACTGAAATCTTAATTTCTTTTGCCAGGGCTCTAATCGGCGTTACCCATATAAACAGTGGACCCTTCGGACCGGGAGAAGGTTTATTTTCCAAATATGACAGAAGAGCTCCACCGAATAGTGCGTAGGTTTTGCCACTTCCCGTAGGGGCGTTGACAATTCCGCTACCGCCTTCCAAAAAAGCATCCCATGTTTCATTTTGAAATGGAAATACGGACCAGCCTTTTGAGCTAAACCAGCTTTCTATTTTTTGTCTATACATTCAATTACAGGGCTAAGAGATTCACCTCCATGAATGTAATGGATATTTGAATAAATGGTTTTAAAGAGAATTAATTGTTCACAAAGTCAGCAACAAGGTGAAACTCTGGAATGTAAGCTTTAAATACACTGCCATCAAGTAAACGCTTCATCTTGTAATAGCCTGCCATTTTACCCACTGTAGTATGGAGTGGCACCCAGGAAGAATAGTGATGAAGGCCATCAGGCTTGATAATAGGCTGTTCACCAATTACACCCTCGCCTTCGACCTCACGAATTGTCAGGTTTGAATCCTTTATTATCCAATAACGACTGAGGAGTTGAACATCGTAGGAACTGTTATTCTCAATTTCAACACCATAAGAAAAAGCAAAGTATTTGTTTTGAGGTTTAGAGACACCTTCCTCATAAAATGCTTTAACTCTTATTGTAATTCCATCTGTTGTTTTGACATTCATTTTACTTAGTCTTTGGGCAAAACATAAGTTTCTATGATTTCTTCTGCTTTGGCTAAAGTTTCTTCCAAATTGTCATTTAATAACACCATATCAAAAGAATGTTCAAACAAAAGCTCTTTTTTAATCCGTTTAATCCTGTCTTCCAGTGTTTGTGGAGATTCTGATTTTCGGTTTATTAACCGCTTAACAAGGGTTTGAAAATCGGGGGGCTTGACATAGATAACGAGACATCGCTCATCGTAAGTTTTCTTGAGATTTTGGGCGCCATTTATTTCAATATCAAAAACAACCTTCTTGCCTTCTAACACAACACGATCAACTTCTGATCTCAGTGTTCCATAGAATCTGTCATCGTAGACCTCCTCCCATTCGATGAAGCTGTTCTCCTCTATATTGGTTTGAAATTCATCATTTGACATAAAGAAGTAATCTACACCATCAACTTCGTTATCGCGCTTGCCTCTGGTCGTCGCAGAAATAGAAAATGAAAAATATTCAGAATATTTTTTGAGTAAGTGGTGTACTATAGTTGTCTTTCCTGCACCGGAAGGCGCCGTAAATGCCACCATGTCATAAGAAGTATTGGAATCCACTATAATATATTTAAAACTTGTTCTTTAATTTTTTCCAGCTCTTCCTTCATGTTAACGACGATTTGCTGAATTTCTGAATGTTGGGCTTTGGCCCCCAGTGTATTGATTTCCCTGCCAATTTCCTGACTTATAAAAGATAGCTTTTTTCCCTTCTCATGTTTTTCAAGCTTGACAGCATCAATAAAGTGTTCGCAATGCTGGGCAAGGCGTACTTTTTCTTCATTGATATCCAGTTTCTCAAGATAATAGATCACCTCTTGTTCATATCTGTTCTCATCAATATTATCCTTTGATAAAAATAACTCGAGGTTTTTAAGCATTCTTTCTTTAAGCCCGACTATTCTTGTTGACTCAAACGGGGCCAATTCTTCAAGTAGATTTTTGATTCGGGCCACACGGCCAAGAATATCCTGCTCCAGGGACTCTCCCTCATGTTCTCTGAACGACTGAAGCTTATTAAGTGCCTCTAGTGTCATGTCACGCACAACATTCCACTCCTGTGAACTTAATCCATCTTCAGATACTTGTACCGTATTCGGTAACCGGATAATGGATTGTATAAGGTCGCCTGTTGGAATGCCTTCATCGGAAGCGAACTGCTTAAGCTTATCAGCATAGGCTTTCATCAATGAAATGTTGAGAGAGTTATCTTCCTCAATGACGGTGGACTCAATACTTATATTGACATCGAACTTACCTCTAAGGGCCTCAGCGCGAACCAATCTACGCAGGTCAAGCTCTTTGTCCTTAAGGCCATAGTTGGATTTAAGACGTATGTCTGTCGTCTTTCCATTTAAAGACTTAATTTCTATTTTGAAGGATTTGTTTTCGAAGCTGCGATGCGCTTCGCCGTATCCTGTCATTGAGAGGATCATAAAAGTAAGTTATGCTTGTAAGTCACGTTAATGCGCACAAATCTAGGCATTAAATGCTAAATATGAACATAACCGTTATATGTCCTTGAAATAGAGAGATTTATGCGTTTTTGATAAATAATTGCGAAGATTGTTAAAAAAGAACAATAATAATTTCCTTAAACGATAAATTTTCCGAAATTTGCCATCCGTTTTCAAACGACTTAACATAAACACTTATTAATCAACAAATTACGACAAGATGAGAAAAGCGGATTTAGTGGCTTCAATTGCTGATAAGACTGGTGTTCCAAAAGTAGATGTTCTCGTTACACTTGAGGAGTTTTTCAAAGAGGTAAAAGGATCTTTATCCGAGGGTGAAAATGTATTCATCAGAGGGTTTGGATCATTTGTAATAAAGAAAAGAGCAAAAAAGATTGGAAGGCACATTAAGAAGAATGTTGCAATTGAAATTCCAGAACATTATATCCCTTCATTTAAGCCGGCAAAAGTATTTGTTGAACAAGTAAAGGATAATGTTACTTCTTTACCAGACGAATAATAATTAGATATGAACCGTCAGCAGCTATTGACAGTCTTATCTTTCTTATTGATATTTGCACTCCTTTACTTTGGGTGCGATACGAAGTCACAAGAACAACAAGCTCTGGAAAAGTCCAGAGCACAGAATATAGAACTGGTTAACATAACAAAGGCTAAGCAAGACGCTTTAAAATCTTTAAGTGGCACAGCAAGAGCACAAATCATACAACTGGAAGAGCAGTTAAGCAATGCCAGTATAGATGAAGACAAACTTGAATACCTAAAATCCCTGGCATCAATTTGGTACCAGGAAGGGGAGGCGCTTATTTCTTCAGATTATGCATTTAAAATTGCAGAGCTGGATAACAGTGAGGAAGCTTGGAGTATAGCAGGAACAAGTTACGCTATTGCAGCCCAAAGGGAGCAAGAGGAGCGCTTTAAGAAATATGCAGCACAGAAGAGTAGGGCAAGTCTTGAGAATGCGATTTCTATAAATCCACAAAACGTGGATCACAAAGTAAATCTGGCTTTAAGTTATGTTGAAGCACCAAGTGAAGAAAATCCAATGAAAGGTATTCTCATGTTATTAGACTTGAATAAAGAATATCCGGATAATACAACAGTCTTATTACAGTTGGGAAGATTGGCAATTCAAACCAACCAATTGGATAAGGCAAAAGCAAGATTAATATCTGCTTTGGAAATAAACCCTGATTTAGTTCAGGCACATTGCCTCCTGTATGAAGTTTATACAGCACAAGGGAATGTTCCGATGGCCGAACAGGAAAAAACATTATGTGATAAAAAATAATTGATATATGCCTTGCGGTAAAAAAAGAAAAAGACATAAGATCGCTACTCACAAAAGAAAGAAGCGTCTTAGAAAAAACAGACATAAGAAAAAGAATAAATAACTAGGTATTGGGCCTCTGTTATTTTCATCTTTTCTGTAAAAATAATTAGTAAGACGGCATCCATCCTGGTAGCCGCACTAGATCCTCTGAAAGTTGCAGGGCCTGATCTTGTAAAAATATAGGCTTTGGAAAAGGAGTTACTTGTAAAATCAACTCCCACCAATGTAGAAATAGCCTTAATAGAAGACAAAAAACTAGTCGAGCTTCATACGCAAAAAAATGATGTTCAGTTTTCTGTTGGAGACATCTTCTTAGGATACATTAAGATGTTGAGGCCAAGTTTAAACGCTGCATTTTTAGATGTGGGAAATAGAAAAGATGCATTTTTGCATTACACGGATCTTGGTCCGCAAATCAATTCTGTTCTTAAATTCACCAAGTTTACTTTAAATCGTCAGAATAAAGGTCATCTTCTTGAAGACTTTAACCTTGAAGCTGATAATGATAAGAACGGGAAAATAGATAAGGTATTTGCTAAGAATCAACCCGTGATGGTTCAGATCCTCAAAGAGCCTATTTCTACGAAAGGGCCAAGACTGACGTCTGAGATTACGCTTGCCGGACGCTTTATGGTCATGACACCATTTAGAAATTCAGTCGCTGTCTCAAAAAAAATTATCAGTTCAGAAGAGCGCAAGAGGCTGAAAACTCTGATTGAAAGTATCAAACCCAAAAACTTTGGTTTTATTATTCGGACAGCTGCTGAGAATAAAAAAGTGGCTGATCTGCATGAAGAGATCAATAATCTGACACAGAAATGGGAGGCGATAACCAACGAATTGCGCGCGTCTAAAAAGCCTCGTAAATTATTAAGTGAAGTCGATAAGACACAGAGTCTGTTGAGAGACTTGCTTAACGAGTCATTTAATAAGGTCGTCATAGATAACCGGGAATTGTTCAGCAGTGCCAAAAGCTATCTTCAGAATGTTGCACCGGAGCAGGCTAAAATCGTAAGCCAATACCGAGGCAAAAGACCGATTTTCGACCACTTTGGAATCAAAAAGCAAATCAAGAGTTCATTCAGTAAGACACCCACCATGGAAAGTGGTGCTTATCTGGTGATCGAACACACTGAAGCGATGCACGTCATCGATGTTAACAGTGGTCCTAAGAAACAAAACAAAGATCAGGAGACGGCGGCACTGCAAGTTAATGTGGAAGCAGCACATGAGATTGCGAGACAATTAAGGTTAAGAGATATTGGAGGGTTGATTATTATTGACTTTATCGACATGCGTAAAAAAGAAAACAAGAACATTCTTTATGCAAAGATGAAGGAGTCTATGAAGGGGGACCGCGCGCAACACACCATTTTACCTTTGAGCAAGTTTGGTTTAATGCAAATTACACGTCAAAGAGTAAAGCCTGCCCTAGAAATTAATACGCTAGAAGTATGTGCGGCGTGCAACGGTACGGGTAAAATGGAAGCAGCAGAGTTGTTGCCTGACGAAATCGAACGGAACCTTAAATTTATCATTGAACAATATCCAAAGATGGATATTTCACTGCATGTACATCCATTCCTATATACCTATTATAAAAAAGGCATGATGGGACAACAATGGAGGTGGTACTCCAAATATAAAAAATGGATAAAGCTTGTCTCAGATGACAGTTTCCATGTCAACCAATATAAATTCTTCAATAGGTATGAAGACGAGATTCGTCTACAGGATGCCTAATGTTTTCTAAAGATTTAATCAAGGGGCATAATACAGTAATAGTGGCCGTGCTTAATTGGGGTTTGGGCCACGCCTGTCGTTCTATGCCAATCATCGATTGTCTTCATAGTCAAGGGAAAAATGTAATTATAGCATCCGATGGCATAGCCCTTGAGGTGTTAACCAAGCGATATCCGGATCTTGATTATGAGTCCCTTCCAGCCTACAAGGTTCGATATAAGAGTAAGCACTTATCAGGCATTGTTTTTAGAAATATCCCAAATGTTGCCAGGGCCATTTTTAAGGAGCGTAAGACCGCTCAAAAATTGGTAAAAAAATACAATGCAGATTTGATTGTCTCGGACAGTCGTTTTGGTTTCAGATCTGGCAAGTGCAGGTCGGTTATTATTTCTCATCAATTATCGATGCAGGCAGAATCAAAATTTATAAAGGCACTGATGAATATTCCAAACCGTGGATTATTGAATGCTTTTGATGAAGTATGGGTGCCAGACTATCAAGATAGAAAATTAACGGGCACGCTGAGTAAGAATAAAAAAATAAAAAATAAGGTTTTCATTGGACCCTTGAGTACGCTCAAAAAAGTCGAAACGGCAAAGCAATATGATATAGCAATCATACTGTCAGGGCCGGAATCCGCCAGAACAAATCTTGAGAACACATTAATACATAAATACCAAGATTCAAATAAACGTGTGGTTTTGGTGCGGGGAACCAAGGAAGGAATAAGAACATCCACGCCAGACCATTGGACAATTTATGACCTTGCTACGCGCAGAGATATTGAACATATATTATCATCGACATCCCAGGTAATCAGTAGATCCGGATACACATCTATCATGGACTATTACCTGCTTGGCGTACCGGCTCAATTAATCCCTACGCCTGGACAAAGTGAACAGGAATATTTAGCAAAGCATTTGGCTGGGAAGTATGGATTCCAGATTATATACTCCACGGTTTAAAATACTATATAACCCCTAACCCCTAACCCCTAATCGAAGAACCTGACATCCAGTTAGTGTTATCGCCAGCGTGCTTAAACCTGAAACCCGGCCCCTCATTCAAGCAGCAAAACGACCTACATAAGTATCTAATAATTAGTAACTTAAGATCAACTTTATACAATCATGAAAGCATTATTCTGTGTTTTTCTTTTCCTTCCTGGAATTCTCTCTGCTCAGGAAAGCGCCCAGGCCAATAATTTTGTGGATTGGTGGTGTCCAGAAAATGCAGAATGTTTAACATCTTCAGTAACACTATATCATACATACAGTGCAAACGATTTTTGGGGTTTACGTCCTGAACCCGATATTGATAACTGTGGGCATACGCCGAACGCGCAACAAAACTTTATGTTCGAGGCCATGAGCAGAGAAATTGAAGTAATAATGACTTGGGATGCGGTACCAACGAATCAATTACAAATGGGAATCATGTCGGGTTGCAAACCTTTTGGAACCTGTATTGCATATGTTGACTGTGAGGATAACGGTGAGATGATAATAAACGTCGACGATCTTGTTGTCGGACACGAATATATATTCTATATAGATGGATGCACGCCAACGGACTTTAATAATATCGAAGTAGATATTACGCCTGGGCCGACAGAGGACTTTAGTGCTATAACTGAAATGGAACTGAATTATGCATCATGCCCAGAAGAGAATCCAGAAAATCAATTTTGTAAGGGAACAGTTCTTGAGCTTACAATAGGAGGACCCAATGAGGATGAAATAGAATATTTTTTGAGAAGAGATGCCATTTGGAAGTTAAGCCTGGACGGCCCTGTATCTGAATCATTTGAACTGGAATCTATAGAGGAGTTTGAACTCAACTTATCGGTCGAAGGTGATTATGTCTTAATCCTAGAAAGCGTTGTTCTGTCCTGTGAAGAATATGGCATTGACGCTATTTATGAATTCCAAATTGGAAACATCAACGAGCAATTTGGAACTTACAATATTTGTGAACACGATCTTGTGGAATGGAATCCAGGTGAAGGGTGGTTGGGACCTGATTTATCAGAAGATGGATATCATCAGTTCTGGTATGAAAATGAGTGTGGCTGTCCATACTATCAGGACTTAACAATAGATCTATATGAAGAAGATTATTCTGCACATGAATTAGTATTATGCCCGGATGATTATCCTTATGAGTTCTATGATGGTTACATTATAGATTACAGACCATATGATTATGAAGAATTCTTAAGGTTTGATAATGGCTCTCTGGTTGAAGATTACGACAACAATAATTGTGATAGCTTAATTCACTTAATGGTGGTCAACGAATCTCCTGAAAACAGATGCGCCTCATGTGTCTTGCCATTAATACTTGAGGATGCACATTTAATAGTTTGCATCCCTTTTGACAATGCTTCGTATGATGTCAGTGGAAATGCAAATATTGTGGAGGCAATTGGAGTAAACTACGATAACAACTTTTCCGATGATCTACGACTGTGGGAGGCACTTCTGGACGGGAACAATGATTATATTGAAATCAAGCACACCCCGGATTTAAACTCCAATGAATTTGCTATAGACATTCAATTTAATAAGGATAGAAACTTCAGATATGGTCCTATTGAAACCATTTTACATAAGGGTGATGATGCAAGCAATACCCGATATACAGTATATATAGAGGAAGATGGAGATGATCATTTCTTTCTTCACAGTTTGTTTTATACACCATCAGGTGAGGTTGCGATGGAAGCACCAAGACTGAATACAGAAGAATGGTATGGAGCGACTTATGTTATTCAGGAAGATTCCATTCTCATGTATTTGACAGGAGAACCATTTGATGTGAAAGCTAAAACAAAAGACTTGAGAGGAAATGATGATCCGCTATTCTTGGGCACGAAGCAAATCGGTCCTGACCTGAGTAACTTTTACAGGGGCCGTTTGGACAATTTCCGATATTGGCGAGAGCGACTGGCGCCCCAGGATGTATTGTATTTGTATTATCCTGAGAAGCAGTTTCAGTTTGAGATTGACATGTACCTAACTTGTTGTGAGACGGGAGAGTTTCGTGGTGTTCAGATTAGCGCTAATACACCAAAAGACACCCTCATTCCTGATGAACAAAGTCCTACAGGGTATGACAGCATATTTTATTTAAACTACGCTGAAATTACTAACGTGCCAACAGTAGACGAAAGCCTATTACCTGAGGATGTTATAACTGAAGCGATAGTTGGATGCAATGAATTCTGTTCAACTCAGGCCACCTGGGCGGAACCTCCTGCCGGGATATTTTCAGACCTATGCGGCATTAAGGAAATTTCAAGTTCGCATGTTAGTCCTGTTCAATTGGATGAAAACATTTCTTATGTTGAAGTTACGTATACTGCGGAAAACGAATGTGGGTATATGAGTAGTTTTAGTTTTGGGCTCGAACTTATATGTACTCCTGAAGATTATGAATCATTACCGGATAATAATGGTTTTGAATTGAAGCCGCCTGAAGTTTGTGACAATCAAACAGTTGGGGTTTATTGTATTGGGCAAAATGTATTAATGTATCCATTTGCATTGGATAGTATGGATCAGGTGGTCATAGGGTATGGTAATTACGAAAATCTCATATTGGGATATAATGTAGACGGCATTGGGTATTCTAAGAACATTTCGGAAGCATCGGATTTGAATTTAGATCTTGGCCAATTGAGTCTGGGCAAACATGACATTTGTTATGAATACCTAAAGTCGGAGTGTGATGAGCAGCAGGTTGATTTATGTATAACAATTGAAGTTGTAGAGGCCCTGGAAATTGACCATGGAGTCTTAGCAGCATGTCATGGGGAAATCGAAGCTGTGCTTCCATTAGAGATAAGCTCAGAACTAAGAGCACAGGTTTTACAAGATGAAAGCGGCGGTAGTTTTAACATTGCATATAGTGAAAGTTGCGGATGTGAAATAAGTGAAACCATAGAGCTTGTATTACTAAAGAAGGAAGTTGAAACATTGGAACATGAACTTTGTCCTTCAGACTTTCCACTCGAGATTATGGGGCAACAATTTCACAATGATCAAGAATATAATGAGGAGACAATCGTATTTCCACATGCATCAAAGCAGAGTGATTCCAACGGCATGTTTTGTGATAGTTTGGTAGCACTTACAATTAATGTATTGGATGATAAAGAGGTGTTCATAAATGTGGAGATTTGCGAAGGAGAAGAATACATGGGCTTGGCAGTTGCTGGTAGTTATGTGTTTGGAGGCAAGACAACAGAAGGCTGTGATTCGACAACGGTCATCGATTTGTTTGTTTTGGGAAGCGATCATGTATTGTTGGAAGGAGAGATATGTCCAGGAGAAGAATGGGAAGGGTATACGGAAGATGGGATTTACATTGAAGCCTTTATCAATCAAATGGGCTGTGACTCGATTGTGACATATGAATTATCAGTGCTGGATGAGAGTGATCCTGCATGCAATACAACATCGATTGAAGAGTTGAATGGAGGGTGGATTATTTATCCTAATCCGGTGACGGACAAGTTATTTGTCAAGCCCTTAAGAATAACATCTCCAATTGATGTAGCGATATATAATTTTAAAGGACAATTATTATACAAGCAAAAGAGCTTTACTGCAGCAAGTCTTGATGTGATAAATATAACGCCTGGACTTATTTATCTTGTTTTAGAAAATAATGAAACAAGGCGTGTTATACCCGTAGTCAAATATTAATTTGATCCTATAATCCATAATGCCTTCTTTTTTCAATTGTTGTCTGATTTAGCTTGTCTAATATTGGAGCATATTGTTATGCGCCATTATTGCTTCTACACTTATATCCTCTCCAATCCTGGAAGAACTGTCTTTTATATTGGCTTCACTAAAAGTCTTTCCAAACGCCTAAGAGAGCACAAAGGGAACAGAGGAACCAGGAACTCCTTTGCAGGATCTGTTTATTGTTATGAGCTGGTTTATTTTGAAACGCACAAGTACGTTCTTAATGCCATTGCACTTGAGAAACAATTGAAGAGGTGGCGTAAATCGAAGAAGATTGCTCTTATTAAAAGCATGAACCCCAGGATGCTGACCTTGAACGGGCAGTTTTATTAGGGGTGGGTTGCCCTTTTAATACGTAGTGCTTATGATTCAGAGTATCTCTCAGCAAACTCGAGATGTAAAAGAGAGTACTTTTTTATTTCGACCGAAAGTAGTGAGCGGAGAAATATTCTGGTACTGGAGTAGAGCCTCAATGAAAAACGTAAAAACAAAAAAAGCCCAGCATTCCTGCTGAGCTTTGTGTGGGCGATGAGAGACTCGAACTCTTGACTCTCCCGATTGTATCGGGATGCTCTGAACTTTACTAATGTTCAATGAGGTCTTCGATTTTTAAGCGTGACTTCCAAGATTTTAATTGGCGTTCACGACGATAAGCATCTTGCTTAGTCGGATAATCTTCACTATAAACCAAGATCCAATCTTTGGCCTTCCCTGTAAACCCAGAATGATTTGCCAAATGTTTTGATAATCTATCAGATAGATTTTTAGTGTGTCCAACGTAATATCTGTTAAGTGATTTAGAATAGAGTATGTATAGGTAATACTTCACAATACCAATAAAGAAAAATGCACTTAGACTTAGCATGACTTATTATGACAAAGTCAGACTCGAACTCTTGACTCTCCCGATTGTATCGGGATGCTCTGATTGTAGTTAAGAGAATATTAGGCATAAAAAAAGCCCAGCATTCCTGCTGAGCTTTGTGTGGGCGATGAGAGACTCGAACTCCCGACCCCCTGGGTGTAAACCAGGTGCTCTGAACCAACTGAGCTAATCACCCTTTTTTTTGTGGTCCCGACTCTCCCGATTATATCGGGATGCTCTGAACCAACTGAGCTAATCACCCTTTCTGTAAAGGATTGCAAATATAGACGGATGCTTCAATACTTGCAAATAAATATTCGGGAAATTTAATCTATGCTTTGAGGCATAATTTTTTCCTTAGCGCCCGCTTTTTGCGACTTACAATAGAAGTAGACAATAATCGATAAACTCAGGAAATAAAACGGCCCCACCTTGTCGGCCTCCAGTAAATCATTAATTAGTATAACAATGTCTATTAAAGTAAAACAAATTATGGCCGCCATGACAAGATTGCGCTCATTGGGGTCTTTTAGGGCATGATAGGCTCTTTCTCCAAAAATGATAGGTAGAATGGCAATTAACACCATAATAATTAGGCCGGGAACACCCTGTTCAACAGCCACCATGAGGTAGTTATTGTGGATACCCGACTTTTCTGGGTTGTTGCTTACATATGTTTTATAACTGGTTACTGTGTGACCCTTGTATTGCGTATAAAAAGTAGATGGTCCCCAACCTGTAACTGGTTTTTCCTTGACCATGTAAAACCCAGCTATCCATCGATAGAAACGTTCAACAGTAGAGATGTCCTGCATTTTATATGTCGCTTCAACAAGATTATCAAACTTGTAATGTGTAATGGTCTTTTCATAGTCCGGTGCAAAATCGAGATACTTGTTGTTATAGGACAGGAATGTTACTATGGCTATCAAAAGTGCAACACTGCCACCCAATGCTAATTTGGCCAACCGTAATCGAATGACCCAGAAAATTCCAAAAGCCAAAACCACTGCAAGTTGCGCGGCGCGTGTATAAGTAAGATATATGGCCACCAATAGGATTAACATAGGACCCCATTTTAAAAACAATGACTTCACTTTGGAAGCATTGATCAAATACCATAAAAAAGGAAGGAAACAAACCAGAATTATACCGTAGCTCACATGATTTCGATAGATGGGACGTACTGCTTTATTTATAGAATCAAAAGAGAATCCTTTGAGCGCGTGTTGAAACATGACGTAGGCTATGGATATATATAACCCTAAGCCCAAAAACATGAACAAATATCGATATGCCTTTTCGTCCTTCAACATTACGAAAGGCAGAAAATAAAAAGGTAGAAGATACCAGAACTTTGCTACCCAGAACTTTAGAGACACAACGAAGTCAACAGAAAACAAACACGTGAAAGCGATCCACCCAAGGTGCAACAAAACAATTATTGTCATAGGGTGTCTGAAAAGTCGGCTATCGAGATGATGCATATTCCTGAAATAGAGCAAGCCGGTAATGCCCATCAATACCAACATAATAGGCTCCGAAGGTAAATCTGTACCAAATCCGCCCGGCAAAGAGACCTCAACAGAAAAGGGCAATAGAAAGAAAAATAGATAGTATAATTGTTTCGGACTGTGAAATGTAAAAAGACCAAACAACAAGCCCATTGGTAATAATAATGGGGCAGGACTTTCCAGAAGAAGAGAACCCACAGCAGACAGTATAGTGAGCGTGATAAAACCCCAGAATAAGGTTTTATCATCATATCTGTAAATGGGTTTTATAGCCTTAAGCATCTTTAAATTGCGCCCGCCAATTATTTTTATTGAATTGATCCTGAACGATAACCCATAGACTGGCTAATACAAAAACCAGCATCGTTATTCCGATAACAAGAATGGATCGGCGCGGTCTTGATTTTACCACAGGCGCAACTGCTTCCTGAACAACATGAATCGCATTGATATCAGAGTTGTAGACAGCTTCATATTGTGTAAGCGTTTCTTTATCGAAGCCCAATTGACTACCAAAATCTTTACGCTCCCGTTCAATATTTACCACCGCAGGATAGCCTTCATTATAACTTTTTATATCTGAATTTAAAGTGGCTAACTCTTTACGGGCACCCTGGAGTTTAGCCTGTAACCGCATTATCGAATCTTGTGATCCGCTAATATTTTTTAAGTGAATAACCTGAGCATTAAGATTCTCAACCTTACCATTCAATTCAACCATCGCTGTTCCAAATGCTTCCCCTTGAGAAACTGTATTGAATATTTTATGGCGCTCCCTTAGATTGTAAAGACTGTCTGTTAAGGCCTTGTACTCATTGGATTTTTTTTCAATATTTTTCCGGAGACCTTCAATCAATGACCATTGACTTCTTTTGATTAAGGCTTGAGCCGTAGCTTCAATCTTATCTCTTGCACCATTGGCCATGTTTGCAGAAAAATCGGGGTCTTTGTCTTCAACAACCAGCGAAATCGCATCATACCTCGTCTTGCTTGTGCTATAGAGTTTGTCAAGTTTCTGTTGAATTTTATGAGAAGCTTTCGGATCATTTCTGTCAATATCGTAGTGGTCATAGAGATCAAACGAGTCGATAAGAAATGATCTTACTTCGTTGGATTGGGCAATTGATAACAGTCTGTCCATATCGCTGTCAGAGCCATATATACGCTTGTCCTCCGAACGTAAGGATTTTACTAAATCCGGGCTCGCAGCATAAAAGACAGTTTGCGATTGATAATAATTAGGCAGGGTTAGGGAAACACCTGCAGTTACTATGGCAGCCAGTAAAGTGGCGATGATAATTTGCTTTCTCCACTTGTATAATAGCACAAGGATGCCAAGTAGGCTATCGTTTTGATTTTGCATTACTTCTTCTCTAGGTATTGACTGTTAGGTAAACGAAATATGCCGGTAAAAAATGATACTATCAGTGAAAAAATTCCAATAATCAAAATTTCCAATATCCATTTCATGTCGACATATTTTTCAAATCCAACACATATTATTGCTACAATAAATACAGCAATTAATGCCGCGAAAATACTTTTATTCCAATAACTGATTTTAAAACTTCTATTTGCGAGCACATACATACCGATGAAAACCAGGTATTGAGTAACAATAGTTGCAATTACTGCACCAAAAGATTGATGCTCAGGTATCAACATATAGTTCAACGTAAAATTCACCACAATACCAATTCCAAAAAGGATATTAATGGCTTTAAGTTGGCCAGAAGCCAAAAAGAGACAGCCCAGGATACTGGCATTGGACATCGCAAGAAATGCCACCATCAAATATTTGAAAACAGAGACATAATTGCTATTTGCGCCATCATACAACGCATAGATAATGGGCTCGGCATAAAAAAGACAAATCAACACAATGATTGCACTGACATAGAATAAAAACTGACTACCGCTTGCGAATAGTTGTTGTACCGACCTGTTCTCTGAAAGTGCGTTGGCAAACATCGGAAGTAAGAGCGTTGCAAATAGAATGCCTATCATATTGGCGGCATCCATCAATCGGAATCCGGCAGCATATACGCCTGCACTATAAGCGTCATCATTTAATAACCTTTCAAGCATGACCCCATCCAGACGTGTAAACAAAGTCATCAATAAAAGCACCAATGCATAGGGAAGGCTCTTTTTGAGGAGCGACGAGCTCTTTTGAATTGAAAAGCGAATCCGCAATTTAAACATTCGGCTTAATAACAGGAGGGAGATAATTATTGAAAAAGCAATAACAACAATTTGGGTATAAATGAATATATCTATACTCATTTGACCTTGGATATACAGGAAAAAACCTAGGGCTAATACTATTAGCAACTTATCCAAACCAGACAGCCACACCTCTTTTCGGTATTGGCCTAATGAGGAGAAATGACTTCTCAGGTATCGTTGAGTTGTATTCAAAATAAGAATCAAGCCAATACCCAAAAGCCACTTGAAATACGTCGAAGGAAATCCAATAAGTACTGCCCCCAGACAAATGACAGACAAGAAAAGAATAATAAGAATCAACTTGGTTCCCAATACATAGGAGAAATGATCCGAGACCTGGGATCGGTTTTGAGCAACAAACTTGCTGTTATAGTTTTGAATTCCTAAGTCAAGAATCATATTAAACAGCATGCAGAAGTTCAATAATCCAAAGTAGCTGCCATATTCATTGGGCCCTACCACATTTTGGACCTCAACCTCGATGAATAGAACATATATTGGCTTAATCAAAAAATTGATGATAAGCAGCAGAATGATATTGCGCTTAAAGATTGTACCAGTACCGGATGCTTCGCTCAAGAACTTGTGCTTTTCTTAAAAATAATATTATCTGATTCAAAAGGAATGGAAGCAATGTACTTCTCTACATCCTCCAATGGCAACAAGTGCCCGGCATCATCGATCTGAAATACATTAAAGCCTCTTGCCTTTAACAAACGCATGGCTTTTTTATGTGCCGTGTTTTTTATTGGGTCTTTAAGGAATTCAATGACTAGGATTGGCGGTTCAGAACTGTCAAGCATTTTTTGCATGCCCTGGATTACAAGATCTTCGGCGCCTTCAACATCTATTTTAATAAGCCTTATTCGTCGTTTGAAATCCATTGAGTCCAGCGTGGTTGTTTCTACTTCCACCTCGGTAGATTTAAGGTTTTTTATTGGCGCTTCTTCAATTAGGCTGTTAAATTCCGAAAACGCTGTGTCATATTCCTGAAACACCATCGTACCCAAGGTATTCGCAACAGCTTTATTGTATGCGATGACTTGAGGCAGGTCTTCGGTATTCACCTTCAAATACTTATATGTTTCAGGGGAGGCCTCCAGCGCATAAACACATCCACTATTTCCAACCAATTGAGCTGCGAGTTGTGAAAAGTAACCAATATGGGCACCTATATCTATAAAGCCATCACCTTCCTCCAAGGTGTGAATAACATATTTGGCCAATCGTATTTCACTGTCATGGGACTTTGCACGCCAAATAAATATGTCCTTGGAGGCGGGGTAGGGGAAGTATAACTGTGATCCAAAAAAAGTAAATGTAGATTTAAGGGTTTTACCCAGACCAAGTTTAGTTAATGACCAACGTAAGTGTCTGGGAAGTTTTGATAAAACACGCAGCAACCTTGGTCTATTGATTTGAGAATCAATAGCATTTAGTTGATTAATAAGTTGCGCTTTGTTCATGTTAAGTACAAACGTTGGCCTGTAAAAATTATTTGCAAAAGTATAAAAGCCACAACAGATAAAACACATTACCTTTTAATTGAGATCCTTGAGGAGGAAGTTTAAATTTTGAATCCGCAACAACCATTTCAATTCTGGCTTTTTAATGATGTTAAAGAATACAGTATTTTTAGTCACATTAAAACGACCCAATATCTCATAGTTTAATGCGCAAATACTTAAGTCTGCTTGTTCTTTTTACAATGCTGATATCCTGTTCCAAAGAACTGTCCCAGGAAACTGTCTTGGGTAGCTGGACGCTAAAGGAGATTGCATCGAGTGGATTTATGAGTGATTCAATTCAGCGGATTGAATCGTATCAGGACCTTGGAGATGGATGCGGTATATTGTCAATCAAAGACAAAACAGAGCAATACGAAATAACTTTTGAAACACAGGCGTGCTCCATTATAACTTTGCGTGAAGATTATTCTGGTGAAATCACATCCGGCAAACCAGATGAATTAGAAGCGGTGTCTGTAACATACACATTAGAGGAGGGCGATAATATTATTACAATCTGTGCAGATGCAAGCAGTTGTGTTGACTATATATGTGAAAATGATAAACTCTATTTGACATTACAGATTGCCACTGTTGATATGAAGAATGAGGACTATCAGCGCACATTCTGTTATGAAAGAGAATAATCATTAGATATTAAAGGGCATAAAAAAAGCCCCGACTTACGTCGAGGCTTCGGTGGTGCCTCCAGGAATTGAACCAGGGACACCAGGATTTTCAGTCCTGTGCTCTACCAACTGAGCTAAGGCACCGTCATCACGCCGAAGCGTGATCTATAATAAAGTTGGTTTCTGAATTTTACTTACTCCCCATTGGAAGCGGATGCAAATTTATATTCTTTTTTTATTCTGTGTTAATTTTTTTTCATTTAGATTCAGTATCTAATTTTCTTTAATATGTCCGACCAGACCCTTCATTTTTCAATAGTAGCTTCCCCAATTGGAAATTGGCGCATAAATGCTGATGAAAAAACCATCAAATCCATAGAAATGGTCGAGGACACAGCATCAAAAGATAATAGCAACTCTATAACTTCTCAAGCCGCCCGACAACTCATGGAATACTTTGCTGGAGAACGGTATGATTTTAATTTGGCATTGGATACAGAACCTTATACGGCGTTTTATCAATCGGTATGGAAAGCCTTAGAAGCCGTTCCCTACGGTAAAACAACCAATTATAGTGCCCTGGCTAACCAAATTGGTAATCCTGATGCAGTGCGCGCAGTTGGATTAGCCAACGGTAAAAATCCTTTTCCTATCGTTATACCATGTCATAGGGTTATTGGAAAAGATCACAGCCTGACCGGTTATGCCTTTGGACTACCCGCAAAAAAATGGTTATTAGAACTCGAAGGGGTGTTTGCGCATCAAATGGAGTTGTTCTAGGGAGCATTAAGTGTAAATTTTATTCTTTCGGTACTTTGTCACCTCTGAAGCACATCCTTAAGACATGGCTTAAGGGCAAGTTCCACAAAGTACCCAACCGGCCCAACGTGTTAAGTTGTATTAAGTATTTTTTTCTTTCGGTACTTTGTCATTGAAACAAAGTACCCAAAATTCTAGCCCAATTTATAGGTCTCTCTGCCGACGCACGCTTTCCTCAGCTCGCAGTATTACTGCTTCCTGGGTTTTACAAAACCAAAGCCGCGGACGTAATACTACTCGCCCCAGACTGAAAATTGGGCGGTTATATTTCCCTCTTGATCGCCGAAGCCTTTGGCGAAGGTGATTCCGAAACCCGAAACCCGAAACCCGAAACCCAAGACCCAAAACCTAATACGTTAATTAGAAAGAAACCAATTTAATTAACCTTCCTCTATGCTTGCTTTTTGGTTTTTAAAACACGACGAATCCAGTTAGGAATGATGATTACACCAATAATGAGGTATGGATAATATGTTATCAACCGCCACAGCAATGCACCGATTGATCCTATGCCTTTTGAAATATAATCACTAAAAAACCCCGAAAACAACAACTCCATAACACCTGATCCGCCCGGCGTAGGACTGAATTGTGTGATGACATACATGGTTTGAGAGCGTGCATACAGCAGAAACTGTGACATAAAGGTCCAGTCGATTTCAACCAACGCCAGAATAATAAAATTGACGGTTAAAAAACGGGTTACCCAGGCACCAATTGTTGTTGCAGTGGCTTGTAAGTGAAAGCTGAAGGGTCTGTTGCGGATTTCTTTTGAAGTAATCACAACATCCTGACCTATCTGATACAATTTCAAACGGTATTTTCTGATGAATGGAATTTTGGCAATCGTCATTAGGATGCGTTTGATGATTCTTGGTCTGAATAATCCCCAGGTAAGCATCACGCCATAAGCAAGCATAAAAAGCCAAACGATGATGAAAGTTATCCCATAGCCCTCAAGCATACTTTCCATTTCAGGACGGATAAGTACTGGACCAAAGATGAAAAACAGGAATACAAGGGATATGAGGAAGAACAATGTATCAACAATAACGGTATACAGTACTATGGACACAGCTTTGGCCGCGGATATTTTCTCCTGTGAAAGGAAAAACACAGCAACGGCCGAACCCCCGATACTAGTTGGAGATATGGATGAAGCGAATTCCCAAATGAAGACCAGTTCAACCGCATGTTTGAATGAAAATTCATGATCGGACAGAATTTTCAACCTGTACGCGTAAAATATATGCCTCAGAGCATAAATCAAAACTGCACAACCCAGCCAGAACCAAACCTTACCATTCCATTTTATCAATTTGAATTCCTCATAATCGAACTGACGATATATGAGGTAGATGACAACAGCGAGACCCAAAATCATAGGCAGAATTATCCTGGTTCCCTGAACGGATGCCAAGACCTTTTGCTGCTCCTGTATTTGTTTTTGCTCTGTCACTGAAATGGAACGCAATTTCGTTTTAATTTAATATAATGTGATGGATGGCTAAAAGAAATTTAATTAAATCGAACTTTACATCAGTTATAAACATTATTTAGACTTATAGTTTAACATTATGCCAAGAAAATGGACAGCAGCACAGGTAGAAGAATTGGGATACGCAAGTCCATCGGTTCGTTCTTTAATTCTTAAAGTAGATCAGGAAACACCTTTTGATTTTGAGCCGGGACAATTTGTAACATTTGACCTTGATATTGGCGAAAAGCGATTGGAAAGATGGCGCAGTTATTCCATTGCTAACCCCCCGAATACAAAAAACAAACTGGAATTTATCATCAGTAAAATAGAAGGCGGAAAGGCGTCTGACTATTTCTTTGATAAGCTACAATTATCTGATACCCTCCAAATGAAAGGCCCTCAAGGCACATTTACCTTACCACAAAACCTCGATCAGGAAATTATCATGGTCTGTACCGGCACAGGGGTAGCACCTTTTAAATCCATGATCGAACATGTATTTGAAAATAAGATACCGCATAAAGCAATCCATTTGATTTTTGGCACGAGACATAAGGAAGGCATACTTTACCATGATTACTTCAAGCAGTTGGCTGAATCTGAATCCAGTTTCAAGTATTCCGTTGCGCTCTCCAGAGAATCCTACGATGGTTTTCAGGGTTATGTACATGAGGTTTATACCAGACATTATGCGCAAATCGCAGACAACAGACTGTTCATGTTGTGCGGCTGGCAGAACATGATAGATGAAGCGATTGAACGCTTGAATGGTTTGGGATATGGGAAAGACAAACTGGTCTATGAATTATATGGCTAGGAACAAAACCAAAAAGGGCTTAATTTCGTTTCACTTTATACAAAACACATATTATGGAAACTAAGACAGCAAGTCCGATAATGTTATACACTGAGCAGACCCCTAACCCGGAGTCATTGAAGTTTGTAACCAACAGGATGCTATATAAAGGTACAGCAGACTTCAGAACAGCAGATCTAGCCGAGGAATGGTCTCCTTTGGCTATAGCTTTATTTGAAATGCCCTATGTTAATGGTGTATATATCTGCAATAATTTTGTTACCATCTCCAAGGAAATGAACTATGCCTGGGAGGATATCATGTTGAACCTAAAAGAGTTCATCAAGGAATATGTTCAAGATGGAAAGACAATTGTCAATGATGGCTTTGATGAAGCTATGACAAAACTTGAGGAAGAAAAAGGTGTAGCCTATCAATACGAGGGTGAAGAAGTAGAGATAGTTAAAAAGATTAAAGAACTTATCGATAAATATGTAAAACCGGCTGTTGAAATGGACGGTGGTAATATTGAATTCAAGTCTTTTGATAAAGGAAAAGTAGCCGTGATTCTTCAAGGCTCTTGCAGTGGCTGTCCATCTTCCACAGTGACACTTAAATCTGGAATCGAAGGCATGTTAAAGCGCATGGTACCCGAGGTAACAGAAGTTGTTGCAGAAATGGGGTAAATGACAACTTCCCAGCTTCATATATTAAAGCATGAATTGCAAAACATTTGCGAAAGCGTAGGCCTATTCATTCGTACAGAGATGGATAAGGTGACAGCTGAACAAATTGAAGAAAAGGAACGCAACAGTCTTGTAAGCTATGTTGACAAGGAAGCTGAAAACCGTATCGTTAAAGCATTGCGGCAACTTGTGCCGGAAGCAGGTTATATCACCGAAGAGGATGCTACAGAAAATACGCTGAAGAAGAAAATGTGGATCATCGACCCTCTGGATGGCACAACTAATTTTCTATATAAGATTCCTCACTTTTCAACATCCATAGCCCTGGCTATAGACGGAGAGGTTGTTTTAGGTATCGTCTATGATATCATGCAAAAAACGGCCTACACGGCGATACGCGGAGAAGGAGCGTGGGAAAATGAACGGCCTATAAGCGTCAAAGACAATAATGACCGCCAGCAAGCTATAGTTGTAACGGGTTTTCCATATCGCAGGGGCGATGACATTGAACCAACGATGTCATTACTCAGGCATTGTATTTTGAACTACAGAGGGATTCGGAGATTGGGCTCTGCAGCATTGGACCTAGCCTATGTGGCTGCAGGAAAAATAGATATTTATTATGAGCGGACGCTCAATATCTGGGACCTGGCCGCAGGTGCGCTCTTGGTGGAAGAAGCAGGAGGTCGTGTGACTGATTATTGGGGAAAAGACGACTATTTGGAGAACGGGTCGATCATTTCATCAAACAAACTTTTACACCCCAACATACTCAAAGCTATTCAAGAACATCTGAATTAATCGCGACTTCATCGAAAAGTCCACTGATTGACTCTAATTAAATGCTGCAATTGTCGGACTTTCCTTAATTTTCCCCCTATGAATGTAATGGAGAACATAAAGGTTGCCCTCAGGTCTATTCGGGCCAATTTATTGAGAGCATCTCTGACCTTATTGATCATTGCTGTTGGGATTACCTGCCTTGTAGGTATTCTGACCGCAATCGACACTGTTTTGTTTTCCATGAGTGATAGTTTCAACCGGATGGGTGCCAATTCATTTTATATTTATCCAAAGCGTGATAATATGGGTGGTCGACAAGATGGTAAGGAGTCCAAGCGCGGTGCCCCAATCAACTTTCGTCAGGCAATGGATTTCAAGGAGTCTTATGATTATGGCGGAGCAAAGGTTTCAATCAATACATTTTGTCAATGGAACTCCACAATAAAGTATAATGGCGAAAAAACAAACCCCAATGTAAGACTGATTGGTATTGATGAAAACTATTTCGATGTATCTGCTTTTGAAATGGATGTGGGTCGAAACTTCTCGCGTAATGAAATTGAAACCGGTGCACATAAAATAATCATAGCCAGTGAAATTGTAAAAATGCTATTCGATGATAAATCGGAAAAAGCACTGAATCAAATCATCAGCGTAGGCAATACACGTTATAAAGTTGTGGGCGTCCTTAAGAGTAAGGGGTCGTCAATGAGTCAATCCAACGACAGGCGGGTTTTTATTCCTTTGCTCAATGCCAAGCGTTATTACGGATATGCCAATCGTAATTATAGTATTATGACTGCTGTACAAAATCCGAATGAAATCGAAGATGCCGTTTCAAATGCTACCGGCGTTATGCGTAATGTAAGGAACCTGCGCGCTACAGAGGAAAATGACTTTAGCATTCGGAAGAGCGATGGTATACTTGAGACCTTAAAAGAAATTACAACGGAGTTGCGATTGGCTACTATTGCCATTGCATTAATGACCCTACTGGGAGCTGCTATCGGCCTGATGAATATTATGTTGGTGTCGGTAACGGAACGAACGCGTGAGATAGGCGTCCGCAAGGCTCTGGGGGCTACACGATTCAATATTCTCTTCCAGTTTATAATGGAGGCGATCGTCATCACAATTATGGGCGGGATAGTAGGTATATTTCTCGGCATTATAATTGGCTTGATCGTTGCCGGCCTTATTGATGGTAAGTTTATTATTCCATTCAACTGGATGGCTCTGGGAATAGTTGTTTGCATAATTGTAGGTGTTCTCTCTGGCCTTTATCCTGCATTGAAGGCATCTCGACTGGATCCAATTGATGCTTTGAGATACGAGTAGGACTGCAAGGTTCTCATTATAAATATTGAGCGCTATATTTATAGCGAATGAAGAAGCCGAGCCATATCGTCATTATCATATCAATATTTTATGCCCTCCTCCACATCATCCAGCTGGAGGTGTTTCCATTCTATCATTTTGGTATGTACTCTGAGCAAAGAGAAATACCTCAAAGTTTCAATGTCTACGAAATAAAACTTGACAACCAAGTACTTAATTACAAGACACTCAATTATCGGCGTTACGTATATATTACCAATACGATTAAGGCGTATGACGCGCTGATATCTTCAGACAATACCAATCCATCTGCCAAGATTATCAGTAAGTATTTTGGCCTTTTACCTCTACCATCGCTTGAAGCATATTTGATGAAACCCCATCGATATACTGATCCTGAAGCGCAAATGAGACGTTGGTTGAAGAGTATTTTTCCCGGGATAGAGCACTTTCAAGTAGTTCGAAAAAACTACATACAAGGTGAAGGTTCAACATCAATAGTAAAAAGTCATATAGTACTGCAATGATGAACTGGCAGGACCATAGAAAATATTATCTGGTGTATTTCTGCATACTCTTTTTCTTGTTCCAGTTATTAAGAAGTTTGAACGGATTGTGTTTGTCTCAACTGGGAGACGCTTTTATTTTTCAAACCAGACAGGATCCATTGCTCTGGGTGTTTACTGCGGTTGGAATACCATCATTCATTATACATAACATCTGGTTGTGTGGATTCCTTGACGCACTCATTTTTCTTCTGCCCGTGATGTTATACTTCACTCAAAAGAAAAAACATTTTCACTTAGCCTGGGTGTTTTTTTTACTATACGGTGTTTATTTATTAATCGCCTTTGCCTATCCTACGCTCTCAATACGTAAGTACCTTGGCCTGGCATTGGTTATTTTGATATTCAGTGCAAATTCAGAAATCAAATATCATAGGCTGATTAAGTATTTCAGATACTATGTTTGCTTCATCTTTGTGTCTGCGGCATTATGGAAAATGACGCGTGGAACCCTTTTTGATGGAGCTCAATTTTCAACAATCTTGATCACACAGCATTTTGATCATAATCTATTTTTCCCAGACCATATCAGTACAAGGCTCGCATCCTTTTTTATTGGCCACAATAATATAGCCTACATATTCTATATTATTGTAGGCCTATTTCAATTGTCCTTCCTGCTTGGATTCTTCACAAGAAAGTATGATAAGTTCTTGGCCCTGGCAATGATATTATTTGTAATTGGTGACTTTCTGATTATGCGGATAGAGTATTGGGAGTTTGGAGTTTTCTTACCACTGTTTTTTCTACCATCTACTGCCCCTCGGAATAAGACCTGAAAAGCATTTCTATCATCTTCTCATCACTGATGAAAAAGTCCCCCCATCCGTCATATCCTTCGGTTAGCATACCTGCTTTCATGTCCTCAAGACTCCTGCCATTTGTAATGGCATCTTTGATACGGGACCGCATGGTCACCCACATCTCTTTAAATCGTACAAGATCATCTCTTGTAGCCAATGCACCATGACCGGGAATGATCTTTGAATTCTGATCAGTTATCATCAAGGCTGTTTCAACCGCTTTAATAGCACCATCAGGAGACCCACCTGAACCCAAATCTACATAAGGGAAACGATCCTTAAAGAAGCAGTCACCCATATGCAAAACATTGCTCTCAGGAAAGTAGACAAACACATCACCATCAGTATGGGCATTATGGACATGAATCAATTGAACGCTTTCTCCATTCAGATGCAATTGCAGGTTTTCATCAAATGTTATATCTGGCCAAGCGGCTTCCGGAGCTGCTGGTGTAGGATTTCGAAATGGTCTTTTTTGTTCGGTACTCAGGCGCGTTCTCACATTTTCATGTGCAACGATGGTTGCCCCCATTTCCGCAAAGTTGGCGTTGCCACCTGTGTGGTCCCCATGCCAGTGTGTGTTGACTATATAGTGTATGGGGTTGTCGGATACCGATTGAACCGCAGATTTTATTTTTTCACTTAATGGAGCGAATTGATCATCGATCAATAAGGTCATATCTTCTCCAACGAAAAGACCAATATTGCCTCCTCGTCCTTCGAGCATGTACACATTACCTTGTACCTTGTTGACTGTTATGTTCACGTCATCCCACTGAGCATAACCACCCAAAGGAATAATAAAGAAACAGAGTACGATTAACTTTTGAATGGACATTTTGTATAGTTAGTTGGCATGTACAACTGTAAAGGTCTTCATTTTGTTTTGACTTTCCAATCTTACAAAGATGATTCCCGATGAAAGATTTGCGGGGAGTGTATTAACAGCATGGGCTACTTGTTGCGACAGCAGCAACTGTCCTGCAGTATTATAAATGGCTAGACTTAATTGCGCATTGGCAATATTATCAATAATCAGATTTCTGCCGTTGATAGAAACCTCAATTGCATCTAAAATAGGATCATCAACAGCCGTAATGCCGGAAGGGCATAGCTCTATATCTTTAATTGTTTGACTGTATTTTTGCACCGGGCTTGTAAAAAGCAATGTATCATAACCGTCTGCAATCAGTTGGAAATTGTAGTCCCCATCTTCAAGGTAGCGATAGAATGACCCCGTAGTTTCTTTACTGAAAACACTGGAGTTATCGACGTCATGATTCGGGATATATATTTCTGCCTTTACGGGTTCTCCTGTGATACAATCCGTGACGGTACCATGCAGTCCCGTCAGGGCCATTTCAATAAAACCAAGCAATGCTTCTTTGTGGGCTTCCCATACTTCTGGTATACGAGAAGAGTTTAGAAGTTTTTGATTCGTATACTCCAAGGTAAACTCCCTTGTGCGGTGCACATAATTCATATAGTCCTGGCGGCCACCCTGTACCTCGTACCATTCAAACCCATTGGTGATGCCATTATCAAACCCATCAAAATAACCTTCCTCGGAATTCTCCTGAACAGACGAAGCATAGTCCCGACAGATATGTTCCCACCAAGTGACATCAGCAGGAAGGTGCTCGTAGGTGTCCCAGGGATAGTTGGCAACTTCAGCGCCACCATGCATATTACAAGCCAGATCTATTTCAACGCTATCTGCAAATGCCATGAAGATCAATGTCTCTTCCTGATAAGGGCGATTATCTGGATTTGGCCCGTCATCAGGATCGGGGAAGTTACGATTCAAATCAACGAAGCGACTGTTAAATCTTATTGCGCCTTCTATGGAGTTGTTGCCTCCACGATAAGCACCATCCGGATTAGCGAGAGGGTTAATGTAAAGCGTAATATTATCAAGTATATTTCTTAGACGGATGTCACTGTCATATGAGCAAAGTAGGAGATCTATCAATTGTAACATTAATGGGTAACCGGCAGTTTCATCCCCATGCATACTAGACGTGTATAGCACAACAGGCTCATGTTCCTCTGATTCTAAATTATCGCCCATTTGTAGCGCGAGTATTTTTCTGCCGCTTGATAAAGTGCCCAAATTCACAACCTTACACAAATCCGGGTAGTCTGTTTCAAAAGCGTACATCATCGACTCATAGGCTTCATAGGTGGGGTAGAAGTCCATTACAGGCATACAATCACCTGAAGTTTTTAGGGACAGTATTTCAGCAAAGTCCTTCATGACTATTTTAGACTTTTCCGGAATGTCTACCCTGAAGGACAAGTCTTGAGATTTAATTTCATTGTAGGCCGGTTTTGTGACGTACAATTTAATGTTCTCTCTTGTAGAGCCATGATCAAGTATTACGCCATCTATGTCTTTGATGCTGTTCCAGTCTTTGGGGTTGTCAAGGATGATGGAGATACCGCCAGCGTAATCCAGAACAGACTGTATGTTTTGTTGTTGAGCGTTGGAAGGGAGTGGAAGAATGAGACACAAACAACTAAACAAACTGCCGCATAGCCAGGCAATCGTCTTCTTTTTTGCGCATTGCTTTTTCATCTTCAGGCGTCTTGTCATTGTATCCGATTAAATGCAGGAGTCCGTGCACGATTACGCGATGCAGCTCATCCTTAAAGTTCTGGGTATAAAGTTGTGCATTTTCTTTTACTCTATCAATGCTGATGAAGATATTAGCCTCGATGTTCTTTTTGTCAAGTGGAAAAGTGATGATATCTGTATAGTAGTCGTGATTCAAATAGGTCTTATTGACATCCAGAAGGTAGTCATCAGAACAGAACAGATAATCGAGTTGGGTTAATTTTTTTTGTTCTGCTTGAGCCACAGTGCATAACCAGGATTTGATATCATTTTCATGCTCTAATTCAAACTTGATATCTTCAACAGCGAAAGAGATTGGAGCTTCAGACATTAAATCCGCTTAAAGTACAATTCGATTGTTTGACCGTTGTTGACAAACTTCATATTGTCTGCAAGTTGTTGCATAATAAATACACCGCGACCACCACAGCATTCGATATTTTCAGGCAGGGTAGGGTCTGACAATTCATTTATATCAAATCCTGGACCTTCATCCGAGATGCTTATGATGATTTGATCTTTTATTTCCTTGCATTTTACATTGACATACTTTTTTTCATTCCTTTGATTTCCATGTATAATGGCATTATTGACGGCTTCGGTGAGACTGATGAGGATGTTGTCATGGACGTCCTGACTTAAAGCACATTTGTGTTTTACAGACAGAACAAATGATTCAAGGTATTTAATCTGGCAAGGCGATGACTTTAGTTTAAGCATTAATGCTTGTCCCATCTTCAAGTAATGTTTATTATTTAGTTAGTCTTTAAGGACTTGTAATATTCATCAACAAGTTGTCTGAAGTAAGGTCTTAATGAAGGAGAAATTTTATTGTATAAATCAATTTGACTTTCTCTTTCCTTTAGGTACTCTTTTAATTCAGGAGGCAGCTCTTTCAATTTCTCTTCACCAATTTCAGCCTTTCTTTTATTATCAAATTCTCTTTCTCTTTCAGCTTTTTCTGCTTCAAGTAATTTTGTGAGAATATCTTGTTGGCGTAACATTAACTCACTATCCATTCTTTTGTTTACAAGATCCACCTCTACCTTATCCATTTCTTCAATTATTTCTTGCAACAACTCTGACCCTTTTCCTTGTTCCATTTTTTGTTCCTGCATGGCTTCGAGAGCTCGTCTTAGCTCTGCTTGACGGGCCGCAGATTCAGCAAAATCCTTTGCAGAAGGCTTGCCGTTTTCACCCTGTCCTTTTCCTTCACCCATTTTTTTCATATCCTCACCCAACTTCTGTTGGCCTTCGGTTATTTTATCCATTGGTTTTTGACCGGAGGAACCAGCACCGCCAGGTTTATTACACATCTGACTACCCATCATCATGTCACCCATTTGCTCTTGCATTTGTTGCATGGTTTCACTGAGCATTAAGGCAAGGTCGTTAACGTTTTTCATCGTCTTACGTTGGTGATCTTCTGCCTGATTCTTTTGTCTTTCTTCAAGTTCGTCAATACTGTGTCCCAGATTGCTTTCGATTTCCACTACTTTCTCAGTGACAAATCCTTCGATTTGAGACACACGTTTCGCCAATGCTTGTAAGCTGTCTTGAATAAGCTGAAAGTCATCCTTCAACTTAAATTGCTCCTGTATTTGGCTAACATATGTAGGCGTATTGATATTTACCCTTTTGATGCTGTTAATCAAATCTTCTTGATCAAAAGACATTGTTACAAGATTTTCTAGCAACTGCCTCAATGCTGCAATATCCTCTTGCATCTGATCCATATTTTGAGACTGTTGATTAGATTGCATTTTTTGTGCCATTTCTTTCATTTTCTGAGCGGCACGTTTTTGTTTTTTTGAAGCAGATTTATTTTGCTGCTTCTGAAGTTGATCCTGACTTTGCTCCATGTCCTTTTTGATCTCCTCCATTTGTTCTGGTGTATCTTCACCAAGGTCTTTAGGTCTTTCCAGCTCCTGATTCTTTTGCTGCATTTCATCCATCTTCTCCTGAAGCTTATCAAATTCCTTATTTAATTCCTCTTGCTGATTTTGTAAAGAATCCTGTGACTCAGAACTGTTTTCAGTTTTTTCAGAAAGATCTTCCTGCTCTTCTGCCAACTCTTCCAGCTTTTCTGTCATATCCTGAATCTCTTTTTCCATTTCAAGATTCTTAAAAAGCTCCAATAAGCGCTCATTATTCTTTTCCATGGCTTCTTCACTCATCTGCATGTCTTCCATCATCTGAATCATATCTTCCTTGTTCAACTCTTCGAGAAGCTCCTGAATCTTATCCATCAACTCTTGTGTCTCTTTGTCTACAGCTTCTTCGAAAAGCTCCTGCATCTTTTCCTGCTTTTCCTGAATTTCTTCTGAGCGTTCTGTAAACTCTTCTTGATTTTTAAGGTTTTCCTCAAATTTTTCTTTGGCTTCCTGAAGGGCCTTCTCTACTTCTTGCTGACGCTCAAATAATTTCTCAAATTCTTTGCGATCTTCCCAATCTGGCTCTTGCTTCTGAAGCAATTTTTCGCGCATCTTCTTAAGCTCTTCTTTAATCTTTTTAGATTCTTCAATTGACTTTTTAAGCTTATCCTTTATATCCTCCTCATTTTCTTGTTCCTGTTCTTCAAATTCTTCAACGGTGGGTTTTTCAAATTCCATTACTGCTGTCTTAGCAGATTTGGAACCATTGACAGCATCATTATCAAACACCTCGAAGTAGTAACTTAATTTTTCACCAGGCTTTAATTGAAGTGCATTTATATCCAAAATATGGTCGTACTGGATTTCGCGGAATTGTGGATTGAGCAAGGTTTCTGTTTCATTGATTTGTCCACCGCGCTCATCTGTTCGAATAAGGTTAAATGAAAGATTTTCAAGGCCGTAATCATCTGAAGCATTTCCAACAAAATAAATAACACCACTGGCCAGACTGTCTTCAAATACTTCTACATTAATCTCTGGATATTGGTCCGGTGTGACATTAACAATATAGCTAACCGAGTCAGGTGTCGGAATTGCCTTATTTGAAATATAGACCTTATAGGAGTCAGACTTGTAGATTCTTTTTTGAGCGCTGAATCTTTGTTCAGCAATTCTCTTGGCTTCGATTCGTTCATTATTTGAAGTAAAACCAAGCTCAAGAATATCCGTATTATTGGATTCAAATGTCCATTTCACCTTGGTGCCTTCAGGAAGCAACATATCTCCAATATTATTCAAGACCTCATCTTTTCTTCCTGTATAAGAAGGATAGTCCAGGCTAACTTCAAATGAACTTAAATTGGGTTTCAACAACACATCCAACTCGTGTTTGTCTGAACGCACACTCCCCGAAAACACATTGAAAGCGATATTTTTTTGAACGCTGTTAAATGTATATCTGAATTGATCTTTACTGAGCTTTTTCATCCTGTATTGGAAGTTATCAACTTCAACAAATACTTCATCGGGAAGGACGGACCCTGTTATTTGAATGTTCAGATCAAAGTCGTCGTATTGTACAACACTCAAATCTTCATTCTTTATATTGAAATGGAAAGGGGCAGCTTTTTCAAACGCCGTGTTATTATTAATGATTCGATGCGTAGACTCAGTAATCAAACTTGGTGCAGCAAATAACATGACTAATAAAGCCAAAGCAGGCGGCAAGGCGTATTTCAGATATTGTCTGTTTTTCTTTAAATCAATGGCAGCCTTGAAAGGGACCAATTTGATTGATTCCGTCTTTTGTTCGATGGAAGCATTGATGAGATCAGCTGATGTCAGCCCTAAACTTTGCTTTTTAAGCTGAAGAACATTGAGTAACTTATCTTGAACAGAAGTAAAGTGGTGGCCAATAATATGAGCGGCTTGTTCGTGATCAATGATCCTCCCCAATTTGAAATAATGGCTCAATGGTAATAGCACCCAATACGCTAATGATGCGATCGAAAAACCGATAAAGCCATAGAATAGGCCTTTGCGGACACCGGTATTAAAAAAGAATTCATGTTCAAGCAAGGTAAAGGCTAGAAACAAGCCAATGATCACGGCAGAGGAGTAAAGGACGCCACGAATCAATTGATTGAGATAATACTTTCGAATAAACTGATCTAACTTTTGAATAAGAAGATCATAATTACTCATGTTATCCGACATAGATTGAAATTTCACTCACTGGCAAAATAGCCTACTTCACTTTAAACGTTAGGAACTTCAAAAGATTCCTGATAAGGTGTAAAAATTACAATTTATTAAAAGGTAATGGACAATGCAATGTTTTAAAAGCACAATACTATAAATTGCAGAATTAGTTTTATTATCAAATTTTGGTACATACTTTCAAAATTATATATGGTAAAGAATTTCAAACACTTGTTGGGTACAGTAGTGGTATTTCTTGCATTCATTCCTGTGTATGGACAAAATAGTGATAGTTCTATCGATGTTGTTATCGGCATGATTGAGCGACTTGAAAGCCAGAAGGATGCAAAATGCTATGCCACAGCCAACAGGTTGGAAGATTTTATGTACGGAACGCCCTTAAGCGAAGAAGCACGAAATGTGAGAATTGATATTCAGAAAGCCTTGGTACTCTTTTTAAAAGAAGAATGCACCAAACAAGCAAGAGCAAAAGGCTTGCAATCGATAGATTACGAAACCGTGGTTAATACTATAGATAATATTGTAGTGATTGGGAGGTTAGAAAACAAGGATTTCTATATAGACCTGAAAGATGAACGTATTCTAATTAAGTTGGTTGATTTCAGACAATACAGTTCGGTTTCATACGGATACAGGTCTCTTTTATCTGTTGAACAAGACTTGATGATTTTTAATAACGATGATTATTTCCCTTTTTCTGAGGAGGCTATACCAATGGTCTACAATTTCATAAACTTCATGACCTTAGCTTCTTTGCAATTGTCAGATAGAGAGGCCAGAACGTCTGGTAAAACAATAATTAACAGCGAGGATTTAATTAATGGTTGGTATACGCTTCTTGATGGTATAAAACAAAAAGGTGCAATTAATCCTGATTACCCTGAATTTGAAGCTGTTGAACTTAATACTACCAATGAAGTGCTGGAAAAAATTATTGAGCAAAAAATATCTTCCTATAATGAATACAATCAGCTCAATACTTCGGTCTTCCTGCGCAATATTCAGGTTTATTTTGCAAAACAAATCTGGCCATCAGAAAAAGCTAAATCTGATGAGCTAAAAAACTATTTGCTTGAGTCTTTAATTGCCTTTTGCGATGTACTGATCAAGGATGCTGAACAGGTCGCAGAGCAAAACAATAGATCAATTATTAGACTTGAAGACGTTCAATTGGCGCTGCAAAGGTATACCCCCTTCACAGCAAATTACTTTGAAGACATTACCTTCTTTCCCAATTACGGATCGAAAGCGATAACAATAGAATCTTATGATTTGGATGCGTTTCGAGACAGTGGTATTCACTGGCAGATATTGTCGTATTGTCTCGAAGATCACAAAGCGGAATATCAGAAGGAAATAGACCCCAATGCGGCAGAACTCATCGTTGAAGGATTGGCACAGATGGGCGTATTGGTCTTGCGTTTAGCAGGCAAGGAATCCAAGGCAATGGGAAAGGACCTATTACATTTAGAGGATATAAGTTTTGGTTTCGCCGAAGTACAGCGGCGGATTAATGGGTATCAAGAGGTGGTTATTGAAGATAAAGCCGGTGCAATTGTAGGCAATAAGACGTATGGTTCAAAAACAGCGAAAACGGGCTTTAGAGATATTACACAAGAAGCCGGAATTAATTTTATGCACAAATCTTCCGATTGGTTGAGTCGTTACATCAGAAGCTATGTCGTTGGAGATTCCAATCTTATACGTTTGTCGATTCCTCCTGCTTTTGGTGGATCGGGCATAGCGGCAGGGGATGTCAATAATGATGGCTGGGATGATATTCTCATTTTAGGTGGCTTTGGTAATAAGCTTTACATCAATAAGGGTGGAAAATTTTCATTATCTGAGGCCTCAAACATTTTAAGTGTTTGGAGTGATTCGCGCACCTCATACGGAGAACCACGTCAGCCGATTATTGCGGATTTTAACAATGATGGCTGGCAGGATATTTTCATAAGCTATGTGAATGCACCGCACCGCCTGTATCAGAATATGGGGGCTGGCAGTTTTAAAGATGTCAGCGACGCAGCTAAGCTGGGAGGTCTTGGCCAGGTTGCCGGACCAGCGACGGCTTTTGACTATGACAATGATGGTTTGCTGGATATCGTGATCGGATACTTTGGCAATTACCTGGACGGTAAACTCCCAAGTTTATCAAGAAACAATCAAAATGGAGATAAGAATGTATTGTTCAAAAACATGGGTGATTTTAGTTTTAAATTGATGGCTGACCCATTTTCTTCGGGCTTAAATTCCGGCTGGACGCAAGCCATGGGTCATACTGACATAAACAGAGATGGGCTGCAGGATTTTATTGTGGGCAATGATTTTGGTATCAATGAATATTATATAAACAACGGTGATGGCACTTTTGACGAAATGTCTGGAAAGTTGGGTACCAACAAGCCATCTTATACTATGAATGTTGGCGTTGGCGACTTGAACAGAGACAGTTATCCCGATTTATACATTTCCAATATTGTCGTCATGCAGAAAGATGAGAAATATGTTAGTCCGAATGAGAACACAACAATGAAGTTCGATCCTGACAAAATGAAAACCATTCGAACGGTTGAAGCCAACGACCTTTTTCTATCTCGCGGAGATGGGCTTAATTACAGCTTGTCTACAGATATTGGCAGAGGATATTCCGCCACTGGATGGTCGTGGGACGCTGATTTTTTCGATTACGACAACGATGGCGATGATGACCTTTACGTTCTTAATGGCATGAATGATTTCGCTGTCTATGGCACGGAAAACCCGGAATATTACAATGCGGAAGGATCGCTTTCGGGAGTTGAATACGCTTCAAGCAGCAAGGAGAAAAATGTATTTTTTATAAATGATAACGGACAGTTGATCAATAAGGCCAAAGAACTCAATACAGATATTATCAGCAATTCAAGAAGTGCAGCATATCTGGATTATGATAACGATGGAGATCTCGATATTGTAATTAACAATTACCATGGAGAGAGTGTATTACTTGAAAACCTAACGGCCGAAAATAACAATTGGATAAAGGTTAAATTAGAGGGGGATGCCACCCAGAAAGTTAATAAAGACGGGATTGGGGCGACAATTCTCGTTAGTTCAGAGAACCATAAAAACCTCTGGCGGGAAGTGCATTCTACGGATGGATACTTATCTGTTCACCCACGTACGCAGCATTTTGGATTAGGAAAGGATGAAATTATGGATATAAAAATAATATGGCCTAATGGTACAACTGCCATTATTGAAAAGGTAAAGTGCAACAAAGCATACAATATTAAATATCCAAATTTGGTAAGCATTAGACAGAAGTAACTGGTTTTATTTTCGTATCTTCCACACTCTCAAAAAATAAAAATGAAAACACTAAAAGCTTTACTCGTTATCTTATTGTGCCCGATGGCTATATTTTGCCAGAGCCCAGTTATAGATCAGGATGTTCCGAAGAAAACGCAAACTATCACGCAGGACCTGGTAGTTCAGGGCAGTGAATGTGTTGGTATTGATTGTTCAAGCAGTGAGTCCTTTGGATTCGATACTCAGAGATATAAAGAAAACAACCTTAGAGTTCACTTTGACGATACCAGTAATTCAGCAAGTTTTCCAAACAATGATTGGAGAATTATTATTAATGATTCGTCAAATGGTGGGGCCAGTTATTTTGCCGTTCAGGATGCGACGGCCAATCGTCAGGTTTTTAGAATCGAAGCAGGTGCGCCCATCAATGCTCTGTACGTAGACAATGATGGTGATATTGGGATTAAAAAATCAAATCCAGTTGTTGATTTACATATTGTAGAGGGGAATACCCCAACAGTTAGACTAGAACAAGATGGATCAGATGGTTTTACACCACAGACATGGGATCTTGCCGGAAATGAAGCAAACTTCTTTGTAAGAGATGTAACCAATGGAAGTAAGTTGCCATTTAAAATAAAGCCCAATGCACCAACCAGTTCAATTTTTATAGCTGCAAGCGGTGCTGTCGGAATTGGAACAGAAAGTCCAGCAGATACCACAAAGTTTACAGTTAATGGGAATGCATTGGTGATTGGCGACTTGGGTAAGACCGGTCAAATCATAGGCGCTTCTGACGAGCGTATTAAGGAAAATATCCAATCTATTTCTCAGGCTTTGGACGTTATCAAGAATCTGGATGGCAGACAATACACGTATAAGCAGGACGCGTATTCTGAGCTTAACCTACCTGGAGGACAGCAATATGGTTTGGTCGCACAAGAAGTAGAAGGTGTTGTAGGAAACTTAGTGAAAGAAAACTTCATGCAGGCAACGGATGAAAATGGAAACGACATTACCTTGAAAGGAATTAAATATCAGCAATTGATTCCATTCCTTATCAACGCAATAAAAGAACAAGACAAAGTCATTACAAGCCAGCAAGCTTTAATTTCACAATTGATGTCTCAATCTGCTTCTACGGAAGAACGATTAGCTAAACTTGAGTCTTTGATTTCTGGAGCATCTAAAAATGCTGACAAGAGCAAAGCAACTGCTGACAAAATGGACGACTAATTTTGCAACTATATTATTAGAAAAAGGCACTCAATATTTGAGTGCCTTTTTTTATTGCTTCTTAAATACGTAAGGCCCTTTAATAGCACCCCAAACCTGATTGCCATCTGCATCAAATCCCTGATCCCAGCTTTCAAGAACATCTTCGCTGATCGAAACCTTTGAAGTAGCATAAGAAGCACCTCTCAGACTACTCTTACAAGAAGTTTTACCTGTGCTGCCTTCATAGCCATTTAGTTTCTTTTTTAGTTGTACACCACATCCTTCTCTTTTCTTTAAAATAGAATTGGAATAACCATCAAAGTATTCCGGCGCGCGCCATTTACCTACAAAGCGCTCAGCTTCTTTTATCTCATAGACATCGCTGACAAACCCATTTTCTGTTTCATGCAAATGGTAGATTCTCTGTCTGTAAGGTTGGTATTGATATTTTGAAACGGCTTGTTCTACATACAGCCAATGTCCTGGGCGGTCTTCCCAAATTGGATACATCTGAAGTGTTATATCAAAATAGGAAGAATCCATTTTAGCTTGTTCCGCGCTGCTAAATGTCCCAGTCATCATTCCCTTCAATTTTTTAATCTCTGCTTCTGGATCTTTTGCATCCATAACAGAAACCTCTTCTTCCAACCAAGCAGATAGGGTTTCTCCTAGCAAAGCCTTCTCCTTATTGTTCATGTTTTTAATCCTGGCATTAGCATGATGCTTGCCTTCCATAAAAAACCACAAGGCGTTATCACGCTCAGCCGCAGGCACTGCTGTTGCTGACCAAGTGTCGACAGCACCGTTGATATATATGATTTTATCTGCTTCATTATGGGCCCATTCTGCAACACGGTTTGTCAAGTCCCCATCAAACTTTACCTCCATCTTGTTCGGCGTAAATGCTGCAGAAGGATGAGGTTCTATGGGTATGTGCTTTAATAGTTTATCAAAATCCTTTGTTTCGAATCCATAATACCCCATTTCAGTTGCAGATTGGTAGTAGTGCGAGGCAAATGCTGACATGCTTGCATCGGAATAAAATTCCAAGCCAACAATATCAATTAAATGTTGAGCATGTTTTTCAATATCATCTTGAGCGTCAGGAATTTTTTCGCAGTCCCGACCATATTGCCAGAATGAAAACGGATATTCCAATACGGCATACTCAAATGCTTCATCAAAACTAAGGTAACCGAATTTAAGTCCCTGACCTTTGGTATACCATCTTAAAAATGGTTTAATCTTATCAGCTCCTCGTAGCAGTCTTACCTGATAGTTATGAATATTCTTCCTGCAAGCTTCGGTACCTATTGTGTCTAAGAAGCTATAAATTCTAGGATCTTCATCACTGTGGTTAACGGGCGCAACATAAGGAATTGCCACATCAACGTCATCGGGAAAAAAGTATTTGTAAAAAATTGTAGTGGTTCCACCCTTGCTGATTCCTGTGCTGATCCACTTACCTGTATATATCCCATCAAAGAGCGTTCTAATCTTATGTAAGTCTTGAGTGATCTGCTCAAAATTTAAATACTGATAATCTTTGTCTTCTGGTGAAGAAGATGCAAAATACCGATGCTCAACATTCAACTGATTTGTTTCCAATAGTTCCGCCACCTCTGTAATATTATTTGACCCCCGAGCGTACCCATTGGTAATAATGGCCGTTGGTCGATCATAGCCTTTATGACTCAGATAAACTTTTTGGTAGAAATGACCGCCTTCTGGATTGTTGTGGTCAATGGGTTGCTTTATTTTCAATTCATAGGCAGACAAATAGCCTTTTGGTGTTTCAATTTTCTTAAAAATCACATCCGGAAGATTGAATAAATCCTTTTCCAGTGTACTTATATCCTGAGCGTATATACTATTGCTAAGTAAGAACAATACAATTGCAGTAATCCATTTCATAAATTCAAATATTTGAGTATTGAAAGTAAAATAAAATAACGACAAACAGTCTGGACAGTATTTTGTAAAAACGCCATTGGATTTATCTATACTTGTGTTTAATATTTTGAGGTTGATATAGAAAATGACATGCTTACTCAAGTTCTTACATTTCTTTTATTTACTGGTTTTGTAGCCTTCATTGCCTTTCGGCAAATCAGAAGCCAGCATAACAATACCAGTGAAGGATATTTTCTTGGAGGAAGAAGTTTGACAGCGGTCGTCATAGCGGGGTCTCTCTTATTAACAAACATCTCCACAGAGCATTTAATCGGTATGAATGGCTCGGCATATCGCAACGGAGCTATTATTATAGCATGGGAAGTGACTTCAGCGATTGCATTGGTTGTAGCCGCTATTTATTTCGCACCGCGCTATTTAAAGATGGGGATTACGACTATTCCGCAATTTCTTGGGAAGCGATTTGATGAGAATACAAGAGGTATGATTGCAGGTCTGCTCATCATTTCTTTCGTATGCACGATACTGCCGATTGTCCTTTATACCGGAGCACTTAATGTAGAAAGCATTTTTAATCTCTCTGAATTAATTGGCGCCTCAAAGCAATCTACCATCGTAATTACAATTCTAATAATGGGAAGCATTGGATCTGCTTATGCAATCTTTGGGGGATTGAAGACCATTGCGGTAACTGATACCATAAACGGAATAGGCTTATTGATTCTTGGCTTACTGGTACCGATTATGGCACTCGGTATGATCGGGGATGGAAATATAATTTCAGGCTTGACAAAAGTCTATAACCACGCCCCTGCAAAATTCAATGTTGTCTCTGATGAAGTTTCAATTGGGAAGGGTTCACGGGAATCAATTCTGCCATTTTCAACCTTATTTACAGGTCTGATCATTATTCAATTATATTTTTGGACGATGCACCAATCCATTATTCAACGGGTGCTGGGTGCTATCAGTTTGAAAGAAGCGCAGAAAGGACTTTTGCTTACCGGACTATTTAAGATTCTTATTCCATTAATTGTAGCTTTCCCCGGTATTATTGCATTCTATTACTTTGGGGATAAGTATTACGAAAATCAGGACGAGGTGTATCCGCTTCTTGTGAAAGAAGTGCTTCCAGACAGCCTGACCGGATTGTTTGTAGCCGTGTTGATGGGTGCCATTTTTAGCACCTTTAACTCTGTGCTTAATTCCGCAGCGACGGTCTTCACATTGGATATTGCACCACGGTTTAACAAGCTACTTAAAGGAGATGCTCAAAAATTAAAGATGGGCAAACAGGTCAGTATCATTCTTGCTGTTGGGTCTATTATCGTTGCACCCTTTGTAGCAAATGCACCTGCAGGTATTTATCAATTGCTTCAACAGTTGAATGGAATCTTTTTCATTCCTATTGCGAGTGTGATTATTGCGGGTTTTCTTTTTCCTCGCGTATCCGCTTTCGGAGCCAAATGTGGATTGGCTTTCGGCCTCATGTTTTATATCGTATGCAATTTCGTTCTTGAAGTAGATATTCACTTTGTACACTTACTGGGTATAGAATTTGTGTTAAACATTTGTATTATGCACCTTGCTTCACTTATTACACCTAATATGCTACAGTTTAGAATTATGGATGTCGGCGTAGTAGATGTCCAAAATTGGAAACACCTAAGATTGGTATCTATATTTTTAATCATTATCACACTACTTATATATATCCTATTGGGAAATGTCGGAGCATGATCAAAACCTAAAACTGTTGTTAATTGGCCATGTTAGTTGTGACATGGTGGATGGTCGCTGTGCTCTGGGCGGCGCTGTTGCATTTTCTTCAAAATGGGCGACCAGGGAAGGCATTTATCCTACGGTAATTACATCTTGTGCCTCAGCATATCCGGGTCTTGAAAAGTTAAAGAACTGGGGTGTGAAAGTATTAAATCAAGAAAGTTTGCATACAACCAGTTTTACCAATATTTATATGGGCAATGAGAGGACCCAATTTATCAGCGCCAGAGCTGATAATATTGAAATTGAAACAATAAACTCCGCGACCTCAGATGCTGATATTATCTTTTTTGCACCGATAGCTCAGGAGCTTGACCCAAGGTACATGGCCAAATTGGCTGAGGGTAAAATAATGGCCTGTTCGATTCAAGGCTGGCTAAGAAAGTGGGATGATGAAGGGAAAGTAGTTGCTACCGAAATGGACTGGAATTTATTGAATCAAGCCGACTTTGTTTTTCTGAGTTACGAGGACTTGGAAGGCATACCCGACGCCTTGGACAAATTAATTTCTCTCAGGGCAACAACTGTAATTACCGATAACGTCAATGGGTGTGATGTCTTTAAAGGAGGCAATAAAACCAATTATCCGACACCTGAGGTTGACACGATAAATCCTACTGGGGCAGGAGACACTTTTGCAACTGCGTTTCTGGTGAATTATTTTCGTACCCAAAAAATAGAAAGCGCAGCAAGATTTGCAAATCTTACTGCATCCAAATTCATTTCTTCAACCAAGTAATTAACCACTTGATCTAGATCCACGCGCTGCATCGCAATAAGGGGGACAAGGGCGCCATGCATTACTGTCAACAGTTGAGGTATAGTAACTTGATTCAGTGGAAAAAATATCATTTCCATCACCATCAACAGGCATGACTATCGTACGAACTAAATTATATGGCGCAGGTTCTCCCGCTTCAACTGCAGTCCTCAAGCCATAATATACTCTTGTTGAAACTTGACCAGACACAGGACTACTGCTTTGAATGTTAATTGCAATTAGAGTCGTACCATTTAGACTGAAAGCCTTTGAGGCAAAAGTCTCGTTGGAAGCTTGCCAATTATAATAATTACTAATCCAGCTTGCAACGGTAGAGCCAGAGGTCTCGGTTACACCATCAGGCAGATCATCTCCCGGATCTCCATCATCAGCAATTGCATCTCTAATATCTGAAACAATAGGAATTAGTTCAGCATTGCTGTCAGCTGAACTATCTATAGCAGTAGAAGCTCGATACATAAAAATTGCCGAGGCAACACTAGCAATAGCAACAACTGTAAGGGCGGACAGAAGCCACTGTTCGTTTTTCATTTCGTTAAGTTTTGATCTCATAATATACCGTTTAACTGACACACTACCAAGGACTTATGGAATTATAAAAGAATTGCTTAACTTGATAAACTATGCATTTGTGTTTTTAACGCACAAATATTATCAATGAGAAAACTGCAAATAATACTACTCCTATCTTTGACCTCTATTTGCCTACAAGCGGATGGCGCAGGTGATCATATAACACAACTGAAAGCGCGATGTGTAGAAGCAAATAGTATTCAGGAAGAAGTGGAAGCCATGTTAGATCTGGCTAAGTATTATCGTGAGATCTTATATGAAAACACACGAGCCGATTCTGTATACGATGAGGTTTTTGGCAAATTAACCACCTCCATTGATTATAAACTGAAGTTTCATGCTTATAAACACTTCCTTGATTACATTCCAATTAAATATGAAACTCCGGAATGTAGAATTGCTTGTGAGCAGATTATTGAAGTTATAGATGATAATGAACGGGAAGGCATATATTTTGAAGCACATCTTGCTGTAGGAAAAGCGTCATTGAAACTTGGAGATATTGACCAGGCACTAAAGCATGCCATCAAAGCGTCAGATTGGTCACAATCACAGGGCAATGCTTCTCAAAAGATTAAATCCAAATTCTTGCTGGGTGAAATAAAGACAGTTGAAGGGGAAATTGAAGAGGCATTTAGATACTTTATGGAGGCCAGGGTATTAATGGAGATATTAACTGAAGAGGAAATATCAAGATATGTTTATGACCATCACGGATTATTATTTCAACTATATCAGTCAATAAAAAATTACAATTCTGCACAAAAACATAAGGTCGAGCAAATCAAATGGGCTGAGGCGCAGAACCCAGTTGACTCAACCGTACTTATGTTTCACAAGTTAGACTTAGCTGGACTTTTTGTAGTATCGAAAAATCCCACTTCACTGGATCCTTTGTTCGATGAGATTACAGCTTATGCAAAACAGACGCATAATATTAAGTTAAAGGGATATTCACTCAGTCTTTATAGAACATGGTTAATCGACTCTAGTCAACTGATCGATTTGAAAAACCTGATGAAAGAACATTATCCTGAGGAGATTAAAAGCAATTGGCAAAACTCAATTCTCGCCCATGTATATGAGGGCGAAGGCAAAATGGATTCTAGTGAATATTATTTTAGATTAGATGAGGCATCAGTTCTGTCAACAAAAAATAATTTTTTAAAAGCGCATTTCTATCATAGATTTGGACACCACTTTCTAAGGAGAAGCAAACTGGATCAAGCAAAAGTGCAATTTCAAAATTCTGCAAAATATGCGAAGCAGACAAAGGGCGGAGAAGACCTTTATATTGATGCGATGCAGCAATTGGAAATGATTGCCCTTTCAAAAAACGACTATAAGCAAGCGTATAAATTTGCGCAAGTGTCTGACAGCATTCTCATGGAACAGTTTGATATACAGCACAGAAATAATATTTCGGAAATGCGTGTAAAAAGTGAAGAAGAAAGGGAAAGAGTAATTGCTGAAAGAAAAGTGGAAGAAAAGAAAAAGAAGTTTCAGCGACAGTACTTCTTCATTGTAATATTGGTATTGCTTGGTTTGTTGGTTTTAGTTGTAATAAGCAGTATGTCAGTGCCTGAATGGCTGATAGAAATGATTGCATTTTTTAGCATACTTTCTGTATTCGAATTTGTCGTATTACTTATGGATGCGCCCATTAAAGCTTATACAGACGGAGAACCGCTGAAAAACTTTGCCATTAAGATGATAATATTCAGCATTTTATTTCCGCTGCATCACCTTATTGAATCTTCAGTTACCACTTATTTGAAAAAAAATAAGTTACTTGCCAGCCACAAATCCTTCAGCTTTAAACGATTGTTGGGCACAATTTGGCCCTGGTTAAAAGACAAAACTGAAAAAGGATTAAAGTCTTAGAGATTAAATTCAATGCCTTGCGCCAAAGGTACTTCTGTGCTGTAGTTTATCGTATTGGTTTGACGACGCATATATGCTTTCCATGCATCAGACCCTGATTCTCTGCCACCTCCGGTTTCTTTTTCACCACCAAATGCACCACCGATCTCTGCACCACTTGTTCCAATATTCACATTAGCAATCCCACAATCGGATCCCGCTGAGCTTAAAAATAGTTCAGCTTCTCTAAGATTGGTAGTCATTATCGCAGAAGATAGTCCTTGCGGAACATTGTTTTGAATAGCAATTGCTTCTTGAAGGTCTCCGGAATATTTAAGCAAGTATAATATGGGAGCAAATGTTTCATGCTGGACAATTTTGGCATCGGCGTGAATTTCTGCTACACAAGGCTTTACATAACAACCACTTTCATATCCCTTTCCGTTTAAAACACCTCCAGAGACAAGGAACTTACCGCCCTCCTCTTTTACCCGTTTGATAGTTTCTAGATAAGCATTCACAGCATCCTTATCGATGAGAGGCCCTACGTGCATCTTCGGGTTTAATGGGTTACCGATTTGTAATTGCCTATATGCTTTTCGTAAAATTTTCTTGACCGCATCATACTGGGATTCGTGTATTATCAGTCTTCGAGTACTTGTGCATCTCTGTCCGCAAGTTCCTACCGCACCAAAGACGGCGCCTGACAGTACGAGGTTCAAATCTGCATTGGGTGTTATAATGATGGCGTTGTTGCCACCCAACTCCAATAATGATTTGCCCAACCTCTGCGCAACTGTAGTTCCAACTATTCTACCCATTCGTGTGCTACCCGTTGCAGAAATCATTGGAATACGCGTGTCGGTGGTCATCATTTCTCCTACTGTATAGTCTCCTGTTACAACAGAACATATTCCTTCTGGAACTTTATTGGATTTAAGCACATTTTTAAGAATATTTTGACATGCCACTGTACATAAAGGTGTTTTTTCACTTCCTTTCCAGACACATACGTCACCACAAACCATTGCGATCATAGCATTCCACGCCCATACTGCTACCGGGAAGTTAAAGGCAGAGATAATTCCAACGATACCCAATGGATGCCATTGCTCATACATACGATGACTTGGTCTTTCGCTGTGCATTGACAGACCATATAATTGTCGTGAAAGTCCGACGGCAAAATCACATATATCTATCATTTCCTGAACTTCGCCCCAGCCTTCCTGAAGCGACTTACCCATCTCGTAAGAAACAAGTCGGCCTAATGCATCCTTATTTTCCCTTAAGGCATCACCGTATTGACGCACAATGTCACCACGCTTCGGCGCAGGTACTGTACGCCACACTTTGAATGCTTTTTGTGCTTTTGCGATAACGGCATTATAATCTCTGGCAGAAGTTAACTCAACACTTCCAATAAATTCTCCATCCACAGGAGAGTATGAATCAATATGACCAGATTTGCCTTTAATATATTTTATCCCGGTAAATGTTCCAGGATTCATTTTTTTAAGACCTAGCTTTCTTAGAAACTTTGTTTGCATAATTGGATAAGATTTGCCCGCAAATGTATAAAAAGCTAAGCACGGAAGGGATAATTTTGACAATTTGGCATAAATATTAATTGGTATGATATCTGACGATACACAATCGATAAAGATGTAGCCGTTAATATGATGATTGCAGGTTAAATTTTATCTTCACAGCCTGCGCCAATAAGCAATAAAAAATGTTAGACGTTTTAAAGAAAGTTTTCGGGACAAAGTATGATAAAGACGTGAAAGGTATTACACCTTACGTTGAGAAGACAAATGAGTTTTTCGAATCCTACAATACATTGTCTCACGATGAATTAAGAGAGAAAACCAACGAGTTCAGACAAAGGATAAAAGAACATCTTGCCGGGATTGATACCGACATAGAGTCACTCCGAAAGCAAGCAGCAGAAGAGGAGGACTTATCGATCCGTGAAGAACTATACGGTGAAATTGATAATCTTGTAAATGATCGAGATGAGCATCTTGAAGATATTCTGAAAGAACTTCTTCCGGAAGCCTTTGCTGTGGTAAAAGAAACGGCAAGAAGGTTTTCTGAAAACGCTACAATTGAAGTTACTGCTACACAGCATGACAGAGATATCGCTGCTTTTAGTGATTATGTAAATATTGAAGGCGATAAAGCCGTATGGAAGAATTCCTGGACAGCAGCAGGTGGTGAAATTACCTGGAATATGGTCCATTACGATGTGCAATTGATCGGTGGATATGTTTTGCATGATGGTAAGGTTGCTGAGATGCAAACAGGTGAGGGTAAGACATTGGTGGCCACTTTACCTGCCTATCTCAATGGATTGAGCGGTCTAGGCGTTCATGTTATTACGGTAAACGATTATTTAGCAAGACGTGACCAGGAATGGGTAGGTCCTATTTTCGAATTCTTATTCCTCACCGTAGATTGTGTAGATAAATATCAACCCCATTCCCCAGAGAGAAAGCGTGCATATAAATGCGACATCACTTATGGAACCAACAATGAGTTTGGTTTTGATTATTTGAGAGATAATATGGTGCGCTCTGTTGAAGAAAAAGTACAACAGAAGCACCACTTTGCAATGATAGATGAGGTGGATTCCGTGCTTGTAGATGACGCGCGAACACCTTTAATTATTTCTGGGCCTGTAACTGAAGGCACTGAAGAGCAGGAATATCAAGCTTTGAAGCCTAAGGTTGAGCGTATAATTTCAGGACAGAGGAAAGCCGCAACTGAATATTTGGCAAAAGCCAAAAAGTTATTTAAAGAGGGCAATACCGGATTTGAAGAAGGCGATACAGGTATGTACCTCTTACGTACCTATCGCGCCCTGCCAAAATATAGCCCTTTAATAAAGTTTCTCAGCGAAGATGGTGTACGATCGGTACTTCAAAAGGCAGAAAACTACTATATGCAGGAGCAAAGTAAAAACATGCACCTAGTGGATGAGCTTTTGCTTTTTACGATTGATGAGAAAAACAGAAGTGTAGAACTTACTGATAATGGCGTTGAATATCTATCCAAAGGGGAAAATGATCCGCAGTTCTTTGTAATGCCAGATATCGCAAGTGAAATGCAGGCCATCCAGGCCAAGGAAGAAGAGACCGGTGAAAAAAAGACTGAAGAACGCGCGGCACTTATACAGGATTATTCAATAAAATCAAGAAGGCTACATGCTGTAAGTCAACTTCTAAAAGCATACACATTATTTGATCGCGAAGAAGAATATGTTGTGATCGATGGGCAGGTAAAGATTGTTGATGAACAGACGGGAAGAATGATGGAGGGCAGAAGATATTCAGATGGTTTGCATCAGGCTTTGGAAGCCAAGGAAAATGTCAAAGTCGGCGACATAACACAAACGTATGCGACCATAACGTTACAGAATTATTTCAGGATGTATCATAAGTTATCCGGTATGACAGGTACAGCTGAAACGGAAGCACAGGAGTTATGGGAAATCTACAAACTTGATGTTGTTGTTATTCCGACGAACAGACCAATTGTGCGTGACGATAGAGAAGACCTTGTCTATAAAACGGCAAGAGAAAAGTTCAATGCTGTAATCGATGAGATCGAACATCTAACGTCCAAGGGAAGACCGGTACTCGTAGGTACAACCACGGTAGATATCTCTGAGAAACTGAGCAGAATGATGAAGCTAAAGGGCATTAATCATAATGTTCTAAACGCAAAGCAACATCAAAGAGAAGCTGAGATTGTAACAGAAGCCGGTAAGCCAGGTCGTGTAACAATTGCAACCAACATGGCCGGTAGGGGTACCGACATTAAAATTAGTGATGAAGTCAAAAAAGCAGGCGGTCTTGCAATTATTGCAACAGAAAGGCATGATTCCCGTAGAGTAGACAGACAGTTAAGAGGTAGGGCAGGACGTCAGGGAGATCCGGGCACGTCACAATTCTATGTGTCTCTAGAAGACAAGCTTATGCGCTTGTTTAATTCAGAAAGGATTGTAAAAGCGATGGATGCGATGGGTCACCAGGAGGGTGAGGTGATACAACACAAAATGATCACTAAATCCATCGAGAGAGCGCAAAAGAAGGTTGAGGAAAACAACTTTGGTATTCGTAAGCGACTATTGGAATATGATGATGTAATGAATATCCAAAGAGAAGCGATTTACAACAAGAGAAACAATGCGCTTTCGGGAGAGCGGCTATCTGTTGATTTGTATAATATGATTATGTCGCTTACTGAGAATATGGTTGAAGACCATAAAGCCGGAGGCAACTATGATACATTTAAAAATGATAGTTTGCGTGTTTTGGCAACAGATCCAGATATCAGCGAAGCTAATTTCAATGAAGCTCCGATACCAGAACTTGTGTCTCAATTCCAACAACAAGTATTGGCAAACTATAAGAAGAAATCCGAAAAGATTACAGAGGTCTTATTGCCAGTCGTTAAAAATGTTCAACAAGCTGAAGGCCATCGCTACAAAAGAATTGCTGTCCCTTATGTTAATCCCGCTACTGAAAAAGCGATCAATATTGCTGCAGATTTAGAAGCTGCGGTAAATTCCGAAGGAGATACAATTATGAAAGACATTGAAAAGGCAATAAGTCTTGCTTTCATAGATAACAACTGGAAAGAGCATCTGCGCTCAATGGATGAACTTAAAGATTCAGTGCAGGCTGCTTCATTCGAACAGAAAGATCCACTTGTAGTATATAAGATGGAAGCTTATGATGCGTTTGAAGAACTGGTATACCGCATCAACTATGATGTGATGTCATATCTGATGGGCGGACAATTAATGATTGGAGCACCAGAAGATGTACGCGAGGCGAAGCAGCGTAAGACAGACTTCAGAAAGGTAAGAACGAGTAGGGAGGATGAAGCCAGAAAGCGTGCAGCTGCAACGGCTGGAGGACGGCAACAAGCCAAACCGGAAACTTTCAAGCGGGCAGAGAAAAAAGTGGGACGTAACGAACCATGCCCTTGCGGATCTGGAAAGAAATTCAAACATTGCCACGGCAAATAATAATAAATATGAGATACTGCAGACATATTTTAGTTTTTGTTTTCTTATCGTGCTCATTCTTACTCAATGGGCAAGTTCAAATAAATGAAGAACCCATCGTTAAAGAGGCAATGGCAAAATATAAGCGCATAAATGCTTCGATTGATATTATTAGAGCTTGGCGCATCCAAATTATTACAACTGATGATCGACGCAGTATGGAAAAAGCCATCAAGGATTTCGAAAGGCTGTATCCACATATAAATTTTGATTGGGAACACAATGCACCATACTATCAGGTGCGTGTAGGGGCATACGAAAAACGAGAGGATTTGGAAGCTTTTCTGTTGGAAATAAAAAATGATTTCCCATCAGCGATCCCTGTACAAGCAGATATAGAAAAAAAGGAATTGATATCGGGAAATGGCTAAACGACAAACAGCGCTGGCCATAGATTGGATTTTGCTTACTGTGTTTTTAAGCATCATTCTGATTGGTTGGCTCATGCTGTATACCGTGAGTTACGTTGGGCCTGGATTCTGGTTTTCATTTGATTCCATCGTAGGGCGCCAGACGATATGGATGGGCATTAGTGCTGTGGCTTTTATAGCAATCTATACACTTGATTGGCGAATATGGAATACATTGGCTTACCCGGTGTACTTTTTGACAACATTTCTTCTGGCAGCTGTGCTTGTTTTTGGCCAGGAAATTAATGGCGCAAATTCCTGGTTCAGTGTGTTCGGCTTTTCATTTCAACCTTCTGAAATCGCAAAATTTGGTACGGCCTTAGCCCTTAGTGCATATCTTAGCCAGGGTACGGTAAAGATGGATTCGCTTAAAGACATTCTCCTCTCTTTCACCTTATTTACTGTTCCTGCGGGATTAATTATACTTCAACCTGATCCTGGCACAGCACTTGTGTTTATGGCATTTACGGTGCCCTTGTTCCGTGCTGGCCTGAATGCGTCCTTGTACCTTCTAGGGATATCTCTTGCGTTCACACTGATAGGATCACTGCTCTGGTCCCCTTTTATCCTGTTGCTCATCATTCTTCTGGTTGGTTACTACATATTAATTTCCAACTCAAAGGAAAAGCGAATTCCGTTTAGCGTGTTAGCACTGCTTACGCTTTTTCTCGTTTCAAGTTTTAGCTATGTCAGTTATTCTATTTTATTGACAATTACCATCATAGCAGGTATATACTTTTACTTTCTTGTATACAAGCGGGGTAAATACAAAATACTCTATACAACAGCGATCATTTCAGTCTTATATACAATACTGGCCTTTGGAACCAAGTGGTCATTTGAAAACATTCTAAAACCACATCATCAGGATAGAATAAACGTGTGGCTTAAGCCGGAACTTACAGACCCTAAGGGCGCCTTGTATAATATTATTCAATCTAAAACAGCTATTGGTTCTGGTGGGCTTACTGGAAAAGGATTCCTGGACGGGAATATGACTAAATTAAACTATGTGCCAGAGCAGTCAACAGATTTTATCTTTAGCATACTTGGTGAGGAACAGGGCTTTCTGGGTTCAATTAGTTTGGTTCTCTTGTTCACATTAATGTTGTTCAGAATTAGCATCATCGCCGAACGCAGTACTTTGCCATTTATAAGATATTATGCCTATTCCATTGCCGGCATAATTTTTATTCACTTCTTCATTAATATCGGAATGACTGTGGGACTAATGCCAGTAATCGGAATACCCTTGCCTTTAATGAGTAAAGGCGGTTCATCACTGCTCAGTTTCACAATAATGATTGCAGCTTTGCTTAAAATGGATCAATCCCGCGTACGATAGTACGTACGAAAACAGAGACATTTTGTCGGTTACTTATAGAAAAAACTGTCAAGCTGACTTAATTTAGGCTATTATTTATTTTGGAATCTGATTTGACGCTATTTAAGAAATAGAACACAAAATATGACGTACGATAATTTTACCATAAAGTCTCAGGAATCGATTTTAAAGGCACAACAGATTGCCGGTGGTCAAGACCAACAGCAGGTTGATACCACGCACTTAATGCGCGGAATCATTGAGACCGATGAACAACTGGCAGAGTTTTTATTTCAAAAACTTGATGTCAATCTACCTGTAATAAAGCGACAGCTTGATGATGAAATTAAAAAATATCCTAAGGTAGAGGGGTCGGATAAACAATATTTGACCAATGATGCGAACCAGGCATTGGCCAGAGCTAAAAAATTGCTCAAAGAATTTGGTGACGAATTTATTTCTCTCGAATTAATTATTCTCGGGATTGTAACAGGAAAGGATAAAGCAGCACAAATTCTAAAGGACTCAGGGCTTTCACTCAAAAACCTAAAGGCGGCAATTTTAGAATTGAGAAAAGGCCGTACAGTGGACAGCCAAAGTGCAGAAGGAGAGTACAATGCCTTAAAGAAATTTGCAGTCAACTTGTGTGATCGTGCAGAAGAAGGAAAACTTGATCCCATCATTGGTAGGGATGAGGAAATCCGACGGATGCTTCACATACTTTCACGAAGAAAGAAGAACAACCCCATTTTAGTTGGAGATGCAGGCGTTGGTAAGACAGCTATAGTTGAAGGTATAGCCTGGCGCATAGTAAAACAGGATGTTCCAGAAAATCTTATGTCAAAGAGAATTTTCACACTGGATATTGCATCATTGATTGCAGGGGCAAAGTATAAAGGAGAATTTGAAGAAAGATTAAAAGCAGTAATAAAAGAGGTTAATGCTTCAAATGGCGAGGTAATTTTATTTATAGACGAGATTCATACACTTATTGGAGCAGGCGGCGGAAACGGAGCCATGGATGCGGCCAATATATTAAAGCCTGCCTTAGCCAGAGGAGAATTAAGAACGATAGGAGCCACAACCCTGGATGAGTATCAAAAGTATTTTGAAAAAGATAAAGCATTGGTCAGAAGATTTCAGACCGTCTATGTGGATGAGCCAAGTACTGAAGACACAATCTCAATCCTTAGAGGTATACAAGAAAAATATGAGATGTATCACAAGATTGAAATTCTGGACGAGGCCCTTGTAGCCGCTGCAGAATTATCACATAGATATATCACCGAGCGAAAACTTCCCGATAAAGCAATTGACCTGATCGATGAGTCAGCAGCAAAATTGCGTCTTGAATTGGATAGTGTGCCGGAAGAGATAGATGAGATGGATCGCAAGGTACGCCAACTTGAAATTGAACGTGAGGCGGTTAAGCGCGAAAACAATGAGAAGAAACTCAAGTTTATCGCAGAGCAAATCGCCAATGCTAAAGAGAAGTTGGAATCTTTAAATGCACGGTGGCAGAATGAGAAAGAAATTGTGGACAATATCCAGAATATTAAAAAGGATGTTGAGAACCTTGAGCATGAAGCTGAGATGGCAGAGAGGGACAGTGATTTTGAAAAGGTAGCACGTATCAGATACGGAGAACTAAAGGAAAAAGAGGCGATGCTTAAGGCTGCGGAAGAAAAGCTGGATAAAATATCGGAAGATTCAAGATTTACGAATGAAGAGGTAACGGCCAATGATATAGCCGATGTAGTGTCACGGTGGACAGGTATTCCGGTGAGTAAAATGATGCAGAGCGAGAAAGAAAAGCTTCTAAAGCTGGAAGATGATATTGGACAAAGATTGATTGGCCAAATGGAAGCGGTGGTTGCTGTATCCGATGCGATCAGACGTTCCCGATCGGGCTTGGGTGATCCCAACAAACCCATTGGTTCATTTATATTTCTGGGACCTACAGGTGTAGGAAAGACCGAACTGGCAAAGACATTAGCCGATGTCTTATTTGACGATGAAAGGGCTATAACCAGAATTGATATGAGTGAATATCAGGAGAAGCATTCTGTATCCAGATTGGTAGGAGCGCCTCCGGGGTATGTTGGATACGATGAGGGTGGACAACTTACAGAAGCTGTGCGCAGAAGACCTTACTCAATAATACTTCTGGATGAAATTGAAAAAGCACACCCTGATACGTTTAACATTTTGCTTCAGGTCCTCGATGACGGAAGATTGACGGATAATAAAGGGCGTGTAGCAAACTTTAAAAATACCATCATCATTATGACCTCCAATATGGGGTCAGATATAATTCTAGAGAACTTTGAAGACCTTGAAGCCGTAGGTGAGAAACACAGACTTGACGTAATTGAAACCACAAAAGTTGAAGTCTTTGAATTGTTGAAGGACTCCTTACGTCCGGAATTCCTGAATAGAATCGATGAACAGATCATGTTCACGCCATTGACAAAAGAAGAAATTAAAAAGATTGCAGTTCTTCTATTAAAAAAGGTGCGAAAAAATCTTCATAACCAGGAAATGGGAATCGAGTTTTCTGATTCAGCCATGACCCTGCTTGCGGACCTTGGTTACGACCCTCAGTTTGGTGCGCGGCCATTAAAGCGTGTTATCCAAAGAGAGATTGTTAACGAATTGTCTAAACTTGTTTTGGCGGGATCGTTTAGTCCAGGTGAGACTATTCATGTGGGGACGGATAGTAAGGGTTTTACTTTTACAGAAAAGGCTACAGGATCCAATGATAAGCCAAAAGTTCAAAAAAAGTCTGGCAAGGAAAAGAAAGTAGATGACCTACAAAAGGCTGCAGATGATGTTAAAAAAGCCGTTGACGATATCAACAAAAAAGATAAGGAGAACTAAATCCTAAGCGTACTAAAAATCTTACCTTAGACGTCTAATTAGTATGGATGTCTAAGGTAGTAACCATATCTTCTCTCAAGATTACACTTGAGGAGTTGTTTGTCTATTTTAAAGAACCGTTTGAAATACAATTATCGGAAGATAGTCAACGGGCAGTTAAAATATCACGCAATTATCTGGAAGCGCAACTCAATCAAACCGATAGATTGATTTATGGCGTTAACACGGGATTCGGATCGCTGTGTAATGTCGAGATCAGCAAGGATCAGATTGAGACGCTTCAATATAATCTCATCGTATCACATGCAGTAGGCTTAGGTGAATATGTACCGAGAGAAATTGCAAAATTAATATTGTTACTTAAGATCAAAAGCCTTTCATTCGGGTATTCCGGCGTACGGATTGAGCTGATTGAAAAGCTCATTCAATTCTATAATTACGACATCATTCCCTTAATCTATCAACAGGGTTCATTGGGTGCATCAGGAGACCTTGCACCATTGGCCCACATGAGTCTTTGCCTATTGGGGAAAGGCGCTGTTTTAACTCAAGAAGGTCCAGTTGATACAGCAAAGGTATTCTCCGAAAAACAAATTGAAGCTATTTCACTAACCGCTAAAGAAGGATTGGCACTTATCAATGGTACCCAGTTTTCATTGGCTTATGGTGTGTGGGCTATGTATCACACAAGGCGAATTCAAAGATGGGCCAACCTGATAGCGGCGATGTCTATCGAAGCCTTCGAATGCTCTTTAGCACCATTTGACGAAGATCTGCATGCAATAAGACAACACAAGGGACAGATTCAGGTGTCCGCAGATATTCGAGCACTCCTGAAGGACAGTGGCATTCTGGCAAATCGCAAAACGAAAAGCGTACAGGACCCTTACTCATTTAGGTGCATTCCCCAAGTTCATGGTGCGAGTGCAGATGCCATTGAATATGTTGCTACAACCGTTCAAAATGAAATAAATGCCGTAACGGATAATCCTAATATTTTCGCTGATTGCGATAAAGTCCTTTCAGGGGGCAACTTTCATGCTCAACCTTTGGCATTGGCGCTTGATATGTTGGCCATTGCTTTGTCTGAATTAGGAAGCATATCCGAAAGGCGGGTATTTAAACTCATCGGCGGTGAGCGAGAACTGCCTGATTTTCTGACAGAGGGGTCAGGCTTACACTCCGGTCTGATGATAGCTCAATACACAGCGGCTTCAATAGTTAGTCAGAATAAACAATTATCGACACCTGCGTCGGTAGATTCTATAACCTCTAGCAAAGGTCAGGAAGACCATGTAAGTATGGCCGCCAATGCCGCAACCAAGATATATCGGGTTGTTGAAAACTTGTACAAACTGATGGCCATTGAACTTATGACGGCGGCTCAGGCGCTAGAGTATAGACGGCCAAGAAAAAGTGCGCCTTCAATTCAAGGTATTTATGATGCATACAGAAGTCGGGTCAGTGCATTACAGGGAGATAGGATTTTGTCAGATGATATTCACACGACGATCGATTTTATAAAGGCAAACGATTACTGATCCTTAATCACATGAACATCGCGTTGAGGGAACGGAATACTAATGTTGTGTTCCCGAAACTGTCTGTCGATTTCTAATCTTATGTCACTTTTGATATCTTCAATTACCATGTAGTTCTTTGAGTAGAAGTACAAGTTAAAATCTAGTGAAGAATCTCCGAATTTTTCCAGTCGAATAAAAGGTTTAGGGTAGTTGAGTGCATAAGGGTTTTCATCCGCTATTTCAATTAATATCTTTTTCACTAAAGCCGTATCTGAGCCATACGCGACACCGACGCTTACATTGAATCTGATCTTGTCATTGTAATGTGTCCAGTTGATTACATTGTTGTTTACAAGAAGGTGATTGGGCACTACCAGGCTGATCTTTTCCCTTGTTTCAACGAGTGAAGACCGTAATCCTATTTTCTTGATTGTTCCAACCGTGCCTTCAAACTCCAACACATCTCCAATTGAAACGGTACGCTCAAATAATAAAACTATACCTGATGTGATATCGTTGAATGTTTGTTGCAAACCAAGGCCCACACCAACCAATAGCGCAGCGGCACCACCAAGCAGTAGCGTCATATTTATATGCAGGATTTGAAGCGCCGTAATAATAGCTATCACGTAGACTACATATTTCACCAGCTTATTTATAGCATACTGAGAACCAAGTTCTATTTTATTTTTTCTGTATACATTATAGAGGACGAGTTGTGTAATAACCCAGACAAGGATACGCGCCAAAATAATGACGAGCAGGGTGATGATTATCTGTGAAAGCGTAAACTCATATAGTTTGTCACCTTTAGTAAACGCGAACAGCTTGAAGTTCAGATTAAATGCATTCAGAACATACAGGGCAATAATGGTATAGAACAAGGATTGAATGATACGCCGCGTGATCCCTTCAGGAGAAGTGTTAACATAATCGCTATCATCCTTTTCTTCTTCACGTTTTACGTAATATCTATGTACAAATACATTTGCTATAATCCAATCCAGGACCCGCGCAACCTGAAAAAATATCAGAACCTTAAGGATTGTGCTTAATGTCAGGGCATATTCGTTGTGCTGATAAATAGTATAATCTAAAGCGAGACTGCGCAAGGTCAGCACTACAATGACCGTTAAGAGCAACCACAGCAATGACCTTCTAAAAGAACGAATAGCTTTTGAAGAAACTATATTGTCTTTGGTTAAGTTGGGAAAGATTTTACTTATAAATAAGCGATAGACATAGACCGTCAATGAAAGTAGCCCGATGACGATTAACAATCGACCAAGTGTTACTTCGTTTTCTCCTATATAAAACAGCGTTGAATTTAGAAATTCATTCATTGACCTTCGAAAGATTATATCTGAATATAAATGATATATTTTTCATCAAAGTATTCTTCTTCATATAATCTTGAAATCGGGATGATTTCAGCGTCGAAGTTTTTACCGAGGGTTTTTATTTCTGCTTCAACATCTCCACCTTTTAATGCAATTAAACCATTAGGTATATAGTTGATATGGGTTTTAGATATTAAATGTTGACAGAGGGGGACCAGCCTTTCAAAATGAGTGACTGCACGCGCAAGTACAAAATGATATTTATTCTTATGTTCCTCCGAACGTTGATGTGCACAGCTTGCATTTTTTAATCCTAGTTGGTCAATTATATCCTGTACTACTTTAATTTTTTTGGCTTTACCATCTATTAAGTGGAATCGACATTCTGGAAACAAAATAGACAATGGAATACCAGGGAACCCGCCCCCAGTGCCCAAATCTAGTATGGTTGTTTCGGGTTTGAATTGAAGATATTTCGCAATACTAAGGCTATGTAATACATGGTGTAAATACAAGCTGTCAATATCCTTCCTTGAAATGACATTTACTTTTTGATTCCATTCCCTATACAACCCATCCAAAGCCTGCAATTGGTTTATCTGTTGATCAGACAGATCATCGAAATATTTCAAAACGGTATTTTCAAAGCTTACGCCCATTTTTTAGGTTTTGGTAGGATAAAACTGAGGCTAAAGATAGTATAGAATGCCACAAGTATAATATCAAAAACTATAAACCAAATAAAGCCCAATTTGAGTTCCAAAATCCCCTGAAGTCTTTTTTGAATTGGATAAATCAAAAGCCAACGGATAATTAGAAAATATGCACCTACCATGGGGAATTTAAAAAGTAGAAAAACAGCACTGAGATAAAAGCTTATTTGACTAACCGGGAAAATACTTAAGGCGATTTTTAATTCTGTTGCATATTCTGAAGCCGTGGTGTAATGCCGCCTTTTTTGGTGCACATAATCTCTCAAGTTCAAAGGTGGCGTAGTATATGTAAATGATGTGTTCTTTAATTGGATTGTGTAGTTATCATTGCTCAATATAGCTTGTAAGGTTAAATCATCATCACCAGAGTTTAGATGGAGGTGAGACTGTAAATGCTCCTTGAGGTATACTGATTTTCTAACCGCCATGTTTCTACCGACGCCCATGTAGGGCTTGCCAATTTTTGCAAAGGATAAGTATAGAACACCTATAAGCCAATTTTCGAAAGCTACCCATCTCGAGAGAAGGGATTGATCATGGAGATAGGGACTGTAAGCCAAACATATAGACTTATGGTCCTGATGGGCCTCAAGGATCATATCTTTAATCCATTGGTCTGATACCGGGCGGCAATCCACATCTGTAAACAGAATCCATTCTGAATCAATTTTGGGGAGGGCTTCAATGATGGCCTGCTTTTTACCAGGCGCTTCTTGTTTAACATTAAAATATGTTAGATTTTTAAATTCACTTTGCAGCGATATGAGCGCCTTTTCTGTATCATCTGTAGAGTGGTCATTGGCCACAAGAATATTGAAACTTGAATAATCCTGCTTTGCAATGACTGGGATCAATTCCTTAAGGTCATTTTCGCCATTTTTTACACAGATTAATATGCACACTTCGGGTGGATTGGAAGTATCAATTGTCCTACCGCTTTTCCTTTTTAATCGATTAAAAACACCATACCAATAGACGACTTGAATCATTAGTGAAATGCCACAAATGATGGTCAGGTTGATAATAGACAAAAATGATGGGCCCATTCTGTGTTTTTAACAGGTGTTTTATACTAGATTATATGATAATTTGGCATGGTTCCATGAATATTTGCCGTCATCCTACATGATAATGTAAAGTAGCAGACCAAATTCAGTTATTCTATTAAAATCGGACTATAATTTGTTTTTAATTTGGAGTATCTTATGATCTGTTTAATAACTAGCCCTTTTAGCTTTAGATAATACAAGTCTGATTAATTTGTAATTGGCTTGTTAATAATATATTACATATTATAATAATATTTAATGTATTTTTAGAAATTGGTTAATATTAATTAGAAAATGAGAAAACTTACATTCCTGGTACTACTTCTTTCTTCGGTTACGACTGCTTTTAGTCAATTGAATTTCAATGGTCAATTGTTGTATGGCAACGAATGGTTTGAGACAGGGAAAACCTATATCAAAGTCTATTTGGATGAAGACGGAATTTACAAATTAAGTTATGACGAATTGCTATCTGCAGGGGTGCCTCTGAATCAAATTCAGGGTCGGGACTTGATGATGCATTATTTCGGCAATGAAATTCCAATTTTTACTACTAATGAGGGCAGTTGGAATACATCTGATTATTTAATTTTCCATGGCAAAAGCAATGATGGTGAGCTGGATAAGCACATGTATTCAGATTGGGAAAACGAACAGCTCAATCCTTACTACAGCATGTTTACCGATGAGAGTGTCTATTACCTCAGTTGGGATAACAATAGCACGCATCTCAGATATCAGGAACTCAACAATGATTTAAGTGGGAATCTTCCTGCTCGAACTGAGTTTTACATGCATAATGAACGTGCTGTTTACAGTGATGCGGCCTGGGCACCCAGCGCTCCTGAAGAACCAGATTCTGAATATTCAAGTTATATAGTTACAGAAGGTTTTGGTAATAAAATGACCAATTCTCACCGGTTGAACTTTCCTGTATCAGACATTTATATTTTCACCGGAAAAAAACCAACAGTTAAATTCAGAACGGGATCTAACAGCTTATTCAATCACCTCATCACAATGAGTTTCAATGATTTATTTCTTGCTCAAGACGCCTATGCTGGAAACAAGATCAAGGAGTACGAATTTGAAATGAAACTGATTGATTTAAAGACCAATTCTCAACTAAAAATAGATGGAAGGGACGCAACTGATAATGTAATCATAGGATATGCAGAAGTCAATTATCCAAGATGGACATATGCAGACAATCAAGACTATTTCAAGTTTAATATTGAATCATCTAATCAAGAGAGATTATTTGAGATTGAAGAATTTTCAGGTGGCAGTCAGAATTATCTGATTGATATTGAAAATGCAACAATTACAACTCCTGAATATCAAAATAATACCGCTCGATTTTTAGTGCCGGCCAATCAAGACAGTGCACAACTGTGGCTGGTTAATGCGGAATCGGCGTTTAAATCTCCATTAAGATTTGAAGAATATAGTTTTCAGTCACTGGATGATCTTAATCCGCAGTTTCTGATATTAACCAGTAAACAGCTTAACAACAGTGATGCGATACCAGGTATCAATCCGATTGAAGAATATGCCAATTACAGAGCTTCTGATGAAGGAGGGTCTTATACAACGGCAATTGTTGATGTAGAAGACCTTTATGATCATTTTTCATATGGAATCAAAGGACACAGTTTTGGTGTGAAGAATTTTGCCATGTATGTAAAAGACCAGTGGCCCGATTTTGAAATGGTGTTCATTGTAGGTAAAGGATTATCGTATATCAATAGAAATAAACAGACTCTTTTCACATCCTATGTACCTACATGGGGTAAGCCGGGTTCAGATAACTTGATGTTTGCGGAAGGTGATTTTTCATATCCTTATGTAGGCGTGGGGAGACTAGCTGCGCGGGATGCTCAAGATGTATTAAACTATTTAGATAAAGCAAAGCAACACGACCAGATTTTCGATGTTGCTGGAAAAAGTATAGAAGAGAGAAAATGGTTTAAAAATATTCTTCACCTCAGTGGAGGAGATATAAGGATACAAGATCAGATTTATAATAATCTTGAATCAATGAGAAACATCATTGAGAACAATGCTTTTGGAGCCAAGGTTACAACCTATAAGAAAACCTCAACTGATCCGGTACAGACTTCATTATCACAATCTATAATTGACCATATTGATGAAGGCTTGTCGATAATGACTTTCTTTGGTCACTCGTCAGCAGGAACATTTGACTTTTCGATTGAGGACCCATCAAAATATAATAATACTGGAAGGTATCCTATTCTACTATCCATGGGATGCCTCTCTGGAAATATTCACGAGAATGTATTTGGTATAAGTGAGAATTTCATTCTTACAAAGGATAAAGGGGCAATAGCGTTTATTGCTTCTTCTGGAAATGCTTTCATTACACCATTAGGTAATTATGGAAGAGGTGTTTATTCTGAAGTGGGCGATAGTCTATATGGTGTTCCAATAGGAAATGTTATCAAAGATGTACTTGAAGATCAATATAACGCTTTGAATGTTCGAACGATTACACTCCATCAACAGAATACGCTACATGGCGATCCGGCTGTACGTTTATATACGGCACCTGCTCCAGACTATGTCGTAGACTTTAGTAGTATAGAGGCCAATAGTGATGTAGGTACGTTAAATCCGTACATTCCTATTTCTTTTGATATACTCAATCTTGGTGCAGGGATTAAAGATTCGATAGACAATTACCTGGTCCACGAATATGGGGATCGCCAATTCGATACAATTTACTTTAGGACAGAAGCACCGTTTCATACGACAACTGTTTCTCTTAGACTTCCTAACCCTGGACCTCCTGCTCTAGGAAAGAACACTGTTAATATTGTTCTTGATTATAATAATGCTATTGCAGAATCTCCGGATCCAATTGCAGAAGAAAATAATGATCTGAAAAAAGCATACAATAACAAGGGGTATTGC
>JABDJE010000157.1 GCA_013002625.1 Saprospiraceae bacterium | reverse complement strand
GATATTGGGCGGTTTGACCAGGCCATTTTGAGCTTGTATTTTTCAGATCCTGTTGTAAACAGAATCCTTGGTTGCGGAAGTGCGAACGTGGTGCCCACGTCAACAAGCATATAATTTAGGCCAAGATTGAGATAGGTGTATTTTCCAAATTTAATCTCATCTTCAACAAAGAATTCATATTCATTTCCCTTAATATTAGGTTCATCCAGCAGTAGATTCAACTGGTTTTTGGTAACATATTCTTCATTGCTTGTTATATTATCGAAGTTGTCCACGAGAATCAACCCAGGCTCAAAACTATGTCTGATAGCCCCGGCCCCCAGTTTGATTTTATGTCGGGTGTTGGGCGTAAGTTCAAGCTGTACCCTTGCTCCGTTATCCTTTATCTTGGATTGATAGAACCCGGCGTCATAAAAATTATCCGTGGTCATACCAGACTCAAGTATATCTGTACGGTCGTGATCAAAAGAGGTAAATTGATATTGGGTCTGATAGACAGAGAAATTTAGAAAGGCCTTTTTTGACAACTGAAAGTTCCATCTTATGGATGCGAGCTTATTGCCGGAGTCCCAAAAATTTTGATCAAGCTTAGACCTGAGTTGATCATCGCTTAATTCAGTTGTCTCAGTGTTGAAACTGTCATTTCCTGAATAATAACTTAAATATAAATGTGAACGCTCTCCAAGTTTAAAATTCATTTTACCATTGAAGTCAAAAAAGAAAACCGAACTACTGCCGTTTTTCCCATCCTGTTCATTAATGTATTCAGTTAATGATTTAATCCAGGGATCTACAAAAGTTCTTCTGAATGAGAACAGGAAAGAAGATTTATCTTTTTTTATAGGACCTTCAATAGATGCTTTTAGGGCCAGCAATCCAAGTGAAACATCACCTTGGAATTTTTGGTTGTTGCCTTCACGTGTTCTTATGTCCAAAACCGATGACAGCCTGCCGGAATAGTGTGATGGGAAGGCGCCTTTATATAAGCTTGCACTTTTAATCAGTGTTGAATTGAAAATCGAAAACAATCCAAAGGCATGATCAGCATTATAAATTGGTATTCCATCGTAGAGTATTAGATTTTGATTGGTCTCCCCTCCTCTGACGGACATGCCTCCAAATCCATCTGCGCCAGAAGTGACCCCTGCTAGATTTTGGGTTGCACGAATGACGTCTACTTCCCCGCCCAAAGCTACTGTACTATTTAAGGTCTTAAGGTTGAGCACATCCACAGGATATAGCTCTTCAGGTCTGTTTGAACTAACAATTCTACTATCCTTGATTACAATTTCACTTAATTGGTTAGTGCCTTTAAGTTTGACATTGGCTGTTGTGTCTGCAGAAAGCGCATACTCCTTGATTCCCAGGTCGTAACCCAAATAAGAATAGTAAACCCGCTGAACCCCTTTGTCAATTGTAAAGCTGTAAAAACCATATTCATTCGTCGTTGTGCCTTGGGTTTTGTCATATAGATAAACATTGGCATTGACTAAGGGCTCGCCTGATTCAGCATCCTTCAAATAGCCAGATATAGTGATTTTTTCGCCTGAGCTAACATATGGGTTCCGCTTTATTACAATTTGGTTTCCAACAATCTTATATCTGAGCTTATGGGGTGCAATGAGATATTCGAGAAACTTTCCCAGTCTTTGATTTCTTACAGAAATACTAACTATTGAATCGCTTGGTAATATTTCTTCCTGGAACGCTATAGTCACACCTGTGTTTGCGCCAACTTCGCTTAACACTTCACGCAGGCTTTTGTCTTCGCAGGAATAGTTTACCAGGTTTTCATCGGGAATGGTGTACTGGCCAAAGAGTGTGCAACTCAATGTAAGGGCAAGCCAAACAAACGCCAGACGGTGAAACATGGATTAACAACTATTGTATGGAAGCAAAGTTAGGGAAATAAGCTTTAAATGTAAGGCAGATTAATAAATCGCTTACAGTGAGTTGATTTCAGAAATGAGGACCTTATCCAGGCCTTTACGGGTAATCTTCATATCGATTGAAGCTTGCAGTAACTCAAGACATTCATTCAGTGAGCCCGGTTTTAGATTAAAAGCAGTAAAATGACCGGTAACGGGAGAATTGTCGGTAACTTCAATATCGATCCCATAAAATCTTTCAATCTTCTTGAAGACCTCTGTCAAAGGTGTATTGTCGAATTCAAGAATACCATTCGACCATTTGAAAGGACTCAAATCTGGGGAATTTGAAATATTCCCTTCGCCAGTGATCTTATTAAATACAAGCCTTTGTCCAGCCTCTAGTTCAAGTGCCGTATTACCGATATCGACTTTAAGAAGACCATCGGCGACGTCAATTATGATATAATCTTCATCCTTATAGTTCTGAATATTGAACTTGGCTTTATGGGTAGCAACTATCACATTTTCATTAACGTCAAAAGTGTATGGTACGCTGTTATAAAGGTTGTCCACATTAAAATATGCCTGTCCGGTAATACCATCGACCAATTTATTGGCCTTAAGTGCGGAAGCATTCAAGTCATTGATTGTATTCAGCTCCATTCTGGAGGTGATGTCTGATTTGCTTTCGCTTGTTTTCGCTTTTATTATACTTGTCTCGGGTGAAATAGTGGCATTTGAAGCAGGGTTTAGCGCAATTGTCATTGCATGCATCTCTTGATTTGTCACTTTATTGCCAGAGCCGAGATTGGAAATGAGATTATAACCGAGTAAAAACCCTAGAAGGATAATGGGTATCCATATATATTTTGAAAATGAGGTTGAAGAAGTCTGAGGAAGCGCTATTGCAGCAGGCTGATCCTTTGCGTTTAACTTAAATTTTTCAGAAAAATTCGAGAAGGCAACATCGGCATTGAAGCTGATGTTGGACTTGTATTGAGCGGTTGCTGCCCAGAGGTTTCTAAATTCTTGAAGTAAGTTGGCATTGTCTTTGCCTTCATTTAACCAGGAATTCAGAACTTTGAGTTCTGCAGCATTAAGTTCACTGCTCAATCTCTTGGAGATGAGTGTTATGTAAAAGTCTTTATTCACGATTCTATATAGTAAAGACAGTTATTTCTATGTCTACCCCTATTCCATTGTTCATTTTCTAAATAATAGAGGTATTTATTATATGCAGTTCTCAGAATTTTAAGTGCTTTAGACATTTGATTCTCCACCGTTTTGACGGAAATATCCAATCTTTGAGCCACCTCTTTATATGATAATTGTTCAAATCTGTTAAGAACAAACACTAATCTACACTTTTCAGGTAAGCTATCAATGGCTTGATTCATGAAATCTTCCAATTCTATATATTCCAATTGCGCC
>JABDJE010000137.1 GCA_013002625.1 Saprospiraceae bacterium | reverse complement strand
GCAAATGGACGAATCAATTGCCGAGCTATCTGGTGTACTGGTAACGTTCAACAGCAGATTTCAGGATTTATTTACAAACATAAACTCATATCAGGAACTGAGCGGACTGGCATCAATTAATCGATTTATTTATGCCTATTCTGAATTTCTGAGAATAATACAAAGTCAGGGCAAGCCACTTGTCATATCACTGCAGAATTATCAATTTGCCGATGTAGGTACTAATAAGCTACTTGAGCAAGTGATGAAGAGCAGTATTATCAAAAACATACTGGTCTTGCTCACATACGAACGCGATGAACAAGATGAATTTATATCCATTCGAAATCACCTAGATAATTTATTACAGAATAAAGATGTTTCGAAAGGGGAGTATGAGTTAAAGAATTTCAATGAAGATGAGGTCATTTCCATCTTAGGGCAATTAAAAATAGAACCTCGAGATGCCTTCGGGGCATTGATTCACAAGAAGACGAAGGGTAGTCCTTCTTTTATTAAGCAGTTGTTCGAAGAGCTGATTTCGAGCCAACAAATTAAAGCGAATTCAGCTAAACAAATATGGGAAGTTGATCTCGACTCAGTTGAGAATGTAAATTTATCTGAAAATGTATTCCAGTTTCTATCTAATAGATTAAATCATTTATCAAAAGAGGAAATAGACCTGCTAAAGCATGCCTCAGTTATTGGGCATCAGTTTAAACTAAATGAACTGAAAAAATTAATTGATTTATCAGATAATGAATGTGACGAAATCATTAATAATCTCAGAACTAAAGGTTTTTTGAATCCCGTTGCTTATCAACAAGCAAATCTCTCGGAACTGAAATTTTCGCACCCTGGCTTTATAGATACGTTTTCGAAAATAATATCCAAGGATGAGTTCAATGACATCAAACTCAAAATAATTAAGCATAATTATTTAAGTCTGAAAGAAGAGCAGCTCAACGCCAAAATTTATGAGCTTGTAAATCACATCCTATCACTTCCAGCTGAAAAATGTTTACCCTTTAAAGATCTTTTATTAAAGGCAGCAGCTAAAGCAAAAAATGAAGCTGCATTTGCAAATGCCAGCCGGTACTTTTTGCTTATTTCTAAGATTGAACAGTTGGAACATGGCAATTCAGAAGATTATTATAATTTTTACTTTGAATCCACTTCCTGTGCACTGAGTGCATTGCGGTACGAAACTTACCAGCACCAGTTAAGAGAGTTAGAATCTATAGCCTCTAAAGGCAATCAGACATTTAGAATATATCTGCTTAAGGCCATGGAAACCATTCAACGAGGAAATCTTAGAGGCACCATAGATAACCTTGAAAGTGGACTCAAGAATATGGGCTTGAAATTTTCAAAACAGATAACACAATTTCAAATCATTAAGATATTCATGAAATCTGTGTTCAAATCCCGCAATTTAAAACCAGAGACGGTTGAGTCGATCCCTTTCAGTACAAATGAAAAACTCAACATAGCACATCAACTGATTAATATATCTTCTCCGGCAATATATTTTCTCGAGCCAAAGCTATCTTCCAGGCTAACTTGGCTTGGCATAAAAGACACGGTTGAAAAGGGTCTACTCATGGAGTCACCTTCAAGTCTGTTGGCGCTAGGTTTTACGATTAATAGCTTCAGTGACATGGTGGACCGTTCAGTAATCATTTCCAAAGCTGGCCTTAAGCTTCTTGAAAATAAAATAAAGGACAAATCTATTTCGGTTGCATGTCATTTCTTATATAGTGCATTCGTTCAGCATCTCATTGAACCCTTAGATGCCGCAATTGAGGACCTAGACGACAACTATAAAAGAGGCCGAGAAGCTGGCAATACACACATGGCCTTTTATAGCCTGGGCATGAACAGATGGTATAATTTCTTCAATGGAATTCCACTACAAAAATTAAGTGAGCACATTGAAGCAAGTCATGTCCTTTCGAAAGATGCCAACCAAATAATAATCGATTACTATCATAGAATTATTGCGGCCATAATTCAGGAACTTACCCGCGGGTCTTTTCTTGACACCAGCATGGAAGACAACACACTTCCCATTAATACCGCATCACTTAAAAAAGGACCGTTTGCCAAAGACAGAATCATCAACTGTAATGTCAACATGGGCAAATTAATCATAGACGCCGGAAGAGGTGTTGTCTGTTATGATGAAGAAGTATTCCAACAACTATTGCTGAATCTCAAAGAAGGCGGGATAGGCCCATACAACGCTGTAGTACAGATTCTCTACATGACATTTCATGTTATAAAAGGCGAAGAAAAGCTTGAATGCTGTAAACTAAAAGATCTTAAAAAATTCATCAAGAGCATCAAAGTAAGAGCAGAGTATTGTGCATCAAATTATGCCACCAAATATTATCTTATTGAGGCCTTGACATTTCAATATGAGGGGAAATTAGACGAAGCATTCGGAGCATTTAACAAGGCACATATCCATGCTTTAGATAATGACAACCCATGGGATTCTGCCTTGGTTTGTGAAGAATTTGGATTATTCCTGATAAATCAAAACCAAAAACACGCAGGGCTGAATATGCTTGCACAGTCCATGAACTATTATCAGGCCTGGGGTGCTACAAGCGTAGTTAATAGATTAAAATCAGAGTACCCAGAAATAGCATCAGAATATGCAACCACAAAAGTGTCAAATATTGAGGCCTTTGAAAATGAATCCTCGTTAACAAAAAATCAGATTCACGAAATAATTAATGTTTCCACAGGTGTACTGGGCGCCCCGGATCTGAAAAATCAGCTGGACATTTTAATAGGCTCAGCATTAAAATTCAGTAATGCCACAGTTGGAAAATTTGTTATAATTGATGAAGACAGATATCAGTTGTTTGCCTCAAAAGGGCAAGGGCAAAATATCAACTTAATTGAAGAAGCTGAGCGCCTTGAAGAGGAAATCCCATTGAGTATCCTTCGTCTAATTTCAAGACGTAAAAACAGTTTGATATTATCTGACATTAATACCAATCCTCAACTAAAGCGCGACCCTTACGTACAAAACCATGGGCTTCAAACCGCAATTCTAATACCAATAGTAAAGAACAAAGAGGTAAAAAGCATCTTGTTACTTGAAAACAGCCAAACCAAGGAAGACGATATTGAGCTTCATTTTCTGGAAAAGCTTTGTTCTCAAGTCGGATTGGCGATCGATAATTCAATTTTGACCGAATTGTTGGAGGAGAAACTTGAAGAACGTGCAAAACAAATCCAAGAGGAGCGAGACAAGTCTGAGCAATTGATTAGAAACATTTTACCTGAAGCAGTAGCACAGGAATTAAAGGTACACGGTAAAATCAAAGCACGAAAATTTGAGAGTGTATCTGTCTTATTTACAGATTTTAAAGATTTTAGTAAATTTTCTGAAAGCCTGAACGCTGAACAAATCATTGAAGAAATCGATAGTTGCTACAAAGCTTTTGATGCTATTGTAGAAAAGTACAATATCGAGAAAATTAAAACCATTGGAGATGCATATATGTGTGCAGGGGGTATTCCGTCTCCGCGTGATAACCACGAAATAGATATCGTAAACGCAGCTCTGGAAATGATCCAATTTATAAGCGACTCCAATGCAGACCGAATAGCAAGAGGTATTCCTCCATTGGAAGTTCGTGCAGGAATTCATACAGGTCCTGTTATCGCCGGTATTGTAGGGTCAAAAAAGTATGCCTATGACATTTGGGGACCCACCGTAAATATTGCCGCGAGAATGGAAAGTTCCGGAGAACCGGGCAAACTCAATATATCCGGTGCAACATACTTGAAAATCAAGGACAAATTTACATGTGAGTTCAGAGGACAGATTAAAGCAAAAAGTGTTGGTGCTGTGGATATGTACTTCGTTGAGTCCTAAAATTGGCTGTTCAATAATCCCCGTTAAATAAGATAAGTACAGAGATTTTTTTGTATGTTGATTGGTGATATACCCTGATTAAACAGAATATTAACGAAAAGTCAACTCTGAGTTATGTGCTATCCCTATTTAACTTCAAGAACGAAATTATTATTCATTAGCCTATTCCTAATTTCAACCTTCAGCCTTACGGCTCAAATTGAGATTAGCGGAACGGTTGTCAATGAAGACCAGGAATCCCTTTCCTTCGCCAATGTGATCATTGACGGCACCTATGAGGGAACTGCAACCGACATAGATGGTAATTTCAAACTTACAACATCTACAGTTCCAGTAGATTTGATCATCAGTTATATCGGATATCGAACCAAAAGACTTTCATTTTCCGCTTCTGAATCTGATATTATTATAATTCTTGAAGAAGGATTGGATCTCTCTGGTGATATTGTTGTATCGGCATCTAGAAAGAGAGAAATGGTTCAGGATGCACCAGCTTCGGTAAGTGTTATTGGAGAAAGAAAAATCAGATTGGATGCTTCTGCAGAGCCTATGATGGCCCTGAGAAATGTGGTGGGTGTTGACATTGCCCAATATGGTGTCAGTACAGGTCAAATTAACCTGAGAGGAAAATCAGAAGTATTCCAAACAGAATCTTTTATTATCGCTGACTATCGAAATGTCGTCATTCCTAGTCTGGGTACTTACTTTGCTGGGCAGCACCCAATTGACATATTAGATCTTGAACGAATTGAAGTCATTAAAGGTCCTGGATCAGCGCTTTACGGACCTGGTGTTGAAGGTGGTATTGTTCACTTTATATCCAAAGATCCTTTCCGTCATCCAGGCACATCCATTACAATAGCAGGCGGTACACAAGAACAGTTTATTGCATCATTCAGGCATGCCCAGGTATTGTCCGACAAACTTGCCTTTAAATTGACAGGTCATTATAGAAGAGCTAATGATTTTGAATTAGATCCTGATGACCCTGTGCATGCAGCCCGTATGGCGCAGTATGTGACACCGATAACAAGCCAGATCACAGGTGAGGTTATTGAAGATGCAATGGTGCCAAATTATTTCACAAGAAGTTTAGGTCTTACCGGTAATCTTGTATTCAAACCCAACGAGAAGACAACAATTAATGCCGTTGCGGGTTTCGGTGAATATAAAGGATTATTCAGGACATCCCAAGGTGAAAGCTACGTGACAACTCCAAGGCCATTTGCCCAGGTAAGATTGAATACTGAAAAATTATTCGCTCAAGCTTTCTGGTCTCATTCACCTGGTAAAGATGGCAACTCTTACTTATTTAGCACAGGACAGACCACCTTTAATAGTTCGAGCCAGTTTGAAGGGCAAGTACAATATAATTTTGACCTCTTAAATGACAAGTTAAATATCACTGTAGGGGCCGATGCACGTTATATCACTATTGATACAAAGGGAACAATCCATGGTAGATTTGAAGATGAAGATGATTATAGCATTTTGGGAGCCTACGTCCAAGGGAAGTATCAGTTAACCGACAAACTAGATTTGGTTGGTGCTGGAAGGGTAGACCGATTCTCAATTCTGGATGCTACTGCTTTCTCTCCACGATTAGGTTTAGTGTACAAACACAACCCATCTCATACATTTAGGGCCACCTGGAACAGAGCCTTTGGTGCACCAACCTCACTAAATTTATTTGCGGATACACCCATTGCAAATGCAGGCTCATTCCTGATCTACCTGGTAAATGGTACTGAGAATCTGACTTTCGATCAGGGTAATGGTTATAACTTTATCACTGGAACTACTACACCTGGGGGCGGTATGCCATTAAGTACCTTACACGCTATTGGAACTGGCGCACTTGAGGCATCTCTTCCACCTGATCTCATTGGATATCTGTATTCCTTGATTCCTCAAATGACTGGAAGCTCGGCAGCTATTCCAACAAGTACGCCTGTCACTAGAGCACCTTTGTCATTAAGCCAATCCAATATGTATGAATTAGGCTACAAGGGTGTATTGGCCAATAAATGGGCCGTAACGGTTGATGTATATTATAATCAGCGTAAAAATATCCTTAGCGCGCCTTTGGCCGTATCACCATTCTTATTGTATCCAACAGCAGCGCCAGATCACGCAGCTGCATTATCTCAGTTGGCTGATCCTAATGTTTTGGCTGCATACGGCTTTACAGCCGAATCCCTAAGTGCTATATACGGTTCCATCATTGAAGGTATAACCAAAGATGGTGAAGGGAACCTGAATACCTTGGGTATTTTAAGCACAGATAATTCTCCAAATGATGTTGGTACGTGGGATTATGCCTACCTCAATTTTGAAGAGTTGGATTATTTTGGAATTGACTTTGGTCTTGAATATTATGTTGACAATGCTTTATCCGTTTATGGAAATGTGAGTTGGCTAAGCCAAATTTTATGGGAAGAGCTCAACCTTGTTGACAGCGAGATAAGCCGACCTCTTTCTTTGAACATGCCAGGCACCAGAATTAAAGCCGGAATAAATTATACACCAGAGACCGGCTTCTTCGGTAATATATCTGCTAGAATGACCTCAGACTGGGAAAGTGTAAATGGCCTATCATTCAGCGGCCCTGTAGATGGATTTACAATAGTTGACCTTGGTCTTGGTTATAAACTAAATCACAATATGCAATTCAGTGTCAATGTATCCAATCTCTTTGATACCAAATACCGCGCAATTTATGGAGCACCTGATATTAGAAGAATGGTATTGGGAAGGATTATATATGATATTAGATAGGAGAAGAAAGAAGAAGAGGACTCTATCGAACTGCATTTAAGTCAAGATCAAATAGGATAGGATTATTGGTCAATTTGGGGTTATTGGAGTTTTGTACTTTCCAGATATGCCTGCTTCAAGGAGACTTGGATTTAAACTAAAATCTAACGACCAATCCAATTCCATTTTGTGTAATTTCCAAATTGAGATTTGGATAGGATTCTCGGTGACTAAAATCAATAAATTCTCCACTAAATTGATCAAAAAGCTTCTTTTTTCTTCTTGACTTAATTGATTCTGCTGCCACATTATTAATCAACACGATGCCACTTCCCAAAATTAATGCTCCGGCAATATGGTACCCCGAAAAATCATATGTGCATGCATCACAACTTTCGGATACCACCACTGCCAGCAATACAATATCAGCAGCAGTTATGGTATAATTGATTACGGATTGCGTAATTCTTGTTGTGTTGAATTTCCGGAAATTTCTTGCATCCCTTTCATTAGCCTGAAACACATGTTTAAATTTATACAATGCTCCAATATTAGTGCCATCTGTAAACTTATGTGGTTTCAATTAGGTGAATTGAGTTTGCGCTATAATAGGACAGGAAAGAAGTAAAAACAATATAAAAGTTTGAAATATTGTTGTCATGATTTTGTCAGGCTAAAGAAGCAGGTTACAAGTCTCAGAATATACAATGTTTTCTTGAAACTAGATTCTCACTTTATGTTTATCGTTTTACTTTTTTCGCATTTACAAGCTTCTCAACTCGCCTACCAAGGCACTTAAAGAGGCTTTTGCATCACCGAATAGCATGCGTGTCTTATCAGCGAAGAAGAGATTGTTTTCAATCCCCGCATAGCCTTTACCCATACTACGCTTCATGATAATGATATTCTTGGATTTGTGTACTTGAATAATTGGCATACCGTAAATTGAACTTGATGGATCGTCTTCTGCTGCAGGATTGACAACATCGTTGGCTCCGACTACAATTGTTACATCTGTAGATGTCATACCTTCATTGGCATCTTCCAATTCAAGAAGCTTGTCATAGGATACATCGGCTTCAGCCAATAATACATTCATATGACCAGGCATACGACCGGCAACCGGATGAATCGCATAAGAAACATCCACGCCTTTATCTTCAAGTAATTTTGTAAAGTCGTTGCACACATGCTGGGCCTGTGCTACGGCTAAGCCATATCCTGGCACTATGGACACCTTGTTTGCATACGCACATAATATCGCGGCGTCAGACAGACTTATTTCTTTTACGACCTTATCACCTCCTTCTGCCTTGGCACCACTGGCACCACCAAACGAACCAATTATCACGTTTGCCAAAGATCTGTTCATGGCATTACACATAAGAATAGTAAGAATGGTACCTGCCGATCCTACAAGGATACCACCTGTCAACATAACTGCATTATCATACATAAATCCACCAAAAGCTGCAGCGACACCTGTGAAGGAGTTTAGGAGTGAGATCACAACTGGCATATCCGCACCACCGATTGGCATAACAAACATAACACCATAAAGGAGCGAGGCAGCCAGAATTATCCATAATAGACCACTATCAAACATGCTTGGATTGATCAATCCATATATCATAAGTCCCATGACACTAAGGAATATAATACCATTTATTATTGGCATAAAATTGCCATAGAGGTCTTTGATCTTGCCTTCAAGTTTGCCATAGGCAATAATAGATCCACTAAAAGAAACAGAGCCTATGATTAAACTGAGACAAACAACGATTAAAAAGCCCATCTCATGTACTGGGTGTGTATTGTATTCAACCAAAGCAATCAACGCGGCGCAGGCACCACCCATTCCATTGAAGAAAGATACCATTTGAGGCATGGCAGTCATCTTGACTTTAACGGCCATTATCCAGCCAATAATAGTACCCACTGCCATGGCTGCTATTATCCAGATAAGATTACCGATAGCATGTCCTTCTCCATCCTTATGGAAAGCAATTGTAGTAATTATAGCTATCAGCATACCAGCGGCGGCTATTAAATTTCCTTTTCGGGCTGACTCAGGACTACTGAGCATTTTAAGGCCTAAAATGAAAGTGATAGAGGCCACGAGATATGATATTTCCAGTGCAAATTCCATAGTTTACTTTTCTTTCTTTTTAAACATTTCAAGCATTCTGTTCGTCACAACAAAGCCACCGACCACATTCAGTGTTCCAAGTACAACTGCAATAAATCCCAATACCAGGGCTAAAGTATTTGATGGATCTGCGTGGCCCATCACGATGATGGCGCCGATTATTACTACTCCATGAATAGCATTGGCACCCGACATAAGTGGCGTGTGCAAAATTGCAGGCACATTTGAAATCACTTCAATGCCTAAAAAGATCGATAATATAATCACGTAAATGAATTCCTGATTCTCCAGGAACAATTGCATTATTTCGTTCATCTCTGTGGATCTATTGGTTAATGATATTCTTTATTCTAGGGCTCTTTATTTCACCTTTATATGTTATACAAGTGTGTTCTATGATTTCATTTTCAAAATCAAAATTCACACCTTCCTCGTTGACTAACTCTTTAAAAAAGTTTATCAGGTTTTTCCCGTACATTTTACTTGAATCAAACGGAATCGTAGATGCCAGATTGGAATCTCCAATTATTGTAACCCCATGGACAACGATTGTTTTGTCGTCTTCCGTAAATGCACAGTTGCCTCCTGTAGATGCAGCAAGGTCAACAACGACAGCTCCTGGCTTCATATTTTTTACAGTATCTTCTGTAACGAGCAATGGCGCTCTTCTGCCAGGTATTTGAGCTGTACAAATGATAACATCTGATTTCTTAGCATGTTCCTGAATTAAAGCAGCCTGTTTGGCTTTATACGCTTCAGTCTGTTCAACCGCATATCCGCCAGCGCTTGTGTCGTCTTTTGCACCTTCAACTTCTACGAATTTTGCACCTAGACTCATCACCTCTTCTTTGGCTGCAGCCCTTACATCGAATGCCTCCACCACAGCACCAAGTCTTCTAGCCGTCGAAATCGCCTGTAACCCGGCAACACCAGCTCCAAGGATTAGAACCTTTGCTGGTGCAATAGTTCCGGCAGCCGTCATGAACATTGGAAAGAATTTAGGCAACTGCATGGCCGCAGAAAGAATTGCTTTGTATCCTGCAGATGTTGCCATCGACGATAATACATCCATAGCCTGAGCCTTTGTTGTTCTAGGCACCATATCCATACTAAATACAGTTGAGCCTTTCGATTTGAGTTCTTTAATGGTCTCGATATTAGATAAGGGATTCATCTGGGTCACTAATACGATATCTTGACCAAGTGAAGCCAATTCAGGTAAGTGGATGCCAACCACCAGGTCAGAACCTGTCAAGATCGAAGACCTGTCACTGATTGTAGCTCCTGCTTCCTGATATTGTTGGTCGGATACATTGACGCCAGACCCTGCTCCAGATTCAATTGAAATTTTATCGAATCCCAACTGCGTGAGGTTATTGATATGTTCTGGTAAAAATGCAACTCTTTTCTCTGAATCAATTTCCTTTAGTATTCCTAACTGCATTGTAATTTGCTTTCATATTAAGGTTAAATGCAATATATGTAATTTCTTATGATTATCGATATTGGGCATTGATTTCCTCAAGGATTCCTGCCCCGGGACAGAGTGTGCTCTGATCCAACTTATTCAAAGATACTTCTGATAAGTTCATTTTTTCCTGCAGGTCCTCTGCTTCCGGGTTGATATACAACAGACCGGTAAGTACTTCGCCTTTATTTGAAGATGTCATCAGATTTTGCAGCGAGGCCACCTTATCGGTAGGACGCCAATCCGAAAAAGGTTTCCGCAATTGTATCGTGCTGCCATCATGCAAATCAACCACAAAGCGATCTCCCTCTGCATAAGAAATTTCGATCGGATCCTTGTTTTCAACATAATCAACCAATGCTGTGCGTTCCATAAACTCACGTGTATAATCATAGGATTTAGTTGAACCCTTGTTGTTATTGAATGTAACACATGGTGAAATCACATCTATAAACGCCATGCCTTTATGGCGCATTCCAGCTTTGATAAGAGGCACCAATTGTTCTTTGTCTCCAGAGAAGCTTCTCGCAACGAAACTGCAGTCGAGTTGGATTGCCATTGCTGCCAAATCAATTGGGTTATAATTATTCTTTGAACCTGCTTTACTGATTGAACCAAAATCTGCTGTTGCGGAATCCTGCCCCTTGGTTAAACCGTAGCAACCATTATTCATCACGATATAAGTCATATTCAAATTCCGTCGAATGGCGTGCACAAACTGGCCCATACCGATGGATGCTGTATCGCCATCACCAGATACCCCTAGATAAATCAAATCACGGTTAGCCAGGTTTGCACCTGTCGATATAGATGGCATTCTACCGTGTACCGAATTGAATCCATGGGAATTACTTAGGAAATAAGTGGGTGTTTTTGAAGAACAACCAATCCCAGATAATTTGGCAAGCTGATGCGGTTCAATATTCAATTCAAAACACGCCTGAACTATGGATCCACTGATTGAATCGTGCCCACAGCCTGCACATAGGGTAGAAATAGCACCTGTATAATCAACTTTTCGATATCCGACTTTATTCACAGGTGCATCGGGGTGACTTATATTGGGTTTTAAAAAACTCATACGCTTAATAATTCTGGGTGATTCTCTTTAATGTTTGAATTTATTGTCTCGAAAATTTTATCAGCTGTAATAGGCATACCATCATAATTCAGTATAGAAATAAATTTAGATGGCGGCACCCCTAATTCATTGACAAGCATTTGTTTCAATTGGCCATCTTTATTTTGTTCAATTACAAATATGTTTTGATGCTCATTTACAAAGTCTTCAACATCCTTGTTAAAAGGGAAGGCCTTTATACACATTGCATTGGCATATATTCTATTTGTTGTTAACAACTCCATCGCCTCCAAAGCAGCATAATAAGTCGTTCCAAAAAAGATGATCGCAAAATCTTTGGCCATGGGATGTCGCCTTGTCTTTGGCTTAGGCACAAGCTTCTTTGAAGTTTCCCATTTTTTGGTCAATCGATCTACATTTCTAACGTAAGCATCACCTTGCTCGGTATATCGAGCATACTCATCACGCGATGTACCGCGGGTGAAGAAACTCCCTTTGGTGGGGTGGGTACCTGGATACGTTCTGTATGGAATTCCATCACCATCAACATCCAGGTATCGGCCGAATGTTTCAATTCGCTCAAGATCTTCTGCTGAGTACACCTTACCTCTGTCATAATTGTAATCAGGATCCCATTCAAAAGCATCTGATACATGTTCATTCATGCCCAGGTCCAGATCAGACATCAGGATAACAGGTGTTTGCAAGCGCTCAGCCAGGTCGAGGCATTGGACGGCCATTTCAAAGCACTCCTTGGGCGTAGATGGGAACAGCAATACATGTTTGGTATCGCCATGTGATGCATATGCACAAGACATTATATCCGCCTGCTGAGTACGTGTGGGCATTCCCGTGGAGGGTCCTCCTCGTTGGACGTTTATGAGTGCAACTGGAATTTCCGCAAAATACGCGAGCCCGATAAACTCGTTCATAAGAGACACACCTGCGCCACTCGTGGCGGTAAATGCACGCGCGCCATTCCATGCTGCTCCGATGACCATTCCAATCGCGGCCAATTCATCTTCAGCCTGTATAATTGCAACATTCATCTTGCCTGTTTCCTGATCTACTCTGTACTTTTTAGAAAAATCCGTAAATGCTTTGGCAACAGAAGTGGATGGTGTAATGGGATACCAAGCTGCTACAGTTGCACCGCCATAGAGTAGGCCTAAGGCTGTGGCAGCATTTCCATCAATAAATATCTTGTCTTTGTTTTTATCTGAATGACTTACTGTATAGGGC
>JABDJE010000125.1 GCA_013002625.1 Saprospiraceae bacterium | reverse complement strand
AAACAGCAACATTTACGGTCGAAGATACACAAGATCCTTTCTGGGATCAGGTACCGACAGACCTTATCGTAGTATGTGACGGGAATGGTAATACTGGAGATATTGGTGCTTGGGTAGGTTCTTTTGGTAATGGCGCTGCTGCAGATAACTGTACCGCTGTGGGTGACCTAATCATTACAGATGATTACGATGGGTCTCCACCTGAAGACTGCGGTCTGGCTGGTGTAGAAACGGTAACATTTACAGTTGAGGATGAATGCGGCAACACCACGGAGTGGGAAGCTGACATTATTATTGAAGATTTTGATCCTCCAACTATTTCAGGCTTGGTAACAAATCCAGCAACAACAGAATGTGATACGGAAGGACCTACAGTCCAGGATATGATTGATGGTATTGTAGCTGCGGCGTCAGCAACCGATTTTAATAACTGTACCGACCCCGATGACCTCATATGGGAAGTTCTACCAATCGGTGATGCACCATTATTCCCAACAACCCCAGATCCGAATTGTGTCGGCGAAACATTCGCCGGAGAATATGAATTTGAAGTGACTGTCATCGATGATTGCGGCAACCTGTCCGTGACCGAGACGGTTATTATTACAATAGAAGACACAACCCCTCCTCAATTACCGGGCAACCTGCCACCGGATGTCACCTATGATTGTGCATCTGATATTCCAGATCCACCAGATTTGATCCTGGTAGATCCATGTAGTCCAGGTGTTCCGGTTTTTAATGAGACAATTTTATTTGAGAACTGTCCTAACCAGATAGAAATAGAAAGAGAATGGATATTTGAAGATGCATGTTTGAACAGTGCAGGAACACATACACAATTGATAACGGTAGATGATCAATCTGGTCCTGAATGGTTAGGCGATACAGAAGATTATTTACCAAGTGATATTGAAATCCTAGTTGCTGATTGCAGCTTCGGTTATATGTTCCCGAATGGTTATTTTGAAAATGAAGAAACCGGTGATGCATGGCCAGATTTCCCTTTATTGGATGGTGTTCACTTTGAAGACCTTTGTCCGAATTCTACCTTTATGGCTTTCCCACCACCGAATGAGGAATTTGGTGAAGGGGAGACTGAAGTGGTATATACTGTTACCGATGAATGCGGTAATACATTGACACACACATTCATTGTCAACATCCTTTGTTCGAACTGTGATGGTGGTGGATTATTCTGTGGAGAATGTGAGACTTCAATCGATGATGGTTGTTTTACCTGTAATATTGGTGAACTTCTGGATGGATTTAACTCATGTACGCCTGAATATATGCAGGGAGGTGGAACACAGCCCAGCCAACCTTCTCCACTTTGTAATGGACAAGGTGTACCGCACAATATGTCTTGGTTTGCATTCGTAGCCGGAGGTACTGACCTATGTGTTACCGTTCAGCCATTCCAGTGTGCTATGGGAACAGGTGCCATTGGACTTCAATCAGGGGTATACGACTTCTGTGAAGATGAAGGTGGCGAATGTCTAGGTGGACAGGCAACATGCTCAAATGGCTTGGATGCAATCGAGTATGAAGTAAATGAATTGGTTGTGGGTAATACCTACTACTTATTTGTTGATGGATGTAACGGTGCAGAATGTGATTACGAAATTGAAATTGAAAAAGGATATGAATTCGTAATTGATACACCAGATGAGGTTGTAGTGGAAGCAAGCTGTGAACAAGCACCTTCTTTCCCTCCTTTGACTTATTGTCCTGAGACCGTATTACAATTTAATATTCATCATTTTGGTGATTCGCCATCAGATATGGGAGCATATGATGGTCCTGGGCCTTATGCACCAGACTTGAATGCGACTTTCTTCTGGACATTTGATCCACCTATTGAAGGATTGGATGGAGGTGAATGGAACCAAATCGAAGATGATTATAATATACCACCGTTAACATTTACAGATGTATTGGTACCAACTGAATTTACAGTTTGCCTGACCGATATTGTTGCTGAATGTGACGACCAATCTTGCGATGACTGTTGCTTGACTTTTACGATTCAACCCTTGCCGGATGAATTATATGGTCCATACGATGTTTGTGTAGAAGACTTACTTGCACCGGGATGGGATCCTGGTATAGTAGGTGAAGATCCGAACGGTGACGGTATTCCATGGATCGGTCCGAATCAGATTACATTAGATATGGTTCAAATGGCAGAAAATGGTATTCTTGACTTCGATGTCATTGATCCTGACTGCATGTGTCCTTTCGTACAATCTGTACAAATTAACCCAATTGGAAACCTTGACCCGCAGCCGGTCACATTATATATGTTTGATTGCCAGTTCAGAGATGAAGATTATGATCCAGAACAATATGAATGGTTCTGGCCTAGTCAGGTCTTTGATCTTGACGGTGATGAATTAGAAGAATTATTTAATATCGAAATGGCCTCTCAGGAAATCGATTGGGATGAAGAAAGATGTGATTCATTGATCCTTGTAACCGTAGATACAACCACGGTTGATGGTGATTTGTTTGCAGGTCCTTGTACACCAAGCGGCACACAATACTGGTTTGAGTTGGCCTTAGAAGAGTTGGAAGATCTGCATCCTGACCATCCTGAAATAAATCCAAACTATATAATAGAATGGATTGATGCAAACACAATGCAAACGGTAGCTACAGGCGATACAATTAATATAGACGACGTCAATATTAATCAGGGCATGTATATTGTTCAGGTAGAATATTTCTTCTTTGACGGCGCATACGGTGATGATGCAGCCATCACGGTTTCTTGTGTCAAACAATGGGGTCCGTTTGACCTAGAATCGGGTACGGCAACACCACCGGACTTCTTAAGAATGGATACAGTATTCTGTGTCAATGACCTTGAAAATAAATTATTTGTAGTTAACCCATTCCAGGGTTCGACATTTGAATGGACATTCCCTACAGGAGCTGATGGCGTGGTAACTGGTGCAGTAAGCGATACGGCTACAGTGGATTTCACTAACTATGATTTTAATGCAAACCAGCCGATTACAGTGCTGGCCAATACTATTTGTGGTCAAAGTCCGGCTGTTGAAATTTATGTACGCGCTAATCCGCTTCCGGAACCAATGATCGATGCACCACTTGAGGTGTGTGTCAATGAACTGGCGGAAGCAAACTTCATGGGAGATCAGAGCGAGATTGCTTCTTATGCATGGTCATCCACGAACTATATAAGTGGAAATCAATCAGGACCTGGACCGGTAAGCTATTCTTCCTCGACACCAGGTACAATCGATATTGAATTGGTTGTTATCGATAACAATGGTTGCGAATCGCTTCCTGTATCAAGGACTGTAAATGTCATTGAAGAACTGGATGCACCAATGCCAGATTGTAGCACGACATCAACTTCGATTACTTTTACCTGGCCACCGGTAACTGGGGCTACAGGTTATACAATAAATGTGTTGGACTCCCCTTCAGGGACCTCAACAATTATAAATACGGATGCTGAGACTTCTGTTATGTTTGACATGTTAGATGTACTGGATGAAGTGGAAATTGAAATCATTGCCAACGGCCCGCCCCCTTGTGGAGACAGCGCACCGGCAAATATCAGATGCCAGGCACAGGATTGTCCCGATCCGCAATGGGTATTCAACCTTTGGGCAGATACTTCCTATTGTGAAAACGCGCCGATAGCGGCCTTTAATTTTGATGTCGCAGCAAATGATGATGGTGTAGCCAGCTATGTAGGTAATGGAGTTAGTCCTACAGGATTATTTGATCCAAGCGACCCAAGTGTTGTTGTAGGAGATAACATTATTACAATGACCTATACATACCAGAATGGAAATTGCACCAGGTCACAAACCAGAACAATAACAGTTTACCCTACACCTCGTGTAGATTTCACTGTAAGTGATAATGAAATATGTTTGGGTGAATCAATTACAATCGATGACACAAATGTAGATCAGGTTGCAAACTGGAATGGTTACGATGGCGGTACGATAAATGCGCAGAATGAAATCAGTTGGGATACACCTGGATTAAAGACCATAGTGCTGGATGTTACAGCACCCGATAACTTAGGAAATTGTACCAATCAAAATACAGCTCAAGTCATGGTATTGGATACTGTGATCATGGGCCCTGTAACTTGTATTGATCAGGATTTGGACTTTGTTCAGTTTGAATGGGCTCCAGCTTTTTCAGCAACAGGATATGATATAACATACACGGTTAATCAGGATCCACCAGTGACGTTAACACAAGCCGGTACGGATATCACAATTGATATGCTTACGCCTGGTGATGAAGTTACGATTACGGTCACTGCACTGAGTGCTAACAGCTGTCCAAATGTTTCTAGCAGTTCGAGTTGTATAGCGGTGGAATGTATTCCACTTGTTATGGCACCTATCACTTGTGCCGAGACAGGTATCGACTATGTCATATTTGAATGGCAAGCGGTAAATGGCGCCTCGACTTTTGATGTTTACATCAATGGTATGCTTGTTGGAAATCAAGACTCACTGACATTCTTTGTTGATGGATTGAGTCCGGGTGATAATGTAGATATCCAGGTAGATGCTATCAATGATCTTGGACCTTGTCCTGGAACATCACGTTCTACCACTTGTACGGCCATCGATTGTCCACCTGTGGATGTTACTTTTGGAAATACAGGACCTCATTGTTGGGAAGCTGGTGCAACACCAATACAATTAGAAGCTTCTTATACGGGTGGTCAAGGTAATGGAACAATTACCTGGAATTCACCATTTGTAGACCAGAATACAGGCATCTTTACACCGGATGATAATATGGATATGACCTACAATATTGGCATAACCATCACTGAACCGGGCTGTACTTATACCGATGCTGTCGATATAGAAGTAAATATTATACCTGTAGCATCAATTGAAGTGTCAGACGATGATATATGTGTGAGTGAGACAACGATGGTAATTTCTCCATTTGCTGCTAACAACAGTGAGACTCCAATCTGGGACTTTGGCGCTGCCAATGTAATTTCCGGATCAGGATTCGGACCTTATGAATTATCATGGGATAATGCAGGTGATTATGATATCAGCTTATCCATCGATAATGCAGGTTGTGTATCTGAAGTAGAGACTACTACTGTCCAAGTGGATGCAGAATTGATTCCAACGGTGATCTCTTGTGGTGCAACAGATAATTCATCTGTGACCTTTGAATGGACTCCGGTTACGGATGTTACACAATATGTCGTAAGTATTAACTCTACTCAGGTAGCTACACAAACCGAGACAACATATACGGTAACTGGATTGTCAGAAGGGGAGGATGCAGAAATTACATTGGAGTTCTTGACAGCATCATCTTGTTCTTTGGCACCACAGACCTTTATCTGTACTGCAAATGCTTGTCCTGATTCTTATTTTGAAATAGCGGCCTACGATAGGGAAATGTGTCTGGACGGCACACAGACGACACAGCAGCTTAATATAACATTACTTGATCCTCCAGCAGGAAACGGAAATGGCACTTGGTCCGGTCAGGGTATCAGTCCAAATGGATTGTTTAATCCAAATGGATTGGCAGCTCAATCGGATATTCCATTGACATATACGATAGAATTTGCTGAATGTACTTATGATACAACAGTATTGATGACCTTGCACGAGGCACCTAGATTCGTTACCGTTAATCCGATCAATCCAAATTGTTTTGAAGACAACAACGATGGAGGTCAGGTAGAAGCAATTGTAGAAGGCGGAACGCCGGATTATCAATATCAGGTTGATAACGGGCCTCAACAGGGTAGCTCAATATTTATGCCTGTGTCTGTCGGTTTACATGAAATGTTGGTAACTGATGCCAACGGCTGTACCTCAGTTGTTAGTTTCGATATCATCGCTGCAATAGATCCTGATTTATCGATCAATGGACCACTTCAGATTTTGAATTCTGAGACAGGAGAATACAGCTTATCAACCAATGCACAGAATATAGGAGATGTAATTTGGCTTGCCAACGGAGTAGTTATCTGTCAAGGCTTGGATTGTGATCCTGTAACAATACTGGGAGCTGATTATCCAAATGACTTTGAATTAACAGTTCAAATATTCTTTGATGAAGATTGTTTCAAAGAAACAACCATCAGAGTGGATGTATTTGATATTCAGAAGTGGTATATACCAAATGTAATCGTTCCTACATCGCAAACTGACAATGCCAATACAAACTTTGTCATGTGGACTAAAGGAACAGGTATTACAGTAAGCAGTGTAGATATCTTTGACAGATGGGGAGAGAAAGTATATACTTTAGATGCTATTGACTCAGAGCAGGATGGTGAATCCGTTAAGTGGTTCCTTAATTGGGATGGAGCCTGGGGTGATAGTGATGGACTGGTCGAAGATGGCGTCTATGTTTACCTTATCGAAATGGAAGTAGAAGGAAGAAAAGTAGTAGAGGTGGGCGATTTAACCGTGATCAGATAATACGCTTTATATAAGATCAAATAGAATTATTTAAGAAAGTCAAGGGCTCCAATTTGGAGCCCTTTTTTATTGTTATCATATTGATTACTCTATATATGTTGTAGAATTCAGGTTTAACACTTATCTCAGGCAACATTTATCATGGACTGAGTATCAATACAGTATAGCGATAGCTATTGCAATTCGATAACAACAATATTTAAAAATCGAATGAGGGAGTTGGAGTTCATTCGACTCCCTTTTGTATTTAACGCAGCTTTTCTTCGACTATTTTCTTAGCGACAAATAATTGCTCTTCGCGACTCATATAACTGTTGTCCAGGAGTAGGGCATCACTTGCCTGCGTTAGAGGACTATCTGCTCTTGTGGAGTCAATGTGATCTCGGTGTTTTAGATTTTCTTTGACCGTTTCAATACGAGCCGGCATACCACGACGTTCAAGTTCATCGTACCTCCTTTGAGCTCGGATTTCAACATTGGCTGTGACAAATATCTTAACCTCCGCATGTGGGAAGACCACGGTGCCTATATCCCTGCCATCCATTACTACACCTTTTTGCTCTCCTAGCTTTTGTTGAATTTCAACGAGTTTTTTGCGGACTGCCGAAATTGCCGCCACTTCTGAGACAGATTGCGAAACTTCAATACGCACAATTTGCTCTGTGACATCCATTCCATTCAAAATCATTCTGAATCCAGATTCCGTATGCTTTATTTCAAGCAATATTTTCTCCAAGGCATCTTCTACCTGATCGCTATTGTTGAAATCGATGCTATTCTGCAAGAAAAACAATGTTACGGCCCTGTACATGGCTCCAGAGTCTATATAGATGTAAGCCAAAGCTTTCGCCAGGTCCTTGGCCAGTGTAGATTTCCCACAGGATGAAAAACCATCAATTGCTATATTTATTTTCTTTTCCAAAAATGCAATAATGACTTAATTGGGCTTACAAATATAGGCTTTTAGATTGTCACAAATTATGTCGCCTATTTTTAAAACATTTGATGAAAAATAGAACTACATTCCGTACTTTCATAAGCTCATAAATAGATCCAATATGTCAAATTTTGTAATAGAAGAATTTACTTTCTACAAGATAACATTGCATAACAACATCTCTGAGGAAAACTCTGAAGCTACCATAATGATCAAATTAGACGATGGTGCTGCTTATATGCATTTTATGCGTGGAGAATTGCCTGAAAACCATGTTATTCCAAAAGGAAATTTCAGAGATTACCATACATATATCAATCTGGATAAATATTACAACTATGTTGATATCATGCGTTATGAAAAACCACTTTTCTTTTACTATGATTTAGATACGCACAGGTCTTATGTTACGTCATCTGACGAACCGGTTGGAGAAGAAGAACATGAGGCAGAAGATTAGTATTTAAACTAATTCTAAAGAATTTTTTACTTTTTCAGCTATAGATAAAGTATCTCAGAATGGTTAATTTTGAGCATATTTTAAAATATGGCACATAACACTGATTTTCAGCATTCCTCTCAGGAAGAACCCCATATCCAAAGAACAAAGGATATTATTCGCAAATACCCTGAAATTAAGAAGCTCATGGGAAAAAATCCCAACACCTTTTGGTGGGCGCTTCTGATCGTTTCAGGTCAACTTGGTATTGCGTTTTTACTTAGAGATCAAGCTTGGTGGGTTGTGCTTATTGCGGCTTATTTGGTAGGTGCATTTGCTAACCATGCTCTGTTTGTCTTAATTCATGAGTTTACACACAATATGGTATTCAAAAGCCGCATTGCCAATCTTTGGGGTGGTATTATGTGCGATATCCCGAATGCTTTTCCAAGTTCGGTATCCTTTAGAAAATATCATTTAAAGCACCACGCATTTCAAGGTCATTATGACATCGATGCGGATCTGCCTTCGAGATGGGAAGCACGCTTAATTGGTTCCAATTTTATCGGAAAATCAATTTGGCTGTTGTTATTTCCTCTTTTTCAAGCATTGAGACCTCCAAGGCTTAAAGAGATCCAGTTTAACTCTGCATGGGTATGGATGAATTTGATCACTGTAATGGGGGTCAATGTGCTTCTGTTCATTTTCGTGGGGCCTATGGCACTTGTATATATGGTTGCTTCATTCTTTTTCTCTGTTGGTTTACACCCTTTGGGTGCAAGATGGATTCAGGAACATTATTTGGTTGCGGCTCCTCAGGAAACATACAGCTATTATGGACCTTTAAATAAGCTTGCTTTCAATGTAGGTTACCATAATGAGCATCATGACTTTTCATATATTCCCTGGAATAATCTGCCTAAAGTAAGAGAAATAGCTTCAGACTATTATGATACATTGTATTACCATACTTCATGGTCTAAATTGCTTTTGAAATTTCTTTTTGACAAAGAACTGTCCTTGTTCTCTCGCGTTACACGTGATGATAGAGGAGGGATCAATGTAAGCTCGTCTTCTGAAAACGACTTCTTTAAAGGCATGGAGAAAAAGGAAGGTCTGACTGCAGTCTAAGCTTAGCTTACTTTCTCAATTTAATAAATAACTCAGCACCTGCTCGAGGCGCTATTGAGTTGTAACATGGTGCCATAATTTCAATTTGAAAATAAGGGCAGAATATGGCTCTGTAAGATTCGTCCTTACCTCCAAATGGAGGACCTGGTTTATCAAATACAACATTAAACAGGACCCCTGTCAATAAGCCACCATCTGATAATAAATCGTATACCTTGTAAGCATATGCCGACCTTAATTCTGGGTTCAGGGCACAGAAAAATGTTTGTTCCAGAATGAGATCATATTGGCCTGTGTGTTCAAAGAAATCCTGATGTATAATTTTGTCATCTGGAAAGTCAGGGACACGTGACTTGAAAGAAGTTATGGCCGCTTCTGAAATATCGAGCACATTGACATTGGTAAAGCCTTGCTCGAATAGATATTCCGCCTCATAGGCATTCCCAGCACCGGGAATCAAGATTTTAATCTCCTTATCCTGAATTTGATCGACATATTCTTTGATCGGCGTGGAAGGATAACCCAGGTCCCAGCCAATCATACCATTGCGGTAACGATCATTCCAAAAATCAGCATTCAAATTCGATTTCATATCAATGCATTCGGTCTCCGCGTAAAGCAAGATCATCCATTATGGAAGCTTCAAAATCAAGATATTCCTGCCATCTTTTTTGGACATCCTCCTCATTACCATAATGCTTGGCCAGGTCGATAAAAAGTCGGTAATGCCCTGCTTCCGATATCATAAATCCATGATAAAATTCCTTCAAATTATCGTCATTTATGTGCAGGCTTAGAAGACGGAATCGCTCACAGCTTCTGGCTTCTATCAATGCACAGATAAGCAACCTTTCTACCAAACTTTCATCACGGGAACCGCCTTTTTTTTGAAAAGTGAGAAGCTTGTTTACATATTCATCTTTGCGTTGATATCCCAGATCTAGCTCTCTTTTTTCCAATTCCTTTAATACAAGTCTGAAGTGACTCCATTCCTCATCGACGATAGGAGCGAGGGCCCTTACCATCTCTTTTTTATCAGGATATTTTTGGATCAGCGATATGCAGTTGGTCGCCGCTTTCTGCTCGCAATAGGCATGGTCAGTCAATATTTCTTCTAAATCTTTTTCCGCAAGATTTACCCACCTCGGATCAGTTGGGAGTTTTAATCCCAGCATTTTTACTCCAGACACGATATTTGATTTTTTATTAAGTCAATATTTATAACATTATAAACCTCATAACCTTCCTCCCACATAACACCCATTTTATAAATGAAATGTTTTCTAAGTTGTTTAAGTTTTGATTTCGGAATCGGATACACGCCCTGATATTCTGTCTTGCCTCCTCGCCTGTCAACACGTCCCCTGTCGCGTTCAATATTTTCAAGATAAATGTATTCCTCATTATCAAAGCTGATTTTGATTTGACTTTGAGCATCAAGGTCGCCGTAACTTTTTTTAGCATTTAAAGAATTTATATAGAAGTCTAGTACCAGAAAAATGTTCTCCTCAACTTTATACAAATGGGCCTGTCCTTCCATCAATTGCTCATCCTTAAGGATGCTTTTTAATTTGGGATGTGTATAATAGAACAATGTTCTCGGTTCCATTTCCACAGAAGGTAGATTGGATTTGAGCAACTTGAACGCACAATCAGGAGAATGCTCTAGATATTGATTTTCATATTCTGGTGAATTGAAATCGTACTTTGAATCCAATTGTGCATTAGAAGCAAGGAATGCCAGAGAAAATAGATAGATCAAACTAAATTTCATCGAAAATAACTCGTTATCAATGCGAAATACAATAATTTAGACGCGCACGGCAAAGAAATACTAAATCTTTGCCTTTATTCAATTGATTTGTAAATATATAAATTGTCCAAATGCATAAACTTATTTGTTGTTATCTGTTTGTGATTATACTTTTTTCGTGCAGCTCATCTGAGTCTGTTAATAATCAAACCATTTCCGTGGAATACCCAGAGACATATAAAGATTCAAGTATAGTTGAAGATTACCATGGCAACGCTGTTGCCGATCCTTACAGGTGGCTTGAGATTGATACAGCCAGCAATGTAAAGGAATGGGTTAAAGCCCAAAACGAAGTTACCTTCGACTATCTGGAACAAATTCCTTATCGAGACGCTATAAAGGATCGCTACGAAGATCTTTTCAATTATGTGAAGCTCAGCTCACCTTCAAAGGCCGGAGATTACTATTTCTTTTATAAAAATGATGGATTGCAAAATCAATCTGTGTTGTATATCCAGAAAGGAGAGGAAGGAGAACCAGAAGTTTTGCTTGACCCCAATGCCATGTCTGAAGATGGAACGGTGGCTATTAATCTGATCGGATTTTCAGAGGATAAAAAATATATGGCGTATTCCAGGCAGGATGCTGGCTCTGATTGGCAGGAAATTCATGTAATGGAAATAGCAAGCAAAAAGAAATTACCCGATGTGCTGAAATGGGTAAAATTCTCGGGAGCCTCATGGAAAAATGATGGATTTTATTACAGCCGTTATCCTGCACCTGAAGATGGAACAGAATTATCTGCCGCCAATGCCGGTCACTCGGTATATTATCACAAACTGGGAACAGATCAATCTGAAGATGTACTGGTTTTCTCTAACCCAGAAAAACCTAAAATGTATCATTTTACTTCCATCACTGAGGACAGAAAATATCTGGTGCTTTATGCATCGACGGGAACGGATGGATATGAGACCTATGTAAAAGATCTGGATACACCAAACGCCGAGTTTAAAGCTTTATTTTCTGGCTTTGACAATAAGAGCTCTGTTGTACATAATATAGGTGACCAATTTCTGGTTTTGACGGATATAGATGCACCCAATTACAGATTAATCCAGGTTCCATACAGCGATCCTTCCAAAGAGAACTGGAAAGAGATTTTACCTGAACAGAAAAATTCGCTTGAAAACGTGTCAACAGGCGGCGGGAAATTATGGGCCAGCTATCTAAAGAATGCGACAACCAGAATATACAGATATGATTATGATGGTGGCAATGAAAGAAGAATAAAACTACCAGGCCTGGGCTCAGCAAATGGATTTGGCGGTGAAGAAGATGATGACCACTTCTTTTACAGTTATACATCATTTGTTACGCCAAATACCATATACAAGTTTGATGTTGCTTCAGGAGAATCAACAGAATTTTTTGAATCTCAGTTGAAGTATAATCCAGATGACTATACACAGAAACAAGTATTTTATACAAGTAAGGATGGGACTAAAATTCCAATGTTTATTGTATATAAAACCGACCTGAAACTGGATGGTAACAACCCAACATACCTTTATGGATATGGAGGATTCAATGTAAGTTTGACGCCTTATTTTTCTACATCCAGATTAATACTCCTGGAGAATGGCGGTGTCTTTGCAATGCCTAGTTTACGGGGTGGAGGAGAATTTGGTGAAGAGTGGCACAAGGCAGGCATGTTGCATAACAAGCAAAATGTGTTTGATGATTTTATTGCAGCCGCAGAGTACTTGATCAATAACAGATATACTTCGAAAGAAAAACTAGCAATTGCCGGAGGTTCAAACGGTGGGCTGCTTGTAGGAGCTTGCATGACACAAAGACCTGACTTATTTGCTGTAGCATTTCCTGCAGTAGGCGTTATGGATATGTTACGTTATCATAAGTTTACAGTTGGATGGGGCTGGGTACCCGAATATGGTTCAGCAGATGAAGAAGAGCATTTCGAGAATTTATATTCATATTCTCCGCTCCATAATTTGAAGCCTGGCACGAATTATCCTGCTACCATGATTACAACTGCAGATCATGATGATCGTGTTGTGCCTGCACATTCCTTCAAGTTTGGTGCTCGATTACAGGAATGCCATGACGGAGATAATCCGGTTATATTGAGAATAGAAACAGATGCTGGACACGGCGCAGGTAAGCCGACGTCAAAGATCATCGAAGAGGAAGCAGACAGGTGGTCCTTTATGTTTTATAATACACAAAGTCCGGTGAAATATATTGAAGGCTAGAGTATATGTTATTTGCAGCGTTATTTGAGGTGTTTGGATTGGAGATTAGAGTTCTGGATATTCTGGACTTCTTCATTGCATTGTATTTGATTTATTTTATTTATAAATATGTCAAAGGCACAGTTGCTGTAAATATATTTATCGGAATCATTCTTTTTTTATTGCTTTTGGCAGCCGTTACGCAATTAAAAATGCGTATCCTGACTTTGATTCTGGGAAGTATTGCAGGGATAGGACTGATCGGGCTCATTGTTATTTTTCAACCCGAAATACGGCGTATGCTCCTCATGATAGGGGACAACACATTAAAAGGACGCTTTCGATTTCTTGAAAAACTCTTTATCCCAAATTCAATGGGGGATTCAGATAAAGTCAAAGCACTTGTAGGTGAAATTATTCAGGCCGCAAAACATTTGAGCCAATCCCAGACAGGTGCTTTGATTTACATTTCCAAAACTGAGATCCCATCACTTATGAAGACTGGAGTTTTGATCAATGCACGTGTCTCTCAGAATTTACTTGAAACTATTTTCTTTAAAAATGCTCCGCTCCACGATGGCGCAGTAGTCATATTTGAAGATCGGATATTGGCGGCAAGCTGCATTCTTCCCTTATCAGAAACCAACGACCTTTCTCCTGATCTGGGTTTGAGGCATCGTGCGGGCCTGGGCGTTACAGAATCAGGAAATGGTATTGCAATTGTGGTATCTGAACAGGATGGAGGCATCTCTTACGCATCGGAAGGCAAATTGTTTAGCAAGGTGACATTCTCTGAATTGAGGATGAAATTGGAAAACTATTACGCACATATCCTAACGAGTTAACTGTTTGATATACTGGGAAGGCGTCAAGCCGGTCGTCTTTTTAAATACCCTGTTAAAGGATGCCTTTGAATTAAAACCCGATTCATCAGCAATTCCCAGAATACTGTATTGTTGTACCTTTTCAGAGGCCAATAATTGCTTTGCTTTATTGACTCTGTATTCATTTACAAATTCATAAAAACTCTTTTTCAACGATTGGTTCAACAACAAAGTTATCTTGTACTGAGGGATCTGGGTAAGCTCGGATAATCTGGAGATACTTAAGAGGGGATCCAAAAAAGCATCCTCATCTTCCATTGCTGATTTTATTTTGGATACATCCAATTCATAGCCTTCATAAAGCTCAGTATTTTCTGGCTTTTTCCATTCGGCAATGGCATGCGTTGGGTTATCAGGCATACTTAACACAATGTCTGTCTGGCTAAATGCAATGATGGCCAATACGAATAAATACATCGAAAGGAAGCCCAAAACATAGTAATCGTATAATATTGGATTGATTTCAGGACTTAAAATATTACTGATATATCCAATACAGGCAATTGTCCAAAGCGCAAAGGCGCCCCAGACGATCCAACTCAACCATTTGTATTGCATTTGATGTTTGTAGGAATAATGCTGGTCGAGTGCTTTGCGGTATTTTACCAATTCCACGAGAACGGCTACCAGGTAGACAGGCGTAATTATCAATTTGATCAACGGATATCCAACATGTCTGCTGGTCATCAAATTATAATCTCCGAGAAGTGGAATGAGTAAAATGCCTAAAAAACATATAAATGGCGCAAAATGCCATAAGTTGCTCTTATTAATATGCCAGGTCTTATCTGTAACAGCCCTCGTATAAAACCATAAAAGTGGTGGGTACAACAAAGGAATTGCAAAGTTTAGTTCAGAAAAAACAGGCGCATAGAAAATTGGGCTGCGCGTAAAAAACAATAGAATATATACGCTATTTAATATAATTAGGAAGAATAAACTTGCCAGGATATAATGATCAAGTCGTTTTTTGCTTTTAAATATTAAAAGTAAAAAAAACAATACCGCCAGACTGGCCCCTATGACAAACAAATACACCATCGCTTTATAGACGAATTAAACGCAAATTATTGAAATCAAATTTTACTTTATTCTGTTTCATTATAATCACTTACATTACCTTAGCGTACCTAAATCAATGAAATGAGTGCAATAAATAATTATATCAAGGAAAACAAAGATAGATTCATTGAAGAATTATTAGATTTTCTAAAAATCCCTTCTATCAGTGCGGACCCGCAATATGCAGAAGATGTTAAGCATGCATCCGAATATTTAGCTGGGCGCATGAAAGAAGCTGGCATTGAAAACGTGCAAATATTTCCAACCAAAGGACATCCGATTGTGTATGGCGATAAAATGATTGATCCATCCTTACCAACTGTATTGGTTTATGGCCATTATGATGTACAGCCACCAGATCCAATCGATCTTTGGGAGTCAGGACCTTTTGAGCCCGTAATTAAAAAAACCGAGTTGCATCAGCAGGGAGCGATTTTCGCAAGAGGCGCATGCGACGATAAAGGGCAATTATACATGCATGTTAAAGCCTTCGAATCCATGGCTCAAAACAATGGTTTGCATTGCAATATGAAATTTATGATTGAAGGAGAGGAAGAAGTTGGTTCTGATAACCTCGAAATATTCTGCCGTGAAAACAGAGATCTTCTCCAGGCTGATGTAGTATTGCTTTCTGATACTTCGATTATTGCCAACGATGTACCATCTATTACTGTAGGTTTAAGAGGGCTATCTTATGTAGAAGTAGAGGTGACCGGACCAAATAGAGATTTACATTCAGGCGTATATGGCGGTGCGGTAGCAAATCCTATTAACGTCTTGTGCGATATGATTGCATCAATGAAGGACGACAAGGGTAGGATTACAATACCAGGCTTTTATGATAAAGTTATTGACTTAACTCAAGAAGAGCGTGATGCCTTAAATTCGGCGCCTTTCAGTCTGGAATCCTATAAAAAAGATTTAAAAATCGATGATGTGATGGGCGAAGAAGGTTATTCTACACTCGAACGCACTTCTACAAGACCTACGCTGGATGTTAATGGTATCTGGGGTGGCTATATTGGAGAAGGTGCAAAGACAGTATTACCTTCGAAGGCCTTTGCAAAAATAAGTATGCGCTTGGTACCAGATCAACATCCAGATGAAATCACACAGATATTTGTAGATCATTTTAAAGCTATTGCTCCCGATGGGGTAAAAGTAGAAGTGCGCCCGCATCATGGAGGTTTTCCTGCGGTAACACCAACAGATACAAAAGAATACATGGCTGCACACAAAGCTATGGTTGATACTTTTGGGAAAGAACCTATCCCTCAAAGGGGTGGTGGAAGCATTCCAATTGTAGCCATGTTCGAAGAAGTGTTTGGGGTTAAATCAGTACTAATGGGCTTTGGTCTGGACTCAGATGATATTCATTCACCAAATGAACATTTTGGTTTGTTTAACTATTTCAAAGGCATAGAAACAATACCTTTATTCTATAAGTATTATGCAGAACTTTCGAATTCAAATTAATATGAGAAATATAATCACTTTATTATTTATAATTTTTTCATTTCAATTACACGCACAGATGGATACAACCAGCTACAGCATAGGCATGATCATTGCCAAAAACCTCAAAGCACAGGGAATTGATCAAATTGATCAGAATTCTTTTAACAAAGCGATGGAGGATGTTTTTGCAGGCAATGCGCTTGCGGTATCTCTGGAAGATGCCAATAATAACTTTAAAAATAGAGTTGAAGAAGCGCAAAAAGAAAGTGAAGATGCCAATAAAAAAGCTGGCGCAGATTTTCTTGCAATGAACGGCAAACGGGAAACTGTCATTACCACAGAATCTGGATTGCAATATGAAATAATTGAAGAAGCCAAAGGCCTTCAAAGACCCATGCTATTAGACAAGGTGAAAGTGCATTACCACGGTACATTGATTGATGGGACTGTATTCGACAGTTCTGTTGAAAGAAATGAACCTATTTCTTTTCCACTCAACGGCGTGATTAAAGGATGGCAGGAAGGACTCCAGTTGATGACTGTTGGCTCAAAATACCGGTTCTTCATTCCTTATGACCTGGCCTATGGTGCAAGAGCAGCAGGACCAACTATCGGTCCTTACTCAACACTCATTTTTGATGTTGAATTACTAGGAATCGAATAGGCGACATTGACTTTTGATATAATTTCAGCTGTTCCAGACCTTCTTCGAAGTCCGTTTGAGCATTCCATTATGCAACGTGCTCAGGATAAAGGCCTGGTTGAGATTAATGTCATTGACCTTCGTAACTATGGAATTGGAAAGCACCGTCAAATTGATGATTATCAATATGGTGGCGGAGCGGGTATGGTTATGATGGTTGAACCTCTTGATAATTGCATTGAAGAATTAAAGGCTAAGTTCAACTATGACGAGATAATCTTTTTAACGCCAGATGGCAATAATTTTAACCAGAAAATGGCTAATCGATTATCATTACTCAAACGCGTGATGATAATTTTAGGCCATTACAAAGGGATTGATCAACGTATCCGTGATCAACATGTAACAATGGAATTGTCTATCGGTGATTATGTGCTTTCCGGAGGAGAGTTGCCGGCGGCGGTCTTGGTTGATTCAATTACTCGATTGATACCTGGTGTTTTAGGGGATGGAACTTCTGCCTTATCTGATAGCCATCAGGATAATTTGTTGGCGCCGCCCGTGTATACCAGACCTGAAAATTATAAAGGTATGTCAGTACCCCCGATTCTGTTGTCAGGAAATGATGCGAAAATCGATCAATGGCGGATGGACAAATCCGTCGAAAAAACAAAGGCTATCAGACCAGACCTACTGGAGGAAGATGAGGAGTAATCCGGACCTGATTAGAATACTTGCGTCCAGCAACCCGGAATAATAATAATCACTGGATTTCTTATCGCTTAATCGAATAAGTCCCAAAACCGGGATGTAGACAACCAGGCATATCAAGATATGATGAAAAAATGCTTGACTCGAACTTTGAAGCGTACAAAACAAGAGTATAATCGCAATCATACAAGTTGAGTAACTTATTAAATATGCTTTTTTAGGTCCTAGGGTTCCGGCTATTGTTTTGACATTTTCAATGCGGTCAATTTTAGCATCTCGAATATCAAAAGGAATTGTGATTGCAAAGATAAATAGTGCTTTTTCAAAAAAAGCGATCCAATTTAAATCCCCAAATTTGGTGTCATTGAGCATCTGTGGAAGACCAACACAAACATAAGCCCATGTTAAAGCGATCAAGAATATCTTAATGAAGTGAAAATCCCTTAATCTGCTGTTACCAAATACGGGCAACACATAGGGTAGGGCAATCATACCGGCAGGTAAAAAGTATATGATGTCAGTGTATTCAAAGTATTTCAAAAAAATGTATACACAGACTACACTAGATAGCAATGCATAGATTTTCAGGTGATGCCTGTACTTTAATATGGTCTCAAAACGCCCTTCGATATTCACGGTATGAATACGTGTAATACCAATAACCCTATGGAGTGCATAAATTAGGAATGTGCTTGAAAAAACAAATGCAATATATGGCCAGTTGATTGGTATCCCAGAGGTATAGAATATTTCCAAAGTCAGAACTGCAGCAGCAGTTGATATCAACAGACTGCTGTAAATAATGAAATCTAGACCCGCCTTTAGAATGTGGTTCACATTCTAAAAGTATTTGAAATTGTGGTTCTTTTCTATTTTCAAGAGACTTTCATAAATAAGCATGGTCACATTTTCAATATCTTCAATATGCGCCATCTCTACAGTTGTATGCATGTACTTCAAGGGTAAAGATATAAGGACAGATGGGACGCCCTTGTTGGAGTATGCAAAAGCATCAGTGTCGGTACCTGTAGATCTGGAGGCAGCTGAACGCTGAAAATTAATTTTCTTCTCTTCTGCAGCATCGATAACGAGATCCAGTAATTTATTATGGACTGCTGGTGCGTACGTAACCACTGGACCTGAACCTGCCTTAAGGTCACCCTGTTCTTTAGCCTTCATCATTGGTGAACTGGTATCGTGGGTTACATCTGTTATGATAGCCACATCTGGATTGATATTATGGGCGATCATCTCAGCACCGCGTAAGCCGATTTCCTCTTGAACTGCATTGACTACATAGAGGCTGTAAGGTAATTTGACTTTGTTCTTATTAATGAGGCGTGCTACTTCTGCAATGCAGAAGCCACCCATTTTATTATCGAGCGCTTTGCCAACATAGTACCGTTCATTCAGCTTATCCAACTCTGCTTCAAATGTAACGACACAACCAACATGGATGCCCATTTCAAGTACTTCATCTTTATCTTTTGCACCGACGTCGATAAATATATTTTTCAGGGTTGGATTTAAGTTGGCATCCTTTCCTTTTCTAACATGAATTGCGGGCCAACCAAAAACGCCAGTAATGGCTCCATTCTTGGTGTGAATGTTTACACGTTTTGATGGCGCAATAACATGATCTGAACCGCCATTACGGATTACATTGATATAGCCATTGTCAGAAATATAATTGACATACCAGGAAATTTCATCTGCATGCGCTTCTATAACAACCTTATAATCCTGACCTGGATTAATGACGCCGTAGGCTGTGCCATAGGTGTCAAGATGAACTTCATCAACCAAAGGTTTAATATAATCTAACCAGACCTTCTGACCCTCTGCCTCAAATCCCGTAGGTGAGATAGCGTTGAGGTATTCATACATGAATTTTTCTGATGCTTTAGTAATCACTTTCATAAATTATTGATCGGTTTGTTGATAGTTTTCGGACCAGCTTTTGGGATCTTTATTCCATGCTTCAAGTGTTGCCATTTGTTCATCGTCAATAAAATCCATATCTCTGGCAGCATAGACAAGGTTTCTGTAATTTGATAATGTGTCAAGCGGAATTTTTTTTCTTGAAAAACTTTCCTTCGAAATATCGAATCCATATGTAAAAATTGCTAGGACGCCGATTACTTCGGCACCCGCTTCAACCAGAGCATCACAAGCTTCAAGACTGCTCATGCCTGTGGAAATCAAATCTTCAACGACTAAAACTTTTGATCCTGGCTCCAAATGCCCTTCAATCTTATTTTGTCTGCCGTGTGCCTTAGCTTTTGCTCTAACATAGACAAGCGGTTTCTCAATCGCATCGGCCAAAAGGGCGCCATGTGCTATTCCTGCTGTGGCTACACCTGCCACAACATCAAAGTCTGCAAATGCCTTGCATTTGTCCTTTAAAGCGATCTTGATAAAATCTCTTATTTTCGGATAAGAAAGCAAAATTCTGTTATCACAATAAATAGGAGATTTGAGTCCTGAAGCCCAGGTGAATGGATCAGAAGGTTGGAGTTTTATAGCTTTTATTTCAAGAAGTTTATTTGCTACTTTAGCGGCAATCGTACTCATCTATACAATTAAGATTTCAAATGTACAAAATATACATAAATGACAATGTTTTA
>JABDJE010000121.1 GCA_013002625.1 Saprospiraceae bacterium | reverse complement strand
AGTGTACACGATCCGATTGGCATTATCCCCATTGTCGACGACGAGTTCGACAGGGTAGTTTTGTGCGTTCAATCCCGCACTCGTCAAGAGCATAGCTGTTGCTAAAATCCTAGCTTTTAAATTTGAATGAGGCCACTTCATATCGAATATCATTTTTAAGTTTATAAATGATCAGTTTTGTTACTTCTTCGGTATAATTGATTCGGAAGGGGAGTGCTTGCTTGTCAAATTCAATCAGTTCCACCGCAAGCTCACCATTATCATTGACATATTCCACAGGTTTACGGAGGGGATCCTGAAAGGATTGTTCCGATAATATCGTTTCATCCTTGCCTTGAAAAACACATATATAATCCATGTCTTCATCCCATTGCATAGGATCTTCTTTGACATGACCAGGCGCTATGATGCTGTTGAATATGCTTAATGAATCTACCTCGGGATTAGTTGTTTTTTCGAATTCAATAACAACCGTGAGGATTTGATCTTTTATCGGGTCCGGCGAAATCAATTGAATACCTACAGGGTCTGTTGTTTTGCAGGAGTACATACATAGAACAGCAAGGATGGCCGAAAGAATTATTTTCATATACACAAAATATTTCTTTTAAGTCATATACTTGCGTACTAGGATGACAAATCCATCTCTTTATTTATTGAAATCAAAGAATTTAATTCTAATTTAAACCCAACTAACTGAAGCAAGCAATGCTATTCACCAATAAGGATATTCAAAAGATTCACAGCCAAAAAGACCTTGTAGCGTTTTTAGAAAAAAAAGATGTGAACACGTCCAAGATTGATAATATCCTTCAATATGGGAAAGATCTTCGGCACCTTCAGATAGAATTGCACAAATTTCAAAATTGGATATTCAAAAACAATAAACGGATAGTAATCATATTCGAAGGCCGGGATGCTGCGGGCAAAGGCGGGACAATAAGACGATTTACGCGGTATTTACATCCTCGTTCCATGCGCGTTGTTGCGCTTAATAAACCAACTGAAACCGAAAGAGGACAATGGTACTTCAGAAGACACGTCAAGGAATTGCCCAATGTCGGTGAACTGGTCTTCTTTGATCGGAGTTGGTATAACAGAGCCGTGGTTGAACCCGTGATGGGTTTTTGTACTGACGAGGAATACGACACATTCATGAGACAGGTCCCCGAATTCGAGCACATGTTGTTTGAGGATGGTGTAGAAATTGTCAAGTTTTGGTTTTCGATTTCAAAAGAAGAACAGAAGCGGCGGTTTAAAATGCGTAAAACAGATCCACTTAAGCAATGGAAACTCAGTCCGGTCGATTTGAAGTCACAAAGTAAGTGGGATGACTTCACAAAGTATAAATCCGAAATGTTCAGCCGCACACATACCAGTTACGCGCCCTGGATTATTGTAAATACCAATGATAAAAGAACCGCACGCCTGGAGTCGATAAGATATGTGTTGTCAAGATTTGAATATGACGGGAAAAGTGATAAAAACACCAGTGTCTATCCGGACCCGAATATTATCCAACGTTTTCATAGATCCATGATTCAGATTGACTAGTATGAAATACAAGAAATCAGATTTAAAGTTATTGGGGAGTAAAAGAGGACTGTTGTATCTCAGGGAACAGGATAAGCCGGATTTTGATGGGGTCCTGGAAAGAATGAAATTCGAAAAGAAGCTTATCGACCTGCAGGTAAAGCTGATTAAAAAACAGAATTCAGTTATTAAAAAGAATAAGCGTGTTTTGATAATCGTAGAAGGCGGAGAATTTGCTGGGAAAGGGACATTGATTAAATATATCACCAATCACTTGAATCCACGATCGGTTAGAACTGTCGCTCTGCCCAAGCCCACCGAAACGGATAGGCAGGAATGGTATTTCAGACGTTACGTGAAGCATTTGCCAGTGCCCGGTGAAATTGTAATTTTTGATCGGAGTTGGTATAACCGCGCTATCGTCGAGCCTGTCAACGGATTTTGTACACCCAATGAATACAAGAAATTTATTTCGGAGGTAAATCACTTCGAATCCATGATTCATAAAGAGGGTTTGTATTTCTTGAAATTTTACCTTCAGATAGGTAAAAAGAAACAAGCTGAGCGTATTGATGAAATAAGAAATGATCCACTCAGAAAATGGGAGTTTACAGAAGTGGACCGCAATGCGCAAAAGTTATGGCAGAAATTCAAGCGATATGAAAAACGCATGTTTGATTTAACCAGTACGGATTCTAACCCCTGGCACATCATGGATGCCAATGATTTGAACAAAGCCTGCCTCGATACAATCAAGATGATTGTGCATAAACTTCCCTAAGCGTTGAATTCAGTAACTTAAGTTTATATTTAAAGATCTCGAAATAATCTCAACGCCAACCAGCTATGCTTTTATTGGGTTATGACATTGGAAGTTCGTCGGTCAAAGCATCTTTAGTCGATGCAGATACCCGGGAAGTCATTGGCTTTCAAAAGAGCCCTATCAATGAGATGCCAATAGATGCACCCAAGGCTGGATTTGCAGAGCAAGACCCCAAACTCTGGTGGCATCATGTCAAGCAAACTACAAAGGCTCTATTTGCTTCTTCAGAACATAATCCCAATGATGTTAAAGCGATTGGAATAGCCTACCAAATGCACGGACTGGTATTATTGGACAAGGATCACCAACTTTTGAGACCATCGATTATTTGGTGTGACAGCCGTGCTGTTGATTGTGGTAAGTATGCAGTTAAGCAGTTGGGATCATCGTACTGCCTGGAACATTATTTAAATACACCTGGGAATTTTACCGCTTCAAAACTGAGATGGGTTAAACAAAATGAGCCAGATATTTATAATCAAATAGAGCATTGTTTATTGCCAGGCGATTACATCGCCTTTAGGATGACTGGGCATATTGCTACGACCACAACAGGTCTGTCGGAAGGTATACTTTGGGATTTTAAAGAGGAGCGACGGGCAATGGAACTCATGGATGCCATGGATATTGATGCGTCTTTATGGCCCGAAAGCGTCGCTACATTTGGAGAACAGGGGCGCCTCAGTGGGGCAGCTTCAGATGAACTGGGTTTGCCTCCCAATATTATCGTGAGTTACCGGGCAGGGGATCAACCCAACAATGCCATGGCGCTGAATGTGTTTAATCCCAATGAGGCGGCAGCCACCGGCGGCACCTCGGGCGTGATCTATACGATTACAGACCAATTGATTCATGATACCAAATCCCGCATTAATGGTTTTGCCCATGTGAATCACAGTTCAGATCAAAAACGCATCGGACAATTGTTGTGTATCAATGGCGCTGGTATTCAGTATGCATGGATGAAAAAGCAAGTGGCGCCCAGTGATGTGGATTATGCCATGATGGAACAAGATACCCAATCTATTCCCATCGGTTCTGAGGGTTTACGCGTCATGCCATTTGGCAATGGGGCAGAAAGGATATTTGAGAACAAAATTATTGGCAGTCATATCTTACATCTTGATTTGAATAGGCACCAGAAAAGGCACTTGTATAAAGCTTCACTTGAAGGCATTGCCTTTGCCTTTGTATATGGATTTGAAATCTTAAAGTCCATTGGTTTAAACCCTAACTTGCTGCATGTCGGAAATGATAATTTATTCAGGTCATCGCATTTTTCAAATTGCATTTGCAATTTATTAGGTATACCGATAAAGCTAATCGATACAACAGGTGCGCATGGCGCTGCACTGGGTGCGGGATTTGGAGCTGGAATATACAATAGCCTTGTGGAAGCATTTCAAAATCAAAAAATAGAAAAGATCTATCACCCTGGGCATGACGCACAAGTTTACCAAGATGTGTATGCAGCATGGTGCACCGATTTAAATCATATTTTAACGAATCACCTTAAAAGCTAATTATGGGCTACTTTGATCATATTTCCAAGATTCAATTCAAGGGTCCTGACTCGAAAGATCCGTTTTCCTTCAAGTACTATGAACCAAAGAAAAAGGTCATGGGCAAATCCATGGAACGTCATTTTAAATTTGCAGTAGCGTATTGGCACAGCTTCTGTAACACCGGGGGTGATCCCTTCGGTGCGGGCACAAAAACATTCCCATGGAACAGCAAGGCGGATCTTATTGAACGTGCCAAAGATAAGATGGATGCCGCTTTCGAATTCATGGATAAGCTGGGGCTGAAATATTTTTGTTTCCATGATTATGATTTGGTAGATGAAGGCCCGGATTTGAAAACATCCCGCAAAAGGCTTGATGTTATTTCAAATTACGCTTTAACTAAAATGAAAGCGTCGGGCACCAAGGTGTTATGGGGAACGGCCAATCTCTTCAGCCATCCAAGATACATGAATGGCGCAGCGACTAATCCTGACTTTAATGTGGTGGCCTACGCAGGTGCTCAAGTCAAGAATGCTTTGGATCTCACCATCAAGTTGGGTGGTGAAAATTATGTCTTTTGGGGTGGTCGTGAAGGCTATATGTCATTGTTGAATACGAACATGAAACGTGAACAGGAACATCTGGCCCGGTTTCTTCACATGGCGAAAGACTATGCTAGACGGAAAGGCTTTAAGGGATGTTTTTTTATTGAGCCTAAGCCCATGGAGCCTTGCAAACATCAATATGATTTTGATTGTGCCACCGTTCTTGGGTTTTTGAGACAATATGACCTACTTGATGATTTTAAAATAAATGTAGAGGTTAACCATGCCACCTTGGCCTCACACACTTTTGCACATGAGTTACAAGTTGCCGCTGATGCAAATGCCTTAGGCTCAATGGATGCCAACAGGGGGGATTATCAAAATGGATGGGATACCGATCAATTTCCGGTTGACCTTTATGAGTTAACAGAAGCCATGCTGATATTGCTTCAGGCAGGAGGTCTGCAAGGTGGCGGAATCAACTTTGATGCTAAGACAAGAAGAAATTCAACCGATCTGGATGATCTGTTCCATGCCCATATCGGTGGCATGGATGCCTTTGCCAGAGCACTGTTGACAGCAGAGCAGATATTGAAGGAGTCAGATTATAAGAAGATGCGCCGACAACGCTATAGCAGCTTTGATAGGGGTCAGGGAAAGGCATTTGAAAGCGGACAGCTTAAATTAATGGACTTGCACAAGCTAGCATTACAAAAAGGTGAACCTGCTCAAATCAGTGGGAAGCAGGAACTTTATGAAAATATTATTAATCAATATTTGTAGGGGGATGTATAAGAGAGAAGTAAATTGTCTTGATCAGGATTGTGGGATTATAGGATTATGGGTATAGGTGTTGAGGGATAAGTCGTGGATGATGTAAGTAGCGTAAATTGTCTTGATCAGGATTGCAGGATTATAGGATTATAGGATTTTGGGTATAGGTGTTGAGAAATATGTAGTGCGAGATGAAGTGCTAAAGTAAATTTCATGATCTTTTTTATGGACTCAGTAGCACCTTACAACCATGACACAAAATCAAGCAAATCTTAAAATCTTTTAATCATGATATTTAGGGTAGTTGAGGGATAAAGGGGTACTTCAATTGAGAAGGAAGGATGTAAGTAGCGTAAAATGTCTTGATCAGGATTGCGGGATTATAGGATTATAGGATTTTGGGTATAGGTATTGAGGGATAAGCAAGACAAGATGAAGTGTCAAGTTATAATACTTGATCTTTTATGGGGACTCCGTAGCAACTTACAACCACGACACAAAATCAAGCAAATCTTAAAATCTTTTAATCATGATATTTAGGGTAGTTGAGGGATGAAGGGGTCCTTCAATTGAGAAGGAAGGATGTAAGTAGCGTAAAATGTCTTGATCAGGATTGTGGGATTATAGGATTATAGGATTTTGGGTCTAGGTGTTGAGAAATATGTAGTACGAGTTGAAGTGGCAAATTATAATACTTGATAATTATTTTGGGGACTCAGTAGCATCTTACAACCATGACACAAAATCAAGCAAATCCAAAAATCTTTTAATCATGATATTTAGGATAGTTGAGGGATGAAGGGGTCCTTCAAAATTCTTTACTCTTGATCTTTAGGGTGATATTTCGCATTGTACACTTTTTTAATTTGCAAACTTGGTGCTCCAAAATTTATGAGCAAACCAATTTGTTTGTCATAGGCTTTTACATAATTTTTAGCTTGAGCTAAATGCACATCTTCTAGATTTATAACTGCTTTCAATTCAACGATAATATCGTTTTGAATGACAAAATCTGCTCTTCTGGTGCCAACTAGAATGCCATCATAATATATGTCCTGCTCTTTTTCTCTTAAGAAATCAATGTTATTCCTATGCAGTTCGATGGCTAAGCAACGCTGGTAGATGACTTCCTGAAATCCGTTGCCAAGGAATCGATGAATCTTCATCGCAAGGCCATTAACTTTGTATGTTAAGTCGTCAAAAGTCATAAATGATTGATTTTAAGCTGGTATTGAAAATAAGTTACAGGACTTATTTAAACCCCTATTATCAAAGTCTTGATATAATCTTACAAGTCTTGCCTTGATCGTTCATGGCTTTGACCTATCCAGCAATACTTGCTCTATGTCTTCCAGTTTCAAATCTTTAGCCTTCAGCAAAATCAAAAAATGATACAACAAGTCCGCCGCTTCATTTTTAAATAACACTTCATTGTCATCTTTGGCTTCTATCACCAATTCAACAGCTTCTTCCCCCACTTTTTGAGCTACTTTATTTATACCGCGGTTGTAAAGTTTCGAGGTGTAAGAAGCCTCCGAACCTTCCACTATGCGTTGTGCAATGGTGTCTTCCAAGTGATATAGGGATCCCTTTGAAGACAGATTATTTTTGAAACAGGTCTGCGTGCCTTTATGACAAACAGGACCCTTCGGAAGCGCTTTGATGAGTATAGTGTCAGCATCACAATCAATGTGATAAGAAACCATTTCAAGCGCATTTCCAGAGCTTTCTCCCTTCATCCAGAGACGTTCCTTGGATCGGCTATAAAACCTGACGCGCTTTTGAGATATAGTTTTTTCAAATGCCTGTTCATTCTGATAACCCAACATCAGAACCGTGGAAG
>JABDJE010000108.1 GCA_013002625.1 Saprospiraceae bacterium | reverse complement strand
CTGTAAAGGCCTTGATGTTGTCCTTTCCAAAGGAACGGGCAACACTTCTGGCTAAGGAGGTCATCCCTCCTTTTGAGGCGGCATAGGCTAAATACTCTTCGGTTTCACCTCTGAAAACAGCCCGGCTTCCCATATAAATAAAACGTCCTCCACCATGTTCTCTGAAATGATCGATCCCCAACTTGGTGAGGATCCCGACAGCGTCTAAATTGATGGCTAAGGTCTTTTTCCATATCTTAAACCATTCGTCAACCTCTTCAAAGGTTGAATGCGGGATAAACACTCCGGCATTTAAAATGATCACATCAATTTGTCCAAATTCAACGTTAACAGCCTTGAAAAAATCAATAACTTCGGAAATATGGCTAAGATCAGCCTTGAAGGCTTTCGAATTCGTGGCCGGATATTGCTCAACTAAAGTTTCAGCCCCTTGCCTATGCGTATTATAATGTACAGCCACCCTGGCACCCATGGACATGGTATAATTGGCAATGGCTTTTCCGATACCTTGTGAAGCTCCCGTTACAAGGATAGATGTATTATGCAGATCAATATGAGTATTCATAGTTACAATATCGATTTTATCCAACCACCGTCTACCGCCAGGGATACGCCGGTGATATAACTGGCTCGGGCACTCGCCAAAAAGGCGACAGCAGCTGCAAATTCTTCGGGCTTGCCAAAACGATTCAAAGGAATCTCTTCAACAGCCGATTTAAACGATGGGTTTTTTTCAATTAATTCCAGTAAGCGCTTTGTTTCGGTATAACCCGGCATGACATTATTCACCGTTATATTGAATGGCCCCAGTTCATTCGCCAGGGTTTTCATTAAACCAACAACAGAAGCCCTGACTGCATTAGACAGTATTAAATTATCAACCGGTTGTTTAACGGCTTGTGACGTAATGGTGACAATGCGTCCCCATCGCTGTGCTTTCATCCCCGGTAGAACAGCTCTGATCAACGAAACCGTACTGCCTAAGAGTTGTTCATAGCTTTTATCCCAATCGGTCTGTGACAGGTCTTCAAATTTCCCTGCCGGTGGCCCTCCTGAGTTTGTAATTAAAATATCAACCTTTCCAAATTCGATGAAGACCTTGTCTAAAATGAACTTTCTATCTTCTTTTTGGGTCAGGTCTCCAGGCACCGCGAGCACGGCTCGCTCATACATATCTTCAAGTTCGCGCCTTGTGGCATCCAAAACCTGCTTATTTCTACCACATATAGCCAGCCTTGCTCCTTCCTTAGCCAATTCTGAAGCCACGGCTTTTCCCAGGCCCTGGCTGGAAGCTGCTACAAAAGCGATCTTATCCTGCAGTCCAAGATCCATTATTCTTTCTGTCTAAGATAATCATCGGTTCCATCGAGCCAGTCTTCTCGTATAGGTGACCAGGTATCAACTTCCTCAACATCACCAATCATTAAGGCCTCATGAGGCAAATTAGCCGGTATTACAACAACATCGCCGGCATTCAAGTCCATGGTCTTTTCTTTGTTTTCACCAAACCAAAATCGAATGGTCCCGGAAATTACCTGGGTGACCTGTTCATTAATATGATGGTGCAAGGGTACACGAAACCCATCTTTAAATTTCATTCTGGCAACCATGACCTTTTCACCATAAACCAATTTGCGTTCCATTTTCGGACTGACATGTTCTACGGGAACATCATTCCAATTTATTTTTTCAATCATTTTAGTTTCATTTAGTTATCAATAAGCCCCTGACCTTCTATCCATGGCGCTCCTGCTGATTTCAAAGCACTCTCAATATTAGGCATTTCGTTTTCTGTTATGGTTTTCAATCGGGATTTTACCTTAGTCAACTGGCTTTTCACACGTGAAAGTAAGGCCTTATGTGTGCCTGTGGGTCCATAAGTATTGCGCAAGGCTCTGAAGCTTAACGAAAGTCCGTCTCTGGCTGATGGATTTGACCGCTCTCCAATCTCACCCTTGGTATCATCACCATTCAATTCCTTATCTAAATCCAATAGTTTGATCCTGGCCTGATTAATTAAGTCAGAGAGGTTGGCCGGAGAACTTGCCTTATCGGCGGCTCGCTTCATGGCATTGACTGTTTTTAAACTTTTAGAAAGCATGGTTCTTGTCGCCGTCAGATCTTGTTGATAGCCAACAAACTCTTCCCTGAATTGATCGATTTCTTCAAAGGATTTCCTTGGTAAGGCACCGTCATACATAGGCACAACTTTAAAGTTCAATGGCCCTTGAAGGGTCGATGTATTACCATCAACGCGTTTCACCAGTGTCACCGAATAATCACCAGGCGTTACCATGATACCGCCCTGACCACCGCTTTGATCCAAACGTTCACCGCTTTTGTTCGGATAATTCAATCTCCAGTTCACCCGATTAAATCCTTTTTTATTAGTGCCTTTAACTGTATTAATGGTTCTGCCGTTTTCATCTTTTATGACCAATAGAATATCAGGACCATCTTGCCTGTTTTCTGCTTCAATGGCGTCCCAGCCCGGAAACCCTGATCCATTCTTTTTTTCATTAGCCTTTCGTTCATCTTTTAAGGACTTCACTTTATCAGGCATATAATAAGTGAAAATGGCCCCAAATGGCGGATTCTTAGCAATGTACTCACCATCACCCTGGCTTCCAACACGATTTGATGGTCGATACCAATAGGCATCTTTTACCGGAAATAAAGTAGCTTCAGCAGTTAAGGTCGCATTGTTAAAACTACGTAGTGGCGAAATATCGTCAAGTATATAGAATCCTCTTCCAAAAGAGGCTGTAACGAGATCGTTTTCCCGCCGTTGAATGGTAAGATCTCTAAAAGATATTGTTGGCAATCCATCCTTCAGTTGGATCCAGTTCGTTCCGCCATTCTTGGTAAAATAAATGCCATATTCAGTCGCTGCGAAAATTAAATTTCTATCCATATGATCCTGAACCAATCGCCATGTTAAAAGACGTTTTGGTAAGTCTCCATTGATCAAGGTCCAACTTCTCCCCTTGTCTGAACTTTTTATGAGATAGGGCTTATAGTCACCATATTTGTGATTATCTAGAGCAGCATAGACTACATTGGCGTCGAACAGATCGGCACGAACATCGTTTACAAATGGTATTGACGGTAAGCCTTTGATCGATCCTAAGGTAATTTTTCGCCAGGAACTGCCACCATTTTCAGTAACCTGAATGATGCCATCGTCTGTTCCTGCATAAATGAGTCCTTCCTGTATTGGCGATTCCGCCAAAGAAGTAATGGTATTATAATTGGACATCGCACCTACATCCCACGCATTGTCCCAGCTTTGTTGCTTGCCATACATAGGTAAGGTAATGCGATCTTGATTTAAGGTAAGGTCGGACGAAATTGCCGTCCAATCATCACCCCTGTTCTCCGACTTCCAAACCCTTTGAGAAGCAAAATAGAGCCGTGTTGGATTATGCGGACTTACCAGAATAGGTGCATCCCAGTTAAAGCGTTCATAGGGTTCGCCTTCTCCCGGTTGCGGTTGTATAGAAACGATCTCGCGCGTGGTCTGATCAATACGGAATAAAACGCCTTGTTGAAACTCGCCATAGGTAATGTCAGGATTCCCCGGTTCGGTGGCTGATTGGTGGCCATCGGCACCTAAGGTCTTCCACCAATCGGCATTAGCAATGCCATCAGAACTTGT
>JABDJE010000103.1 GCA_013002625.1 Saprospiraceae bacterium | reverse complement strand
TCAGCTGATACCGGTGTATACTTCATCAATTCTCCTTTGATATCTATATCTGCCTCACCCTCTGAATTGATTACCGTCAATGCGGACTCTGATTTCCGAACAACAGCAAAATCAATAGCGGGGTCATTCACAAGATTGTTAATCACATGACCATGTTTGTGCATCAAAGCTTCTTTAAAGTAAAGCGGCTTTTGATCCAGGAATGTCAATGTTGCAAATGAGTTGCCAGATATGAAGACAGCTACTTTTGGAAATAAACTCCAGACAGAAGGATATTCCAATACCCGATACCCATTCTTTTTCATGAATCGACCAAGATCCAAATGGGTATGAGTGGAAGTCAACCCATGATCACTTGCCATGACAATAAGTGTCTCATCATATTTGTCTTGCGCCTTTAACTTGGCAACAAGTTCACCCAACGACCTGTCCACCAATTTATACGCTTCTATAGTTTTGGGATCTTCATAATGATAAGAATGCGAATCCCAGTCAATACTTGGGAAGACAGCAAAAATAAATTCGAAATCCTCTTCGATGGAGGCCATTAGTTTTTCGTGCCCGAGCTCATCCACTTTATGGTGTTTATGCTTAAAGTGTGCGTCAAAATAGAGTTTTGATTTTCCTTTTGCAGTAACATCATTTTCTTCCTTAACCCCCTTGGTAACCATATTGTAGATATTGTAACCATGTTCATAGGTTTCAAATAGTGAAGGGTATTGAGGGTTCATGTCATCATTAAAATACTTTGCCTCATATCCACAGTAACTGCGCATCGCATTACGTCCCCATCGACCTTCGAAATATTGTTTTTTATCAAACCACCTGATACCTGTTATATGGTGGTCACCTGGTGAAGCACCTGTTAAAAATGGCAGATACGCCGGACCCGTTGTAGAAGGAAAGCATGTTGTCCCTTTTACATAGGACCCTTCCTTAATAAGAAATTGAGCAATATTCGGAAGCGCTTCCTGATCGACTAATTTATTGAGTATATCAGGACGGGCTCCGTCGATAAGATAGAATATGACACGCTTTTTACTTTCCATAATGCAGGGTGCAAAAATAAGCTTAATTCATAGGAGAAAAAGCCATCCAATATTAAATCTTGAAGTTTGAAAGGTAGTCAGATTTGTTTTGGACATAGACCCCAACCATGTTACCACGATCAATTACATCGCTTTCGAATTTAAAGCCCAGCTTTTCAATGATTCGGATGGACGCGTGGTTATCCGGCAAACAAAATGCGATTATTTCTTCCAGGCCTAGGGTTGTAAATCCATATTCTAATTGGCATACAGCACTTTCAGTCGCGTATCCCTTTCCCCAGGCAGCTTTTGTTAATCGGTATCCCAGGTCGACGCGACCGAGCCCGCCTAGTTGTAATCCACACCATCCAATAAAGCTTTTGTCGGATTTCAGAAAAATTGAAAAACGACCCATTCTATTTTTATTGAACTGGTTATTTTTCGTAATGTAATTCTGAGCAGCCTCAATATTTTTAAACGGTTGATCTGGGGTATAGCGGATCACATCTGGATCGGTATTCAACTGATATATGAATTGTGCATCTTCTGCAATTGGAGGACGCATGATCAATCTTTCTGTTTCCAGAATAATCATCGCTTGAATAACTCCTGAAAAAATGCTTTGGTAAACGGCCAGGTAGGCGGAGCTGTAAAGACAATCAGGTCATTGAAGAAACTCCCTTTTTCATCCAGAAACTTAAATATGGTTTGAGGACTTAGCTTTTTGAAAAGCTTGCCAAATACCTTTGCCCCATTTGTTTTGCCTGTTAGAATCGCATTTAGGAATATCCTGTCGTAAAAATGGTACCTGTTTATGGGTCGTTTATAGTCGGCTAATTTATTCTGATTTATATAACCCATCAGGCGGTCCATCTCTTCCTGTATTCTATAAAAAGCATATCCACTGGATCCTTTCACCTGTCCGCCAGAAGTGCCAATATGGATAACTTTGTTTGATTTTATTTTATTGAAATTATAATCTGTCATAGGTATGGCACCCAGTTCTTCTTCAACAATTTCGTAGGTATTTATTTCCAGCTTTTCTTTGATGTATTCTTTTAAAAATGGGTCATAAAATGACGGCTTTGGTATTGCCTCTGAAAAAACAGCTATCTCTACAAGCGCTTCGTTTTCATTAAAAGGTAAAACGTAAAAGAAGCGTGTTTCATCATCCTGCGGGACTCTAAAGTCCATGAAAATGGCTTTGTCTTTATCAAATACAGGTAATTCGCTTTTAATAATCCATCCCTTAAAATGTTGCCAGACAAAATTGCTTTTAGAAAAATCAAGATTATCATAATAGCTTTTGAAAACCCAGGGCGCAGAATAGGTTTCATTACTTGTTGTGATAATGACCTCTGATGCTGTTTCTTCAATATTTTCAATTCCCGAACTAACAAAATCTGTCTTGTCACAAGTATTTAGAAATGACAGGACATGTTTGTAAAAATCGATGCCACGAATCATTTTGTATTTATAAGGATCAATGTTATAGGTTTGATTGATCTCTGAATCAGCGAATTGAATTTTGGGCCAAACCTTATAATTAATCTCATCAAATAGATCCTCTTTCTTGCTCCAAAAACACCAGGTACGATCATTCCTTTCTTTGGTGTCCTTATCCAATAACAATAAAGATGCGTTCTGATGAGATGCAGACTTACGCATTCGGTAGGCCAAACTGAGACCTGATAATCCTGCGCCTGCTATTATGTAATCATATTTTTTTGGCATTTATTTGTGTCTTTAACACGCAGATGAAGTTAAGAACATACAAGGAGGTTGAATCATTTTTATTTAAGCAATTACCAATGTTTCAGCGTATTGGTCCTAAAGCATTTAAAAAAGACCTCAAGAATATTAAATTCCTTGATGCCGTTCTAGGGCATCCGCATAAAGCCTTCAAAGCTATCCATATTGCAGGAACAAATGGTAAAGGATCTACATCTTTTTTTATAGCATCTGTCCTGGCTGCTCAGGGTTATAAAGTGGGGTTATACACATCTCCGCATTATAGAACATACAGAGAACGTATACGCGTAAATGGGGCAATGATTCCCAAAAAGAAGGTGACAAGATTTGTCAATTTACTGATGGACTTAAAGGTTTTTGAATCTTCATTGAAGCCATCTTTTTTTGAAATTTCTGTTGCTATGGCATTCAACCATTTTAAAGATGAGAAAGTGGATTTTGCTGTTATAGAAACTGGGCTTGGTGGCAGATTGGATTCCACCAATATTATTACGCCAATCTTGTCTGTGATCACCAATATCGGTTTTGACCACACTGAGTTTCTAGGGAACACACTTAAAAAAATCGCCAGGGAGAAAGCAGGCATAATTAAAAAGAATGTACCTGTAATAATCGGCAAAAGACAGGCCGAATGTGAAGGCGTGTTCACCTCAATTGCTTCAAAGAAAAAGGCAACAATATCATGGGCCGATGATGATCCAGTGAAGTGGTCCTCTAAATTCAAAAAAGCGAATCCAGCCTATCTGTTGGAAAATGCAAACACTGCATTTCATGTCCTCAATCAGATTTTATCTCGGATATCTCAGCGTAAAATGGAAGAAGTCTGGCTTAAACAATTACCCCATTGGGGTTTCTATGGTCGATTCCAATGGCTGTCTTCAGAGCCAAAGGTATTGGCTGATAGTGCACATAATTATGAGGGTTTACAAATTCTATTTAATCAACTCGAAAACATTGATTTCGATTCTTTACATATCGTTTTGGGTGTAGTGAAGGACAAGGATTTAGAGAAGGTCTTGCCACTTTTTCCAAAAGAGGCCAGATATTACTTTGTTCAGGCTATGGTGCCACGTGCGCTGGATCGACAGACATTGAAGAAGCAATCTTCGAAATATGGCTTGAATGGACGGTCTTATAGTTCTGTGAGACGTGGTCTGTATTTCGCAAAGCAAAAGAGTTCGAATGGAGACTTGATCCTTGTGACGGGAAGTATTTTTACTGTTGCTGAAGTGGTCTGATTGATTTAAAGCACATTGGCTTTATTAACGGCAATACTGGCGTTTAATTCAAAACCTACTAGAATAACAAAAGCATTTATTTGTAACCAGATAAGTAATACGATGAGTGCACCTATCGATCCATATATTTCATTGTACTGGCCAAAACTATTGATGAAAAATGAAAAGACTAATGATGAAAGGATGGATAGAATTGTAGCCAGAACGGCACCAGTATTCCACCATCTGATGCGTTTGGTCATTGCAGAACCATATCTATAGATTAAGGTAATTCCGAGGTAAATAATTGATGTGGTCAATATCCATTTAATCAGCGTGAATATAATTCCAGTGTTCTGGATATTCAGCTTTTCAATAGCGACCTCTAAGATCGGTTGTCCAAAAATGATCATGAACATTGAGACTAGGAAGAGGCTGCCCAGAAGGATGGTCAACAGAATGGCAACCAATCTGTTTTTGAAATAATTTCGTTTCTTGAACACCCGTTCATAACTTTTATTAAACCCATACATTAAGGTAAGCATGCCTGAACTGGAGAAGATCACAGCAAATAAAAAACCTAAAGATTGGAGACTCCCTCTCTTGATGGAAGCCACACCTTCGATAACTCGGAAGAGGTAAGCATGGGCTTCAGCCGGGAGAAAACCGGATGTCGATTCCCTGAATAGAGACAGATAATCCGCTGTTACTGGAAACATTGGTAAAAGTGTGAAAAGGAATATAATCGCTGGGAAAAGGGATAAAAAAAAGCTGTATGCTACTGAATTGGCCCTTGTAACGATATCGTCATTCATGGCTTCATCGTATATAAATGTCAGGACATTATAGATAGGCACACCTGAAAATCCAGGTAGGGAATATTTTTTGGTCAGCACGACCAGATATCGAAACAAAAACCAGCCTTTTGAATTCTTCTTAGTCATCAAAATATTTTAATAGGGCTTGGACAAGGTATTCAGGTGCTGAAATCCTTTCGCCACTTAACATATCTACAAAGAATAATTTGACTCTTGCCTTGTTTATGAGCTTGTCTTCAGAGTTAAACAACTCATGGTCAAAAGTGATCATTTTTGTAGGTAATTCCTTTAGAGTGCTTCGGACTTTTATGGTTTCATCATAATATGCTGGCGCAATATAACGTACATCCATGTTTACAACAGGCATCATTATATTGTGGTCATCTTCCATTGTTTTATATCTAAGGCCCAATGCCCTAAAGGCTTCAACCCGTCCAATTTCATAATAATTTGCATAATGACCATAAAAGAGGTAACCCATCTTGTCTGTTTCGGCATATCTAACACGAATATCATAATCAAATACATACATAGGACCTTATTTATTGTGGCGTATAATAATACTTAAATATATCTTTACAAGCTCTAATTAAAGATATCAGATGTTTAAGAAACTCAAATCGCTCTTCATCATCGAGGATGAAGATACTGGAAAGCAAACACAAGTCCAGAATGGTCCAACAACAGTTGAGCCACAAACAAATACGCCATCCAACATTAAAATTGAAAAGCCTGTATTTGATAAAGACAATCCTCCAAAGGGAAAGGTGGATGAAAAATTCATCAATAGGTTGTTGGGCGCTATTGAAGAGGCGAACCTGGAAGGCTTCGATTATTTGGAATATAAACAAGCACTTCAAAACCTTGCTAAAATGGAGATGGACGAAGCCACGAAATTCAAATCTACTTTAGCCATGGCTCAAACGATGGGTGCTTCTGCGGCAAGCCTCAAGGACAGTGCAGGGCATTATATTAAAATTCTTAAGGAAGAAGAAAATAAATTTCTGGAAGCTTTTCGCAAACAGATACAAAGACACAATGAAGACCATACGAATCAGATAAAAAGTCTGGAGCTTTCGATTTCTAATAAGAAAAAGCAGATAGAGCAGTTGAGCAAAGAGGTGGAAAATGAGGCAAAGCAGTTAGAAGATAAGATATCTACCGTAGAAAAGTCCAAAGCCAAAGTTAATGCGACGAAGGATAGCTTTTATCATGCTTACCATATTGTGGCACAGCAAATTCAAGATGATCTGGAAAAAATGAATCAATATTTAAAGTAAACAAGCTATAAAAATGAAACAATTTCAATTTCTATTATTTGTTACGCTATTATGCGTATCCACAGGTGTTGAGGCCCAACTTTTCAAAAAGATTCAAAGGGAGGCTGAGCGAAAGATGATGAAGAAGGTTGAGGATAGAATCGTTGAGGAAGTTTCAAATGCTATTGTCAGAGCGGCCTATAAGCCCATTGATAAAGCGTTTGATAATATGGTTAAAGATTATTATGCTGAGGATACATTGGAGAATGGTGAGGTCGACTGGACAAAGGTCAATGCCCGTTACGACGGTATGATCCAATCATTTGATGCTTCAGATAAATTACCAGAGTCGTATACATTTGATTTGTACATGGATGTGGAAATGGTGGATTATGAAGGCAAAGAAACCCAATCAACAATGTTCTATTCAAAGGGAAGTGATCTCTTTGCAATGCAACAGAATGAAGAATCGGGGTCTATGATCATTTTGTTTGATGGTGATAATAATTTGATTGGTATGTTTAAAGAAGAGAAAGGTGAGAAAACTGTGCA
>JABDJE010000092.1 GCA_013002625.1 Saprospiraceae bacterium | reverse complement strand
ATTCTGCGCTGAAATTGGCAGTCACCCAATCTTTTGCAGGGCTGTCTGTCATCAATCCTGTGTTAAAATCTCCATCCCATGTGCGGTCGGCACCAATAAGGATTGCAGTATTTTGCCACTTGACAGCAGCATTTTCAGTTTTAGATACTATTAACCCATGCTGTTGTCCATCATCTCCCGTATAAACGTGAAATACAATTCCGCCAAGGGTATCTTTTCCTAAATAAAAGGACCCTTCTGCTTCTCTTCCCCCAGGGCAGTTCACTTCTGTTATGTCTGAGATTGCCAGTGTGCCATCTCCCTGTCGGACAACAATATCAGTAGATATCGTATCCATGTCCAATACGGTGAGTCTGGCCGTACCATCAACCTCCATATTCTGCGCAATCACAACTTGGTTAATCGAAAAAAAACAAATGCAGGTTAGCATCCCAAGAATTAGCTTTCTCATAATTTTAATTTTATATCTGAACATTTTTCCTTTCATCATTCTAATTTTATAAGTGCGTTTCAACCATCACGCCTGGGCTTAATCTGATCTAACTTATTAATGAATTAAACCTTCAGGACACCAAGTTCGAATCCCCTCCTTACCAAACCTGCTGTATTTTTAACCGCCCATTTATCCATCAGATTTTTGCGGTGCGAAATTGCCGTGTGCGGAGAGATAAACAAGTGAGCTGCTATTTCTTTTATCGTAAACTCACTGGCTATCAAATGAAGCACTTCTGTTTCGCGGACTGATATTTTCTTTATTTCCTGTAATGTGATCATAACTGGATTTTTTCGCTTTGGGTCAAATTGTAATTAAAAGCAGGGTGAACACGATCACCCTGCCACCACCTCTGGTCTCTAAAGAACATGAAGCAGTTAAGTTTTACAACCCATCCTTTTCTCCTATCTTAAATTGAATAGGTAAAAGGGGTTGTAGGCTTTTCGCTTGCTGAATCAAAGGTGAGGTGCCGGGCAAAAGGTTTTTAGAATTATGTGGGTGATATCATTCACCCGGATAGCGATAAATATCTAACTCCTTGAATATGTGTTAGTTATGGGTGGGTGATTTTCATCACCCCTTGCAGGTTACAATTAAATAGGTGGGTGCAATTTCTATATTTTTCACAGGAGCTTTTATAATTTCGGAATTATAAAAGCTTGTATTCTTTTGCTCTTTCTACAGCTTCCTTCCGGTCATGGGCGTCCAACTTTAAGTAGATTTTTTTCAGATGAGTCTTAATCGTATTTCTCGATAAGTGTAACTGATCGGCTATTTCTTGATTGGACTTAGAGGTGCTTAGTAAATGTAGGATTTGAAATTCTCTGGCCGACAAGGGATTTTCGAAATAGGATTCAGGGGCCTCTAAAGTCTCTTTGCCACTTCGATTGACTAAAGCCTGGTAGGCCGTCATGGTATGATCAACTTCTGTCTGAAGGCGTGATACATTGTCTTTAAGTTTGATATTTTGGTCTCGGGTTGTAATTAATTTTTTCCGCTCTACATTGACGGCCAATAAGGTACCAATAGCAACAAAGATGAGTTCAATAGTTAACGCAGGTATTACCGTATAATAACTCCAAGGGGCATAGATGAAGTTTTGCGCATGAAAGTCTATAAGTGTTCCACTTATTATCATGATAAATATTCCGGCCAGAATCCATCGCATGGGTGTGTTTATACGAAAGTTGATCCAGGCTCCCCAGATAAACAGGATACTCATGAAATAAAAAAGTAACATCGAAAAAACACTCACGCCTTTGACAATTCCCAGGGCCACAGTTATTAAATAAATAATTGTCAGAATGATAAGAAACAAAAAAGAACGATTCAGCCATTTTGGTAATATGCCATTTTTACATATTTCTCGAAAGTAAATCGTGCTTGAGAACGTTAAGATTCCTAATATATAAGCTCCCAATAGATGGCCTATGGACATATGATTTGGAAAAAACAGCTCTGTCAGTTTATTAGATTCCAGCAAAATATATAGCCCCATCGATAAAGCATATACAGCAAATATGGCTGGAAGTCTTGCTCGGAAAATGATGGATGAAGCTAGAGAAATAATACAAAAAATGAGAATGAGTGATATATAGAACCATAACAAAGCTTTTGTTAAGTTGCGATGAGACCGATAACTTTCAGGAGAAAAAAGGATCCAATCAGACGTAAACCACTTTGCGGAATGTATGTGCAGCAATATATTTTGTTGGTCTTTCTCCAGCTTTATGCGCAAAGCTGCTTCTCCCGTTGAAAACTCCCGGTCTTTGATACTACTTCTATAATCATATTCACTTCTATTCCATCCTCCCGAACTGTTTTCCACGTAAAGCGTAAAAGCGTTTTGATAATTTCCAAGACGCGTAACTAAGATGACATCATCAGTATATTCGTTTTTGTCAATACTAAAATGTAACCAGGCATTCTCCCCTGAAAGTGGAGCGCTTACCTTTAAAAGTGGTTGAAATACAGTTAAAGGCAGATCATTCGGACTTTGAATCTTATCGGTTTTATTATCCGGAATAAAATAAGTGATATACGGAAGAAGCTCTAATTTTCTAAATTCCTGATTTAATGTTACAGTTTCTACAGACCCTTTCAGGATCTGTAACCCCATCAATAAAATCGAAATTATAAATAATGGCCGATGGCTATTCTTCAATGATCGGAGATGTATGTTGAATCGATACTAATATAGGGATGATTTATGGCCACGTCGTTTTTATCCTTGGTTTATTTAAGGTGTACTACAATAAGCAAGCGGTTAATTTAATGGATTTCAGACGATTGCCTGGAATCAATGAAATGGGCTACACTTGATAATATGGTAGGTCAAACAGCTTTTTTAAGCAAAGCAATAATTTGAATATGGAACAGATTTGTTTGCTCTTTCGCTTCACTTGTATTACAATAAGAAATTAATCTGATTCTCTGTGAAATACCTTCCCATCCAATTTTTCCGTGATCGTTGTAGCTTCCGGATTTCCAAAATATATCAGAACCGACCCATTTTCACTGTGTGCCTTTAATGACTCACTTATTGCAATAGTTGTCTCAGAGGCGCCTTTAACGGCTACATTTCCTTTGGCAACATGAAATTTACGCCCATCGAGATTGCTGCCCCCTTTAACAAAAAGGTCCAACTCTTCTGTACTACCTTTTAATTTCATATCAGAACCACCCATTACTGTTATGGACACATTCTCACATTCCGTAAGCAACACCTCTCCTTCGGCACCATCCTTCACCAATAGGTCGCTAAGGTTTTTGTTATTCATAATTATAAGTATTCCCTCGTCGGACTCTATAGATCCCGATAGAGCAAAAGACATGTAGTCTCCGTCTTCAATCATTTGGACAAACGGCATAATATTTTCTTCTGCCACTATCGTTACAAAGTCCCCCGCAGAACTGTTAGTGATCTGATAGCGTATTCCATGAGTTACATGGACTGTTTTTATTTTTGTTGTGAGCTCCCTTGAATTCTGGGTTAATGGTCCGAACCCTTGGGTAATCTTGTCTGAAGGGTCTTTCATGTGTTTAATATAATGAGTATTAATTTCCGTGTTTGACTGTTGTGCAAAACCATAAAAGGCTATCATCAATAGAGAAAACAGTAGGAAGGCTTTCATAATCATTCGTATAAGTAATTAAACAATAATTGAACAACAATTAAAATACGCACCAGCTTTTAGAAATAATTGTACAAGTATTCACTTTAACAAAGTTTTTTGATTTGAATTATCTTAACTTTTCTTTTTATTTCAAAGCAAAAAATCATTTTGTAATAAATCATAATGGTCAGATCCTTACTTTTTGGTACGTTATAATAATGCGCCTCCGGCCTAATAATAATGCTCCTGTTTTTAGAAAATAAAGGATAGAAGTTTCTTCTTTCTGTTTTAAAACCCAAAAGCCTTGAATAACATATCTAACACCTTTAAGTATTCCTGCCTCTATTTTTTCTATAATCATTAGTTAAGCACCGATAACCAGATAATAACTGCATATTCAATTATTATAACCAGGGCTTATCGTTTTCTCTGATCTTGTCAATTGAAATGTTGAGTCAAACCAGATGTCTATAAAAGGGTTGTTTTAAGAATATAATCAAAGGCACAATACTTAAATTTCAGTATTGCCTGAGTTAGATTCTTAGCATATTTTTCAATGATAAATATGTTTGGCTATCCGAGAACATTGTCTTTGAAACCAACCTCATAAACTATAACTAATTCTATTGGCTCCTTTTGTCCATTCCATTGAGTTAGAATGAATTTGTGTGTTTGGGTTTTGGGTCGGTGTACCTTTTTAGACGTTAAACCTTCTCGGGTACAGACTATTTTATCAACCTTTAGTGGTTTGACTCATTTTTTTAACGTGTTAACTTTATTGATTCCTGCAAAAACTACCTGATGAACCAAAAAATATTTTCACTGCTGATTGGGATTGATGAATATCCCGCTCCAAATCGATTGTTTGGTTGTGTTAAAGATGTAGCAAAGGTTACAAATTACTTAGACGACCTTGGCCGCAATGGTGTGCAAATCCCTTTACCAATAACTTTGCTCAATCGTCAAGCTACTAAGGCTAACATCGTCCAAAGCATCAAAACAATTTCTAAGCAGATAACCGATGACGATACTTTCTTTATCTATTATAGCGGACATGGTGGCCAGGAGCGCACAAATGGATTGTTTATTGAGGAACACGATGGACTTCTCGAATGTCTAATTTGTTATACTGACAATTTTGAAGAGGAGGGTTTCCTTTTAGCCGATAAAGAGTTAAGATATCTCTTTTCGACAATTGAAACTAATCCCCACCTTGTCACTGTCTTTGATTGTTGCCACTCCGGTGATATGACAAGGACTCTGGCCCCTGAAAATTTCGAAAGCGGAATGCGCAAAAGAAGAATTGCCCGGAGTTTTGAGGCAAGAAAGGAAACATCATTCATCTTCAAAGAAGAGTTTAGTGATCTTTCCATTTTTAAGTCAACCCGCTTATCAGAACAAATTCCTAATAAAAATCATATTCATCTCTCTGCTGCCTTATCATCAGAATCAGCCTGGGAGGACGAACAAGGGGGTGTTTTTACCCGCTACCTATTGGGTTTATTGGGCCAAAAAAACAATGCTGTTTCTTATTACGACATTGGTCGATATGCTAAAATAAGTATCCGCAACATTACTAAGGTTCACCAGACGCCTCTCGTTCGTGTCATAGGCAGTGGCCCTATGGATCAGATGAGCCCCTGGTTAGGGTTGGAGATAGATTCAACTTCTTCAGAAGCAGTTATCATCTATAATAAAAAAGATGGTTGGACTTTTTCTCAGGGAGCACTGTTGGGCATACGCGAAGAAATGGAGATTGAAATAACCATTCCTTCTCATCAAACGATCTCTGCAATTATTACTAAAGCCCTGCCCGAGTATGCGTTAGTTGATATTCCAAAGGAAAAACTGTCAGCAATAAACAAATCCAATACGTACCCGGCTATTTGTAAAACGACTTATTCTCCTTTAAGGATTTACATAAATAATCTGGATGAAGATCCTATTGTTGAAAAAAGCCTGAAAGACATTTTGGCCAACGAGGATAACATTCAAGAAGGAAATGTCGAAAATTGTAATTTCGAATTTTCCATTTTTAATCAAACTCTATATCTAAATTACCCCGGAGACCACTACCGCCCTCTAAATGAACAGTTGGATTTATTGGATGAACATCTAATACTTCGCGACCATGTTGTAAATCAAATTAAGTACGTCAAAGCCTGGCATCATTTCAACACATTAAACAACCCGGGGTCATTCAATAAAATCCCGATTGCTGTTAATCTGGACCCTGAGGGAAATCGAAATTGGGAGGACACCAATTATGCAGATCACGACATTGATCTTTTCCCAATAGAAAGAACAGATGAAGAAAATGAGTGGACTGCCTATTTCAATTTACGCATAACAAATACAACTAACGAGGATCTATTTGTGGCATGCCTGGCCTTAGATTCAGATTTTGAAATTGACAGTCTTATTGAGAATCATGTTATTAAACTAGAACCCGGTCAGGAAGTTTTGCTTCCTGAAAACTCAGATCAAGCTACTATTACATTACCATCTTATAAGGAAGTTTATAATTGGAAAAGTAATCCGGTACGGTTGAAGTTTATCGTCAGCAATAAAGAAGACTTTAGTACGCTCTTAATTGATGCACAACAACCTGCCCTTCCGCACCCATTAATCGATACCACAGGCTTGGCCACACGTAGCGGAGCCAGAGGGAGCATTAAGCCGAGAGGTATTGTGAGAAGGAAAAAAGAAAAGTGGCAAGTCTTTACGACAACACTTAATTTGCTCAACCCGGAATATAATATGGTTAGTGGGCATTTGGATGAGCGTTGGGATTTATATATAAAAAATGAAAAGATTGGCCCTTTCATTAGCAAGTTATATTTCAGACCCAAAAAGGCTGGCTTTGCTATTGAAAGTGAGAAATTAGAAAGTGCTCATGGTCCAGCTGTAGCAAGTAGAGGTTTTAGAATTTCTAAAATGGATATTGCTAACTACCTGGATGATAAATTGCGCTATCGAAGATTTCGAAAAGCCAAAAAGATATTGCCTGATGCTCCAACAATTCTGGCAGAAGGAGATTCGTGGTTCTTATATCCATTTCTCGTAAAAGATACATTGGACTATGTGATGCGCACATATCCTACACGAAGTCTGGCGGCGGCTGGTGCGGAATTGATGGAATATAAGAAAAGCGGCCAATTATTAAAGGAGGCGAAAAAGCTAAAACCAGATTATGTGCTGATCAGTGGAGGTGGGAATGATGTAATCGGTCCCGAAGTTAAGGTCATCCTCAAAGAAGGGGTTGGCGTTGGAAAAGAACCGGAGGAATACCTATTAATGAACAAGTACATTAGTGTTCGTAAACAATTAAAAAAACTATTCATTTTTTTCTTTGACGCCTTGTCAAAGCACGTCTTCATAAAACATATTTTTGTTCACGGCTATGCCACTATCAAGGCTCATCATAGCGATCCTACAATTATAAGAAATGGTTGGGTTAACAAATATATGATCGCGGCTGGAATGAAAGATGCACATGATAGACAACGATTAATCAAGTTCCTCGTCGACAATTTCAATGAGGATCTTGAGACATTGGCCGACACTTACGAAAGGGTCACCTATCTCGATATGCGCACCCTTGTCCTTGACAATGAGTGGTATGATGAAATACACCCCAGTGATGAAGGGTTTAAAAAAATCGGAGATCGGTTTATAGAAGCAATAAAAGCGAAAGAGACTAACAATTCATGATCCTGAAAATAAACTGGGTGAAGCCAGCAGGGCAAATAGCATTTTAAAAAGCAATGAGATAACCCATTTTGACTCCTGACAATAATCCATATTCTAAAGCAGATAGGATTTTTGCCATTGCTGTGCGAACTGGGTTTGATTAATAATGTAGGACCATGAATTGGAAAGATTATTTAATGTGGAATTAAAAGAAAATGTGGTTTTTCTGATATCTCTTTTATAAAGAAACACAAATGCTCATGAAATTAAAAAAGTAGCTGACTATATTAGAGAAGTGATTGGGAAGAAAAATACCAAGCATCACAAATTCTCCTTTAAGCGGATGTTTTTGATTACGGCGACTAAAATCACTATTTATACTATTGACCAAAAAATATACAATGACAAAACGAGGATCGATAAGGGTCAAACCGAAAAATAATGGAAAAGGAAAAGATCCATTTGGAAAGACAAATCATTTGTTGGCCATTGGGATTAATAACTATCCTGAAACAATTGGAAAACTCAATAATGCGGTGCGGGATGCTGAGGAATTTGAAAAAATTCTTAAAACTTATTATGGCTTTGACCATACCAGGTGTCTTATAAACGAAGAGGCCACTCAAGAAGGGATTATCGCTGCATTTGATCAACTAATTACAGAATTAACCGAAGATGATAACCTGGTTGTTTACTTTGCCGGGCATGGCCAATTGGTTCATCGAAAAGGTTATTGGATCCCATATGATGCAGTTCAAGACAAACGACATACATACCTGGCCAATTATGAAGTGTTGGCATTGATGTCCGATGTAAAAGCACATCATGTACTCATGATTGTCGATGCCTGTTTTTCCGGAGCCTTGTTGTCTCATGAAAGAAGTGCAGCAGCGGAAAGGTTTTATGAAATGCCTTCACGATGGGTTATGACTTCGGGTCAAATAGAACCTGTAGGCGATGGAGTAAAGGGAGAATACAGTCCGTTTGCAAAAAGCCTTTTCACTCAATTAAAATGTTATCCAAAGGATTTATTGAGCATTTCACAGTTATGGGTCAATGTTCGCGAAGGAGTAGTTGATAATGGTGACCAAGTACCAAATTGTCAACCTGTGAGAAACGTCGGACACCAAAATGGCGAATTTTATTTTATTAAACCAAATGCTGCTGAGTCGCCTTCTCCTCTCCCTTCTTCTGTTGAGGAAATAGTCGCGAGAGGACCTGTCAGTGAAATCGAGGTGCCCGAAGAACCTGTAAGTGATTTAGAAATAATAACCTCCGAAGACTTGAAAAAGGCCATGAAGAAGGAGCTCATTAACGGAAATTCAGAAGCTGCCCTACAATTAAGTCTTGAACACCTCAACGACACTTCAGATTATACGAACATCGCTATTCTACGGATGGGCAACCTAAGACGATTAGAGCGGCAAATTATTGAGGGCGTTGCCTTAAATGACACACAGCAAAGGGC